>DASZJZ010000074.1:0-14669 GCA_035947555.1 Thermoleophilaceae bacterium | reverse complement strand
CGGCCGGCGCAGCGGCGCGCTGGTGGCCGCGGTGCGGCTTGCCGTCGCCAGCGCCGCGCTCGTGGCGATTGCGGTCGTTGTCGGCGAGATGCTCCGCTCGGGCGAGTCGATTCGCGGTGGCATCGGCGAGCGGCCGCCTTCGCTGCTCGCCATCGCCGACGATGGCGGAGACGGCAGGCTTGTCCGGCTCGACTCGAGCTCTTTGCGGCCGCTGCCCCGGAGCGTGCGGCTCGACGAGCCCGCCGAGGGCTGGGCGTGGGATCCAGACGGCTCGCGTGCGGCGGTCGTCACTGCCGGCGCCGCCACGCTGCGGCTGCTCGACCTGCAACGGATGCGCACGCTCGCCACGGTCCGCGTGGGCGCGCGTGGCGCATTGGCAGCCGTCGGCTGGCCGCGTAGCGATCGGATCTGGCTCGTGCTCGCGCCGGGCGGGTGCTGCGCGCGCGGCACGACGACCGTCGTGATCGTCGACGCGCTCCGCCGGCGCGTGATTGCCCGCCGACGGTTTGCGGCCGGGTTGGTGCGAGTGACCGAAACACCGGACGGGCCGGTGCTCCTGCTCGCGCCGCCCTCCTTCATCGGTCTCGCCGAGGTCGCGACGGTCGACCTCCGCGGGAATGTCGACAGCATGCGCCTCGACGACGTCCTCGCCGGCGCGCAGTCGGCCCAGGGCGTCGTCCATGTCCGCAGGCCGGGGATCGCCGTCGACCCGCACAGGCGACACGCCTACGTGGTATCGGTCCGCAGCGAGATCGTCGAGGTCGACCTCCAACATCGGCGCGCGCGCCTTCACCCGCTGTCCGCACGATCGTCGCTGGTCGAGCGGCCAGGCGACCTGGGGGCCCCTCGCGCGGAGGCCCAGCCGCCGCTGGTCGGCCGCGAGCGCAGCGCCACGTGGCTCGAACCCGGTGTGATCGCGGTCTCGGGACATGACTCGGACGTGCTGAGGCGCTCGACCGGCGCGCTCGAGCAGGGCACCCGTCCCGCCGGTGTCCAGGTGATCGATGTTCGCCGCTGGCAGACACGGCTGCTCGATCAGCACGCCGCCGAGGTGCACGCCGCCGCCGGGCTGCTGCTGGCCGCAGATCGGCGCCGAGGAGGACTTACTGCCTACGAGCCCGACGGCGATCGAGCCTTCCACGTGCTCGAGAACGCGCCAAGCGAGGTCCTCGCCAGCGCGGGATCGCTCGCGTACGTCCGCACCGACCCGGATCGCCGAATGCACGTCGTGGATCTCGAGCGCGGACGCGTCATCGCAACTCGCACCGGGCAGTCGCTGCGCCTGCTGCCGACGGGCTCCCACGTGCCTTGGGATTGAGGTGCAAGTGGGACTACCTCCGAGCGCGCCGGCCGGCGGGAGAACGCTCGGGTTTCATCACCTGCGAGCGCGAGCAGCGCTAGTGCACGCCGATGTCGGACGTGCCGAGCGCTGAGCACCGAGCGCTGGGCACTGTCACGGGCGGCGCCTCAATCTCGTCTCATAGGAGACGACCAACTGCTGTCACCACGACGCAAATGCGCCGCAACCGCCCGAGCGCGTGATCCGCGCAGCCAACCCGGCGACACGGCTTACGACGAAGGAGACCTCCATGACCACGCTCACCAAGACATATCCCACCGAGCTCGCGGCGCGCCGCGCCGTCGAGGCACTGCGCGCCACGGGCGTCGCGGAACGCGACATCCGTCTGCTCGCGGCCAGCGCACGACGCGACATCCGCCGGGAACCTGTCGGTGGGTTCGCCGGACGGGTCGCGCCCGACGCCCCGATCGGCACCTACGGCGGCCGCATACTCCAGCGTCGCCAGGGCGCCGGCAGCTTCGCCGGCGATGCCGACCAGCAGCGACAAGGCTCGTTCGCGGACACCGACCGCGTCGTGATCGTCAGCTACAAGGGCGACGCCGAACGCGCGCGGATCACCGGCCTTCGCGGAGCCCGGCGGCTCCTGAGCCGGGCCGCACTCGACGACGACGCCGTCGACCGCGCGGTGGGCGAGCTGCACCAAGGACACGCGATCCTCCTCGTCGACCTCCGCGAGATCGCCGCAAGCGAAGCGGACGCGGAGCTCGAGAAAGTCGCGCGCGCCGCCTGAGCGCCTGGGGCGCGCCGCGCAGCCTCGATCTGGGCGTCCGGCGGCGCGCCCCTGCCCCGACTCCTGCGCGAGGCCGACCAGCACGACGTGGCGCATGCTTCCCCGCGCGAGCAGGAGCCCGCGCCGAGACGGACCCGTCGCGGTTCCCGGCCACGCGCTCGAAGCCCTCCTCACCTCGAAAGCTCGTGTGAGAGGAACGCAACGTGCGGAGGGCGCTCCAAATCGCCAGGCCGGGGGGCGCTGCACCCGGCCGGACGGTGGTGCGGCTCTGCAAGCGCCGCGCCGGGTGGGAGCGGTGCCCTAACTCGGTAGGCTCGCGCCCGCCTGCCCTTCCACCCCCAGGAGGAACCGTGAAGCGCGTCGTCGCAGTGCCCTCCCGCTCGTGGCCGGCTGCCTGCTGGCGCCGTCGACCGACGACGATCTGCGTCGTGAGCGACTGATGGGAGAGCTCGAGGTCGAGGTCGTCCCGTACGGTCCGGATCCGGACGAGCTCGACGCCGCGGTCCGTTCGGCGCTCGACCTCCCCGAGGTGCGGAGCGAGCTCGACGGGGCCGAGCACCGGGTCCTGTCCGTGATGCCCGTCGAGCCCGACCCGGGCCCGGGCGACGACGACGTGCCGGAGCCGACCCACGTGCGTGCGACCGTCTACGACTACACGAACGAGCGTACGCTCGTGATCGATACCGGCCCGGACCACGCCGGCGTCGATATCCGGGAGACGGTCCGCCAGCCGCTCCCGACGAGCGAGGAGTTCGAGGCCGCCGTGGAGGCCGTCGGCAACGATCCGGAGTTGGGGGCGGCACTCGCCGCAGGGCAGCTGCGCCCCTACCGGCCGATGCCTCCGCTGGTGCTCGACGAGCAACCGGACGGAACGGTCGTGCGCACGGTCACCGTCGGGCTCCTGCCAGCGGACGGTGCCGAGGCCCGGCATGAGATCGTGGGCGTGGCGCTGGCCGGCGGGGAGGTCATTCGCTTCGAATCGGGCGCGCCCGACTCGGCCCTGGCCGACCCCCATCACTGCGGCGTTCCGAACGCTTTCCAGGGGACGACCAACCGGGGAACGCCCGGCCGGGCCAAGGTCACCGTCAGGCGGGACGGTGAGACGCTCTGGACCATGGTGGTCGTCCGTCCGGCCGCCTCGGCGGGCAGGATGGGGTCGGGAGTCGAGCTTCGCCGAGTGCGCTACCGCGGAAAGTCGGTGCTGCGCCGCGCGCATGTGCCGATCCTGAACGTGCGCTACCGCAACGACGCCTGCGGGCCTTACCGCGATTGGCAGTGGCAGGAGGGCATGTTCAAGGCGCCGGGCAGCAACAATCCGGCACCCGGCTTCCGGCTCTGCCCCAGCAAGGCTCAGACGGTGCTCGAGTCCGGCGACGACCAGGGCAACTTCCGTGGCGTGGCGATCTACGTGGACGGCGACGAGGTGGTGCTGGTCAGCGAGCTGGAGGCCGGCTGGTACCGGTACGTCAGCCGCTGGCGGCTCCACGCGAACGGCACGATCTCGCCGCGCTTCGGGTTCGGCGCGGTCGACGACAGCTGCGTGTGCAACAAGCACTTCCACCACGTCTACTGGCGCTTCGACTTCGACGTGGCGGGCCGAGAGCACAACGAGGTGCGCGA
Organism: Thermoleophilaceae bacterium; assembly: GCA_035947555.1. GTDB lineage: Bacteria > Actinomycetota > Thermoleophilia > Solirubrobacterales > Thermoleophilaceae > JACVRW01. Next base: position 10,959 of record DASZJZ010000074.1, on the reverse strand, counting down.
GTTCAACGACCCGCCGTTGAGCGGCAACGACAAATGGCACCGGCTGCGCAACGAGATCCGCCGCAGCCGCAACAGGAACCGCAAGCGCAAGTGGCAGGTCCGAAACATCCAGTCCGGTGAGCGCTACACGCTGATACCGGGCGACAACGACGGGAAGGCCGACTCCTGGGGCGTGGGCGACCTCTGGGCGCTGCGTCACCGGCCAAACCAGATCGACGACGGCGTCGACGACGTGGGCCAGGCCCGCGCCCGGCTGAACCAGTTCGTCAACGGCGAGTCGATCCGCAACACGGACGTCGTCCTCTGGTACGCAGCCCACTTCACGCACGACGTCCACGAGCACGGGGTGGGGCACATCGTGGGCCCGACGCTGGTGCCCGGCGGCTGGTAGCCCGGTCAGCGAAGCCGCTTGACTTTCGCCACCGCCACCCGGTAGGGGTAGCACCGATGGAGCAGGTTTCGGTGCACGTTCGTCCGGACGTCGCGCGCGCGCTTCAGGCCGGCGAGGCGGAGACGCCCGCCTCCAAGGAGATCCTCGAGAAGGCCTCGCGCCTCGGGGTGGCCCTGGAGCCGGTGCACCCGGGCACGAGTGCACCGGACCTGCTGACGCACTTCATGGTGCACGTCGAGGACGCGGAGAAGGCCCGCGCGGTCGCCGAGACGCTTCAGCGCAGCGACGCCGTCGAGGGCGCCTACGTCACACCTCCGGCGTCACCTGCCGACCTCCCGTAGGTCGACGCCATCCGGAAGGAGCCCCCATGGCCACAGACAGCACCCGACAGTACGGCTTCCGGCTCGAGCCGGAACTCGTCGTCGTCGCCAGCAGAGAAGCCGACGTGCGCGCCACGCGCGAGGGGTTGGCAAGCGCCGAGGAGGCCAACGTCGACCCGCTGAACAACACGCTCCGTGATGCCCAGGCGGAGATGGAGCCGCTCTTCGGGGAGAGCGAGGAGCGGCTGCGGCAGGCGGCGGCCGCCCCGACGGCGACCGGAGAGGAGGCTCCGGACCTCTCCGTGTTCTACCGGGTGGACGCCAGCGGCGACCTCGAGTCGGTGGCCCAGGCGCTGCTGGAGAGCGAGGCCGTGGAGGCCGCCTACGTGGTGCCCCCGGCCGAGCCGGCGGAAATCATGGACGGCGAGCTGCTGAATGCGATGACACCGGCCGCCGAGGATGCCCCGCCGGCCAGCCCGGACTTCACGAGCCGGCAGGGTTACCTCAACCGTGCGCCGGAGGGCATCGATGCCCGCCACGCATGGACAGTGCCCGGCGGCAGGGGCACCGGCGTGAACATCATCGACGTCGAGGGCGCCTGGCAGTTCACCCACGAGGACCTGCGCAAGAACCAGGGCGGCGTCGTGAGCGGGGTGCAGATCCCCGACGTCGACTGGCGCAACCACGGGACCGCGGTGATCGGCGAGTTCGGCGGGGACCGCAACGGCTTCGGCGTCGTGGGCATCTCACCCGCGGCGAGGGTTCGGGCGGCGTCGCTCCTCGACGCGCAGGGCCACGCCACGACCGGACGGGCAATCCGGCGGGCGGCCGACGCGCTCGATGCCGGCGACATCATCCTGATCGAGTTGCACAGGCCAGGGCCGCGGGCCACCGGCCAGGGGCAGTTCGGGTTCATCGCCATCGAGTGGTGGCCGCAGGACTTCGCGGCGATCAGGTACGCCACGAGCCGCGGGATCATCGTCGTCGAGGCGGCCGGGAACGGGTCCCAGAACCTCGACGACCCGATCTACAGCCAGCGGCCGCCGGGCTTCCCGCAGAGCTGGCGCAACCCGTTCAACCGTGACAACCGCGACTCGCGCGCCGTCGTCGTCGGCGCCGGGGCACCGCCGCCCGGCACGCATGGCCGCAACCACGGTCCCGACCGCTCGCGGCTCGATTTCTCGAACTGGGGCGCCATGGTCGACGCGCAGGGCTGGGGCCGGGAGGTCACGACGACCGGCTACGGCGACCTGCAGGGCGGTCCCAACGAGGATCTCTGGTACACGGACCAGTTCAGCGGCACGTCGAGCGCCTCGCCGATCGTCGTGGGCGCCCTCGCGTGCCTCCAGGGGATCGCGCGGGCGCACTCGCGGCCACTGCTGAAGCCGCTCGGAGCGCGCAAGATCCTGCGCAGCACGGGTTCCGGACAGCAGGACGCGCCGGGGCGCCCGGCCAGCCAGCGGATCGGCAAGCGGCCGGACCTGCGCGCCGCCATCTCGAGGCTCATGACGCCGAGCGACAACGGCGAGGTTCCGGCGCGGGAGGATCTCCTCGCCGAGCACGCGCTCGAGCAGCGCGTCGCCCAGCTCGAGCTCGAGGTCGCCGAGCTCAGGGCCCTGAGCGGCGCGGAGGTGAGCACTTGACCCATGGTCGAGTGTTCGGGCGGTAGTGGAGACGTCACTGGTCGACTGTGAGCGGGAGGTCTTACGCCGCTCCATGCGCGGACCGGCTGCGCATGTGCTCGAGGCCGGGTGTGGCCGCCGAGACAGCCGGGCCGACAGCCTGGCGGAGCCGGAGTTCGGAGTTCGCAGGGTCACCGGAGTCGATCTGGACGCCGATGCCGGCCGTTCGAACTACGGACTGGACGATTTCGTCGTCGCCGACCTGTGTGGGGACCTGCCATTCCCGGCAGGGACGTTCGACCTGGTCTATGCGAGTTTCGTCGTGGAGCACATGGAGGCGCCGGAACAAGCCTTCAGGGAATGGCGGCGAGTCGTCCGGGACGACGGTGCCGTCCTGGTCGTAACGCCGAACATGGCGAATCCGTTCATGCGCCTTAGCGCGCGGCTCCCGCAATGGCTGCGCACTCAGCTGAAGCGGCTGGGACCCGGCGTGGCCGCGCGTGACGTCTTTCGCGCCCCGTACCGCGCGAACACCGTCCGATCGCTGCGGCAAATTGCCGACGCCTCGGGTTTCGCCATACACGCGCTGAATTACGTGGCGACCCTGCACAGGTACGCCGGTGAGCGCGGGCTGCTGCGGGCGTTGCTGCTACGCGCGGAGGCCGCGCTCCCTCCGGAGCGGCGGTCGACTCTGGTCGTAGCGCTACGCCCGCACTCGCGCGGCTAGTCTCGCCCGGGTGCGCACCGTGTTCCTCGGCACCTCCGAGTTCGCCGTCGACGTGCTCGAGGCGGTCGCGGCCACGCCCCACCGGCCCGTGCTGGTGGTGACCCGGCCCGACCGTCCGCGCGGGCGCGGGCGGAAGGTGCAGCCGCCGCCGGTGGCCGAGCGCGCCGCGCTGCTCGGAATCGAGACGATCCAGCCGGAGAACGTGAACTGCGAGGAGTCCCGGGCGGCCATCGCCGCGGCCGAGCCCGAGGCGGTCCTGATCTGCGCGTACGGGGCGCTCCTGAAAGAGCCGCTGCTGTCGGCGCACGAGATGCTGAACGTGCACCCGTCGCTGCTGCCGCGCTGGCGCGGGGCGGCGCCGATCGAGCGGGCGATCGAAGCGGGCGACGAGGAGACCGGGGTTTCGATCATGCGGCCGATCGCGGAGCTCGACGCCGGGCCGGTCTGCCTGCAGCGCAGCGAGAGCATCCGGCCGGACGACGACTACGGCAGTCTGTCGCCGCGCCTCGCCGCGCTCAGCGGAGAGCTCCTGATCGAGACGCTCGACATCCGGCCGCCCTGCCGCGAGCAGCCCGAGCAGGGAGTCACCTACGCGGAGAAGATCGGCCCGGCGGACCGGCGCCTCGACCCCGCCCTGCGCGCCACCGAGCTGGAGCGGCGGGTTCGCGCGCTCACCCCGCACCTGGGCGCGTACGTCGAGCTTGAGTCGGAGGAGCGGCTCGGCGTGCGCCGCGCGCGGCTGGCGCCGGGGGTCGACGGGGTCGCCCCGGGCGAGCTGGGCGTGGTGGACTCGAGGGTCCTGTACGGGGCCGCCCAGGGAGCGCTCGAGCTGCTCGAGGTGCACCCGCCCGGCAAGCGGCCGATGGAGGCCGCGGCGTGGCTGCGAGGCCGGGGCGGCCGGGTGCCCAGCTGAGCGAGCGGGTAGCTTCCTGGTCCCGTGGCGAGTGAGGAAACCAGCCTTGGCCCCCAGTGCCCCTCGTGCGGCGAGCCGTGGCTGCGCGGCACGAACCTGGCCGGCCGCTACCGCTGCGTGAACTGCCTGCACCGCTACGAGCTGCGCTCGGAGTGCCCGAACTGCGGCGCCCACTCGACGATCGCCCGGATGTCGGACACGGCGAACGTGACATGCCGCAACTGCGGCGAGTCCATGCTCCAACTGATCTGAGATCGCCGGGGGCGTTCCCGGCGCCTCAGGCCGGTTGGAGCTCTACGGGGATCCCGTTCAATACTGCGTTCCCGGACACGGGGTCCACCCGCGTCTCGTCCGCCAGCACGTTGCTGTTCACGCCGGCGTGCTCGCTCGCCACCCTCATCCGCACTCCGGGTGCGTCGTGGCCCCAGCCGTGTGGGATCGAGACCACGCCGGGCATGATCCCGTCGGTCAGCTCCACCGGCGCCTCGATCCGGCCGGCGGCGGAGCTGACCGTCGCCCGGCCCCCGTCCTCGAGACCGAGTCGCTCGGCGTCGTCGGGGTGGATGTGCAGCGTGCAGCGGTCCTTGCCCTTCACCAACGCCGGCAGGTTGTGCATCCAGGAGTTGTTCGAGCGAAGCTGGCGGCGGCCGATCAGCACCATGTCGCCGTTCCGCCGGCGGTCGAGCTCCGGGCGCAGCCGCTCGACGTCGGCGACGATGCTCTCCGGGGCGAGCTCGATCCTTCCGGAGGGGGTTCGCAGCATCTCCGGGATGCGAGGCCGGTGGCCACCGAGGTCGACGCCATGCGGGCTCGCCTCCAGGGTGGCGAGTGTGAGCCCGACGGAGCGGTCGCCGTTCCCGACTTCCGCTCCGAAGGCGTCGCCGTAGGGCCCGACCCGCAGCATGAAGTCGAGGATCCGCTCCGGGCCGCGGCGCGGCTCGAGCTCCTCCAAGAGCTCGGCCGGGTCGCGTCCCTCCACGGGCGAGCCGGCCATCGTGACCTCGCGCTGCACGAGCGTCGAGATCACGAGGTCGTCGATCGCCGCCACGTCGGCGTTCGGACCCTGGCCGCTCACGACCCCGGCCAGCCGCAGGAGCAGCTCCCACTCGGCAGGGCCGGTGCCCTCGAACACCGCCGGCGAGTAGTTGGCCACGTTGCGCACGGACAGCTGGTAGAAGGCCAGGTCGAAGTGCGACCGCTCGAGCGGCTGCGGGGCGGGGAGGACCACGTCGGCGTGCCGGGTCGTCTCGTTCACGTACAGGTCGATCGCGAGCTGGAAGTCGAGCCCCTCGATTGCCTGCTCGAGCCGGCCGGCATTGGGCGTCGAGACCACCGGGTTGCCGGCCAGGGTGATCAGCGCTCGCACCTGGCCCTCGCCGGGCGTCTCGATCTCCTCCGCCAGGCAGGAGACGGGCAGCTCGCCGAACATCTCCGGCAGGCCGCGTACGCGGCTGTCCCAGCGCCCCAGCCGGACGCCCCTGCCGCTGCCGCCGTTCCCCGACGAGTTCTTCTGTGCCGCCGCGGCGCGGGAGAACATCACCCCGCCCTCTCGGTCGAGGTTGCCGGTGAGCACGTTGAGCACGTCCACGAGCCAGGAGGCGAGCGTCCCGAACTCCTGCGTGCAGGTGCCGATCCGGCCGTACACAGCCGCGCGCGGAGCGGCCGCCAGCTCGCGCGCCATGCGGCGGATCTCCTCCGCCGGGATCCCGCAGGCCGCGGCCGCGCGCTCAGGCGGGAAGCCGCGCACCAGCTCTGTCACCTCGTCGAGGCAGTTGACGTGCTCCGCGAGCGGACCGGGGTCGGCCAGGCCCTCCTCTACGAGCGTGCAGGCCATCGCGGCGAGCAGGAAGGCGTCGGTGCCCGGGCGGATGAAATGGTGCTCGTCGGCCTCCTCGGCGGTGCGCGTGCGGCGCGGGTCCACCACCACGACCTTCCCGCCGCGCTCGCGGATCGCGCGCAGCCGGCCGCGCATGTCGGGCGCCGTGAGCAGACTGCCGTTCGACACGAGGGGGTTCGCGCCGAGGATCAGCAGGTGGTCCGTGCGGTCCACGTCCGCGAGCGGGATCGACAACATCGTGCCGAACATCAGCCCGGACGAGACCTGCTTCGGCATCTGGTCGACCGTCGAGGCCGAGTAGATGTTGCGGCTGCCGAGCGCGCGCAGGAACGCCGGCCCGTAGAGCACGCCCGACAGGTTGTGCACGATCGGGTTGCCGAGGTAAACGGCCACCGCGTCGCGCCCGTGCTCCGCCAGCAGCGGCGACAGGCGGCGGTCGATCTCGTCGAAAGCCTCGTCCCAGGTGGCCTCGACCAGCTCGCCGTCGCGGCGGACGAGCGGCGTGGTCAGCCGGTCGGGGTCCTCGTGGAGCTGCTTGAGGCCGTGCGCCTTGGGGCAGATGAAACCGCGGCTGAAGACGTCCTCCTTGTCGCCCTTGACGGACACCACCTCACGCCCCTCGGTCTCGACCTGGAGGCCGCAGGTGGCCTCGCAGAAGGGGCAGGTGCGGTAGTGAAGGGCCATTGGAGCAGGTTACCCCCGCAGGCATCCTGCCCGCGGTGCCGATGGCAACGGCGCCGTCCCGGCGCCGAGATCACCTCCGAAGCTCGATCCACAGAGCGCGCGAGGCGGACAGCAGGCGTCCCTCGGAGTCGAACAGCGCGCACGCCGAATGCCGCTTGCGGCCGTTCAGGGCGAGCGGCCATGACACGAGCGAGTGCCGCTCGCCGACGAGCACCGAGGCCGCCAGCCGGGCGGTGAGCCGGGCGAGCACCATCGGCGGCCCGTCGCCGAAGTTTGCGACCGGTGCGCTCGTCGGGCAGTCGAGCGCCGCCCAGACGCACTCGGGGCGGACCTCGCCGTCGCCGTTGCCGACCGACTCGTCCGGCGTCCAGGGAGCGGCGAACATCCCGTCGGCGAGCGGGCCCGGGAAGATGCACAGCCCGTCGTGGGGCCGGCGGTCGGGGCCGCACACCACGCAGGTGCGAAACGGGTGGTTCGCGGCCCACTTCTCGTGCCCCGCTTCCGACGCGGCCGCCGCTTGGTCGGGCGAGATGGGGTCAGGCACGTCGAGACCGAGGGTCTCTGGGTAGCCCTCCGCTACGAGTTCGCCGTCGCGGTCGCGGAGCTCCACGCGGTCGCCGTCCCGGACCACATCGAGCGGCCGCTCGAGCGGCGGCGGCAGGCGCAGCGACACCGCCACCTCCTCCGTACCCACGAGCTCGGCGACCCGGCCGGAGGTGTACCCGCCGTTCGCCGACGACGGCGGCCCGTTGAATCGGGTGGGGATCGTGAGCGGCTCGGGCATGCCGCCTTCGAGGATCTCAGGCTCTGCGGTAAAGCGTGTGAAGGAGCGCACAGAGCAGGGCCGCGGCGCCGAGAAAGGCGATCTCGACCTGGAGCACGCGGTCGTCGAAGTCCGCCAGCAACAGGAACAGCGCGAAGGTGGCTGCGCAGGCGCCCCAGGCCGCGGCGGCGGGAGCGGCGCGGCCGTGGGCGAGCAGCGCCTGGTTGAGCGTGGCGGCGGCGAGATAGAGGCCCATGCCGAGCGACACGAGCACGAGGCCGACGCGCTCGTAGTCGAAGTCGCCGCCGAAGACGAGGTCCATCAGGAAGGGGCCGACGGCGAGCATGACGAGCGCCACGCAGGCCGCAAAGGCGGCGATTGCGGTGAGCGTGAGGTTGACGCTGCGGCGGAAGGGGTCGGTCTCGCCGCTCGCGCGTAAGCGGGTGAGGTGGGGGAGGATCGAGGTCTGGACGGCCTGGAAGAGCTGGAGCGGGGCGCGGGCGATGAGGAGCACGTTGAAGGTGAAGCCGGCGAGAGCGGCGCCGCGCTGGCCCTCGGAGGCCTCGACGAGCAGCGGGCCCGCGTTTAGGAAGGTCTGCTCGCTCAGCATGATGAGGAGGACCGCGACGGCGAAGCCGGAGCCGTGGGCGAGGGTGAACTCTGGCTCGGTGCCGGCCGGCTCGTCGCGAGCGGCGGCGTCGAGGGTCTGGGGGTCGGCGGCGGCGCTCGGGGCCCGCAGCCGCCGCCCGATCGCCCACGGCACCACCGCCAGCGACACGATCGGCGCCGCCGCCATCCCGAGCGCCACGGCCGTCTGGCCCTCCGCGATCCCCACCGCCACCGCCAGTGCGAACAGGCAGCGGGAGCTCGCCTCCATCAGGACGAGCCCGCCGTACAGGCCGAAGCGGTGGTGCCCGGCGAGGAAGCCGCGCGCGAAGTAGCTCGCCGCGTAGGCGAGCACGGTGACGATCAGGATCCAGTAGAGCGCCTCGGAGCCGCCGAAGAGGTCGTCCTCGATGGGACCACGTAGCAGGAGGGCAGCGACGGCGAACAGCAAGCCCAGTCCCAGCTGAATCGTGGCCGCCACCCGAAGATGCTCCGTGCCCGTGATTCCCCGCGCGTCGCGGTCCGCGATCGTCCGGGAGAGCAACTGCTCCACCGGCCGGTACAGGACAGACACCGTGATGAACACCGCCGACCAGAGCAGCGTGATGCGCCCGTACTCGGCCTCCTCGAGCGAGTAGCTGGCGAGCGAGAAGTAGCCGAAGGTGATGAGGCCGGTGACGCCGATCCCCACCGAGAGGATCGCCGCCCCCCTGCCGTAGGAGCTCGGGGCCGACCGGCCAGACATCAGCGGGGGTCCGGGGGCGTGCGCCCCCGGCTCGCTTCTACGTGAGGCGGACAAGCACCATGGTCCACGGGAACGGCGAGCGCACCTGCTCGACCGTCCCGTAACGGGACAGCAGCGAGGTGAACGCCCGCTTCGACCAGTGGTTCACGTGACCGGGCGTGTTGCCCAGGTCACGCAGGTAGGCCGCGCGGGCCATGTTGAGCCCTCGCCACAGCGGCTCGCGCGGCACGCTCACGAGGAGGTGGCGGCGCGCCACCCGGGCCATCTCGGCCAGGGTCGCCTCGGGATCGGGCACGTGCTCGAGCACCTCGATGGCGGTGGCCATGTCGAAGGAGTCGTCGTCGAAGGACAGCGAGGTGGCCTCCTCGGCGCGGAACTCGAGGTTCGGGCGCGAGCGCTTCTCCCACTCGGCGCGCAGCTTCGGGTCGTCGAGGTCGATGCCGACCACGCGGCCGTCGCCGAGCCGCTCGGCCCACTCGACCGTGAGCACGCCCTCGCCGCAGCCCACGTCGAGGATCGACCCCGGCGCCGCCAGCGCGAACAGCTCGTCGAGCGTCGAGTGGAACCCGGACATCAGCCGCCGGACCACCGGGTTGGTCGAGCCGTACTTGTCGTAGGTGTTCCCGGTGGGTACCTCGGCGGTGGCGCTCACAGCTTCAGCGCCTCGCGGTCCTCGGTCTTGCCGGTGGCGCGCCCCGCCCGGGCGCCGGTGGTGGCCTCCTGGCCGGTCGGCCGGGCGCCGGGCTCATAGTGCGACGGCTCTACGCCGAGGTGGAGCTCGACGCGCCGCACGCGCTCGAGCTGGCGCTGCTGAAGCAGCCGGCTGCCGGCGAGGATGTCGCCGACGACGCCGAGGGCCGCGAGCTGAACGGCCACGATGAAGAGCGTCGAGCCCAGGATCAGCGACTGGATGTGCTGCCCGGGCTCGTCGGCGAAGAAGTAGAAGTACAGGAAGCGAGCCCAGATCACGGCCCCGATCACCGCGAAGAAGGCGGCGGCGGCGAGGAACACGCGCAACGGCTCGTAGAGCGCGTAGATCCGGAAGATCGACACCGCGTTGCGCCGCACATACGACCCGGTCGACGGGAAGAGCCGAGACTCGCGCGTCTTCGGGTTCGTCCGGATCGGGACGTGGTCGACGGCCACGAGCATCTTGCCGGCCTGGATGATCGACTCGAGCGTGTAGGTGAACTTCGACACCACTTGCATCTGCAGGGCGGCCTCGCGGTTGTAGGCGCGGAACCCGGAGGTGGTGTCCGGCACGTTGGTGCCGGAAGCGCGCCGCACGACCGCGCTGCCCCAACGCTGCAAGCGCTTCTTCACGGGGGAGAAGTGTTCGATCTGATCGGTCTTGCGGTCCCCGATGACCATGTCGGCTGTGCCGTTCAGAATCGGCGTCACCAGCTTCGGGATGTCCTGTCCGCTGTACTGGTTGTCGGCATCCGTGTTGACGATGATGTCGGCGCCGAGCTTCAGGCAGGCGTCGAGCCCCGCCTGGAAGGCCGCTGCGAGGCCCTTGTTGTTCGTGAGTCGCACGACGTGATCCACGCCGCCGGCGCGGGCCACCTCTACGGTGCGGTCGGTCGAGCCGTCGTCGATCACGAGCCACTCGACGGTCTCGATCCCCGGAATCGCGCGCGGGAGGTCGGCGAGCGTGGAGGGGAGGGTCTCCTCCTCGTTGAAGCAGGGGATCTGGACGATGAGCTTCATGCGGGCCCCCACGTAGCGTAAAGACCCCGTAGGTCAGCGGCGCTTTCACAAGCGCGCCACCGGAGCTTCACAACCGCCCGGGGGGCGCCACCTAAGCGTGGCGGAGGAGCATGCTGATACCGATCCCGCCTGCATCGAGCTGGCTGCCGTGTCGCTGCTCCTGCCGGCTGAGCCGAGCTACGACCCGTGGGCGTGGCTCGTCTGGGCCCGCGAGATCGGTCAGCTCGAGCAGGCTGTTTACGTCGCCTTTGCAGGGATTTGACATTCGCGCCCGCGTGCGTCGAATAGCACGCGCGGGGTAGTAACGACATGGCAACGGTGCTTTCACGGCGTGGCAACACCTTTGCTAGCCTGCACCGTCCCCGACTTCCCGCTTGGAGCGAAAAAACACGACCATGAGCAGCGTTCTCGCATACCTGGATCCCGGCAGCGGGAGCATGATCCTGCAGATCATCGCCGGCGGGCTCGCCGCGGTCGCCGTCACCGCCAAGCTGTACTGGGGCCGTCTCATGAAGTTCCTGCGCATCCGCAAGGACGAGCCGGAGGCCGCGAAGGCCGAGCCGGTGCGCGGTAGCGAGTAGGACCGCCGAAGCGCGCGGGCGGCCGCACCGCGCCGGCCGCGGCAGCGCCCAGGCTTCCGG
>DASZJZ010000073.1:0-14115 GCA_035947555.1 Thermoleophilaceae bacterium | reverse complement strand
CCGCGGCCATCAGCACGAGGCCGGCGAGGAGGGTGAAGCGCCCGCGCGCCAGCAGCACCAGGACGGCCGCGAGAGCGCCGCCGACCGCGGCCAGTTGGGCGGTGTCAGCGTGCTCCACCGCGCGGCACCTTAGTGCGGTTGTAGGCGGCCGCAGCCTCACGAATGCCCTCGCCCCTTCCGGGCAGCAGCTGCTGGCGCGCATGGATCAGGTAGCGGCGCGGATCGTGGCCGGGCAGCACCAGCGCCGCCGCCACACGGACCAGGTACGCCCACGTCCAGCACACCCGCCACAACGCGCGCGTGAGCCTCATTCCGTGCTTGCGGAAGTAGAGGTCCCGGTTGCGGTGGAACTCCACGATCCGCCTGCGCATCGCCGCCTCGTCGGTGCTGAGCTGGTCGTGGTGCACGGCTCGGGCGGCGGGGACGAACAGGATCCGCCAGCCGGCGTCGTGCAGGCGCCGGCAGAAGTCGGTCTCGTCCGAGTACACGAAGAAGTCCGGGTCGAGCCAGCCCACCTCCTCGGCGGCCGACCGCCTGTGCCTGGCGGCTCCCCGACGCGGGCTGGGCGCTGGCCGCGGCGGTGTTCCTGCACGACCGCTACGCCGTACAGAGCCGCGGCTCGGAGACGCGCGAGGTCGGCTGGGTCCAGTCGAGCGCGATGCTCGTGCGGCGCGAGGCCGCCGAGCAGGTGGGCTGGCTCGATCCGGACTTCTTCGTGTATTCGGACGAGACCGACTTCTGCAAGCGGCTGCACGACGCCGGCTGGCGGATCCTGTTCGTGCCGGCGGCGCGGGCCGTCCATCACGACCAGCTCAGCACTGATGCCGAGGCGATGCGCCGCCGCATCGTCGAGTTCCACCGCAACCGAGACCTGTACTTCCGCAAGCACCGGATGCCGGTCACCCGCGCGCTGTGGCGGGTGTGCTGGACCTGGGCCTACCTCGTGCGCGCGGCCGCGGCGCTGGCGCTGCCGGGACACGATCCACGGCGTTACCTCCTCCACGCCCGCCAGCAGCTGTTGCCGGGCCGCGGCGAGGGCATCCGCGAGGCGGCCGCGGCCCACAACGCAAGGCGTACCGCCCTGCGGCGAGACTAATCTGCGCCCCGGTGGAGCACGCTGACACCGCCCAACTGGCCGCGGTCGGCGGCGCGCTCGCAGCCGTGCTGGTGCTGCTCGCGCGCGGGCGCGTGACGTTGCTCGCCGGGCTGGTGGTGCTCGCGGTGAGCGAGGCGGGGCTGATGCTGTCGCTCGGCAGCGGTCCACTCGACCGGCTGACGAGCGCGGGCGGCGCCGCGGCGGGCCTGCTCGGGCTGGTGGTGCTCGGTGCGGCGGCCGCCCTGCTCGTCCGGCGGCCGGCGCTGGTGCCGATCGCGGTGCTCCTGGCTGCGCCGTTCCGGCCGCCGATCCAGTTCGACGCCGGGAGCCAGTTCATCGTCTCGATCGCGGACGACGGGCGCCTCGGCCGGCTGCTGCCGCTCTACTTCGTGCTGCTCGCGGCCGCGCTGGCGCTCGGGTGGCGGGCGGCGCGGGGCCGTCCCGTGCGGGCGCTGCCCACCGCCATCTCCTATCCGGCGGCGGCGTTCTTCGGCTTCGCTCTGCTGTCGCTGCTGTGGGCGGACAACGTGGAGGCGGGGACCAACCTGCTCGCCTACTTCACGTTGCCGTTCGCGGCGCTTCTCGCCACCGTGGCGCGGGCCGACTTCCCCGACTTCGTGCCACGCGCGCTCGCGGGGCTCGGGATCGGGCTCGCCACGGTGTTCGCGCTGGTTGGCCTGTGGCAGGCGGTCACGCGCGAGCTGTTCTTCTATGCGCCCAACCTCGCCGTCTCGAACGCCAACTCGGACTACTTCCGCGTGACCTCGCTGTTCGGCGACCCGAGCCTGTACGGGCGGCACGTCGTCCTCGGGATCGGCATCGCTTTGGCGCTGCTGGTGACGCAGCGCTGGCGCACGTGGCCGCTGGTCGGGCTCGTGCTGGTGATGTGGGCGGGGCTGCTGTTCTCGTACTCGCAGTCGAGCATGGCGGCGCTGCTGGTCGTGACGCTCGCCTTGGCCCTGGCAACCGGCGACGGGCGTGTGCGGCGCGCGGTGGGAGTGCTGGCGCTCGTGGCGGTGATCGGGGCGGCCGGGTACGTGGCCGTGAGGCTCGTGGACGGCGCCGACCTCAACCGGATCACGAGCGACCGGACCGAGCGGGTGGAGGACACGGCGCGCGTGATCGAGGAGGAGCCGGTGGCCGGAGTGGGAGTCGGGGGCCAGCCGGGGGCCAGCCGCGAGCTGGCGGACAGCACGCAGCCCACGCCGACGTTCGTGTCCCACACCACGCCGCTCACGGTGGCGGCCGAGCTGGGGCTCATCGGGCTGGGGCTGTACGTGTGGCTGCTGGTGGGCGGGGTGCGCCTGATCGAGCGCGTGCGGCGGCGTGACGACGCATTCGGGCTCGCACTGGGCGCGGCGTTCCTGGCGCTGTTCGTGCACGCGCTCTTCTACAGCGGTTTCCTCGAGGACCCGTTGACGTGGCTGGTCCTGGGCGTGGGCGCCGGGTGGCTGTCGTGGCGCGAGGCGCAGATGACGGCCGCGGAGCGGGCCCGGGCCCGGGCGGCGGCGACGTCGTGAAGGAAAGGATCGGCGCGCTGGGCTCGTGGGCCCTTGTAGGAGTGCTCTTCGTGTTGGTGGCGATCGCGGTGCCGGAGCTGGGGTCGGACCCATGGCGCTTCCGGCCCGGTGAGGTGGACCCGCAGGGCCCGCTGGCGCCGCTGGTGCGGGCGGCCGGGGAGGAGTGGGACCTGGGGATCCCGCGGGCCTCGGCTTTCCTGGCGGGGCTGCTGTGCGGGGCCGTGGCCGTGTGGCTGCTCGCGCAGCGTCGCGGAAGCGCTCCCGCCCGGAGCGGTCCCGCCGAGCCGAGCGCTCCACTTCGGGAGGGCCTTCCGCGCTGGGCCGCGATCGCGCTGATCCTCGCGGTCGGTCTCCTCCTCACGGCACCTGCCACGCTCCTCCAGCTCGGGCTGCGCGACTCCACCGGGCCGTGGTTCTTCACCAACGACTCCACCTACCAGGCCGAGCTTGGCGGCGAGCTGCTGCTCGAGCTCGACAACCCGTACGGACACGACTACCGGGAGTCGGGGCTGGAGCGGTTCTACACGCGCGACGGCAGCGTTTCCGAGCGGGTCCGGGAGCGGGAGGTTGCGCTGGAGCACTTCGCGTACTTCCCGGGCTCGGTGGTCACGGCCGCCGTATGGAGCCTGCTGCCCGAGCCGTTCGACGACTACCGCCTGTTCGTCCTCTTCTGCAACCTGGGCATGCTCGCCGCGGCATTGGCCTTCCGCGGTCCGCTCGGGGCCCGCCTGGCGCTGGGCGCGCTGCTCGTGTGCAACCCGATCGCGGTGCGCTCGGCGTGGTTCGGACAGAACGATGCGCCGAGCCTGCTGCTGCTGGTGCTGGCGTTCGCACTGGCGTCGCGACGCCGCTTCGGCTGGGCGGCGGCGGCACTGGGTGGAGCGGTGCTCCTGAAGCAGTTCGCGCTGGTGGCGATCCCGTTCCTGGCGCTGCTGATTCTGCTCGAGAAGGGGGTCCGCTGGGGCGCCAGGCACGGGCGCGAAGCGGCCTCTGCGGAGCCCGACGCATCGGAGGCCGGCGGGCGCAGCCTGCGCGAGCGCCAGGCGGTCGCCGCCGGGAACCCGTCCCGGGCGCGTCACGCGGTCGACGCCGTTCGCGGGCCCGCGCTCGCCTTCGTCGGCGTCGTCGCCGCCGGCATCGTCCCGTTCTTCGTGGCCGATCCGGTCGCCTTCTACGAAGACACCATCAAGTACGGCGCGGGCACTTACCGCATCGTGGGCTACGGGCTGTCCGCGATCCTCGTCGAGGTCGGGGTCATCGACGACCGAGAGGGCGCCTATCCCTTCGCCCTGCTCGCCCTTCTCACGTGGCTTCCCCTGACGGCCTGGCTCTTGGTCCTCCAGCACCGGGCCGCCGAGGCGTGGGCGGCCGCGGCCGCGTTCTCCGTCTCGATCCTCTGGCTGATGTTCATCGGCCGCACCTTCAACAACTACTACCTGGTGTGGCCCATGACGGGCGCGATCGCCGCGGCCCTGATGGCGGTAGCTTCCCTGCGTGCGCCCGATCGACCTGAATCCGGGTGAGGCCATCCTCCACGAGGGCGACGAGGCGCGCTGCGCCGTGGTGCTCCCCGGCGTGCGCTACTTCAGCCAGGCGCCGCTCCTCTGGTTCGCCCGCGAGGCCGCGCAGGCGCGCGGCTGGTCGGTGCTCGAGCTGAGCGAGCGGGCGCCCGCTGACGAGGAGCCGTTCGGGTGGATGCGGGATCGTGCGACTCGCGCCCTCGACTCGGCCTCCGAGGCCGAGACCGTGGTGGTGATCGGGAAGTCGCTCGGGAGCGCGGCGGCGCCGCTGGTGGCGGAGCGCGGGTTGGCGGCTGTCTGGCTCACACCCCTGCTCGCACGGCCCGACCTCACCTCAGCGCTGCACGCGTCGTCCGCTCCCGCACTGCTCGTGGGAAGCACGGCGGACCCGACGTGGTCCGACGGGAAGCAGCCAGGGGGCGATTCGATCGAGGTGCTGGAGTTCGAGGGGCTCGACCACTCGCTCCAGGTGGACGGCGATCCGCTCGCCTCCCTCGACGTGCTTCGGCAGGTCACGGAGCGGGTCGGCGAGTTCCTCGGGCGGCTCTAGCGGGCTTCCTCGCGCTCCCTCTTCACGATCCGCCGGTCGCGCTTCGCGTCCTTCCTCGCCGCCGGCGATCCCTTCTCGGCGAACGCGAACTGGAACGAACGGCCCGTGACGTACACGCGCTCGTTGTCGGCCACCACCGGGTTCGCGTACTTGCCGCCGTTCAGGAAGCGCCAGACCTGCTTCCCGTCCTTCGCCCGGACGGCGTAGACCGCGTCCGCCCCGCCCGCCACGGCGCGCTGGGCTTCCGATCCGCAGGTCGAGCAGATCGCGTAGTAGACGAGGCCGTCCATCACGGTCGGCGCCGCGTGCACCGTGCCGCCGGCGTCCTTCTGCCAGACGGTCTTGCCGGTGGCGGCGTTGAGGGCGTAGAACTGGCCGTCGTAGGTCCCCACGAAGACCTTGCGCTTGTAGACGGCCGCTGCCCCGTAGATGTACGTGCCGAGCGGCCGTGCCCACAGAAGCCGGCCCGTCTTCGCCCCGAACACGTACATCGTGCCGTCGGTGCTGCCGATGTACACGCGCCCGTGGGCCACCGTGGGCGTGGCGTAGTAGAACTCGCGCGCGGACCCCTCGCTCCACAGCAGTTTGCCCGTCTTGGCGCTCAGCGAGTAGATCGTGCCGCCGTCCGAGGCAATGAAGATGCGCCCCTTCCAGTACGCGGCCGACGTGTTGACCTCGTTGTCAGCCTCGAAGCGCCAGATGCGCTTGCCGTTGTTCGCGTTGAGGGCGTAGACGCCGTGGTCCCAGGAGCCCACGAACAGGCGGTTGCCCTTCAAGAGGGGCGACGACTCGATCGGCGCCGAGTTGAAGCGCCACTTCTCGCGGCCCGTGTCGGCGTCCCAGGCCACCACGAAGCCGTCGGCGCCCTCTTGGCCCTGTTCGCACACGACCGGGTGCATGTAGGACTGGTAGACGACACCCTTGCCGATCGTCGGCGAGGACGCCGCGCAGCGGCCGAAGCTCTTGCGCCAGTGGACGCGGCCGGTCTGGTCGTCGAGCGCGAAGAAGAGGCCCTTCTGCTGGGCCAGGAAGACCTTCCCGTAGCCGACCGTCGGCGGGAACTCGACCGTGTCGTGGGCGTCGATCGTCCACAGCCGGCGGTAGGGCGGACGGTGGTCGTACGGGGAGATGTGCCGCCGCTGGTCGTCGTAGCTGTAGGTCGGCCAGGGCCGCGGGTTCTCCTTCTTGGGAGGCGCCTTGGGCTCCTCGGGCTCGGTGGTCACGAACTCGTCGGTGCGCGAGCCGATCTTCTCGATCGGCTCTTCGTCATCGAGCAGGTAGTACGCGACCCCGCCCAGGACTGCGAGCGCGACCACCCCTGCGGCAACCCACTTGATCACCGCGCGCAGGCTAGCGATCCAGGAAGCGCACCCGGGGGCTCACGCGCCCGGACCCCCGCTGATTCCTGGCCGGCTCAGGCGGGCCTCGGCCTTAGCGCGTGCCCTGCGCCAACCGCCTCCAGATCCGCCTCGTGACAGCCGGCACCTCCTCCCCCAGCCGCTCCTCCTGGAGCTCGCTCGCCCATTGCGGCGTCCCGCTTCGGATCACCAGTCCGCCACCCAGGCCGAACGCCACGAAGGCCGGGCGGCGCGGGTCTCGGCCGGCCGTGGCGATCCGGCGCGACTCCGTCGGCAGCCCGTTCGACTCCTCGAACACCGTGAAGTCCCCCACGAACTCGTCCAGGTCCTCGAACAGGCCCATCCCGTCCTCGAACACCGTCAGCGGCGCGCGGGAGGTGCGCAGCAGGGCGGTTCCCTCCCCGAAAGCGTTCACCCGCCGGCGTGGGCTCGGGTCCAACAGACGGTCGCCGTCGAGCCGGACGGTGCGGCGCAGCGCGTCGGCTCCGAAGCTCGCCAGCCGCAGGCCGTCCTCGACCTCCTCGCGCAGCCGCCGCATCAGCGCCTCCGGCAGCCACAGGGCGCTGCCCGCCAGCGCGACGCCGGGCGCGTTGCCGAGCGAGGGGCCCTCGCCGCGGGCGAGCGAGAGGTCCGTGGTGAGGTCGTAGCCGAGCCGCTCGCGGTCGAGGTAGCTCAGCAGCGGCCCCACCTCCGAGGCGAAGCGCGGCGGCAGCCCGCCGCTGCGGAACGGGCGGGTGAGTCCGACCGAGCGGCCGGCCGGAAGCGAGTCGGCGAAGCCGTCGAGGTCGTCGTCGACCGAGTTGAGCCCCTGCCACGACATGGCCGGGAGCACCACGAGCGGTCGCGGACGCTCCGCCGCCCGCCGCGTCTGCGGCAGGCCCGCCACCGCGAGCGGCCACACGGCGCGCTGGCGGCCCGAGCGCACCCGGACCAGATAGACGCCCGTGCGGGCGTCGCTCGGCACGTGGACGCGGAAGCGGCCCGCGATGCGCGCGCCGCGGCGGATCGGCTCCGGGTCGCCGTAGCGCGACATCACGAAGTCCAGGCTGCGGTCCACCGGGCCGACCTCGAGCGTGGCCGCCGAGCCCGCGGCGACCACCCCGAGCGGCCCGCTCAACGCGAAGCCCCGCACCGACACCCCGGTGCCGGCGCGGGCCGTCTCGGGCGTGGGGATCTCCGTGGGACCAACCGCGGGGTTGCCGGCCTTGTCCCGCACGGTCACGGTGAAGGCGTAGTCGCCGTCGGGAGCGGGCGCGGTCTCCTCGGGCCCGGTGGCCACCTCGCCGTGCCAGATCCCGCGCCTGTCCTCGTTTCCGCGGAAACGCCGCACCACCACCGGCCCACCGGCCAGGTCGGTGCGGAACACGCGGAACTCCGGCGCCGAGTTGCTCGGACCGCGGTACCGGACCACCACCTCGATCTCCTCTCCCGGCCGGCGCGGCGCGATCACCCCCGGCACGGCCTCGATCAGCTCGACCTTGGGCGGCCGGCGGTCCACCCGGATGCGCTTGGTCGAGTCGATCACCCGCCCCTCGGAGCGCTGCACCACCCGCATGCGGTAGAGGCCGTCCGGCACCGGGACGCCCTCGTCGTCGCGCCCGTTCCAGAAGTAGCGGTGCTTGGCGTCCCCGGCCAGCGCGCGGTTGTCCACCACGCGCCGGATCTCGGTGCCCTCGCGGTCGACCACGAAGAACGAGACCGTGGCCGGCCGCGAGAGGTCGAAGCCGACCCTGGTCTGGTCGCGCTTGCCATCCCCATTGGGCGAGAACTGCTTCGGCTGCGCGGCGAAGCGCAGGACGAGCGCGTCCTCGCTCTTGAGCTGCTGCGTGACGAAGAACGCGGCGATGGTCGCGATGACGAGCAGCGCGAACACCGCCCGGACGAGCGGCCGGGCCATGGGTGGCGGAACCGTAGTAGACAGAATGACCGCCGATGCGCGTGCAGCTCATCGACCCGTCGGCCGACGTCCTCCCGTACGACCACGCGTTGGCCGCGGCGCTCGCCCGCCGCGGAACACAGGTGGAACTAGTTACGTCGCGCTTCGTCCACGGACCGCCGCCCGCCCCGGACGGCTACAAGGTGAGCGAGTCGTTCTACCGGCTCGCCACCCGGGTGGGCGCGCGGCGGCCGCCGCTGCGGCGGGCGCTCAAGGCGGCGGAGCACGTGCCGGACACGCTGGGGGTGCGCCGGCGCGCGGCGCGCGCCGACCTCCAGCACTGGCAGTGGCTGTGGCTCGAGGCGCTGAGCGCGCGCCTGCTGCCGCGCGGGCGGCCGCAGGTGCTCACGATGCACAACGTGATCAGGCGGGCACGTTCCGGGCGGCGGCTGGCGGAGCGGATGGACGCGACGATCGTGCACACCCGCCACGGGGCCGAGTTGCTGGGGGGAGGGCCGCGCGTGCACGTGATCCCGCACGGGGCCTTCGACCACCTGACCCGGCAGCCGGACGAGCGCCCGCTGCCGCCCGAGCTGGCCGCCGTGGAGGGGCCGGTGGTGCTGTGCTTCGGCGTGGTGCGCCCGTACAAGGGGGTCGACGTGCTCGTGGAGGCGTTCCGGTCGGTGGCGGGGGCGGAGCTGTGGGTGGTCGGGCGGCCGCTGGGCGTGTCGTTGCAGGCGCTCGACGCGCCCGCGGGGGTGCGCTTCGTGCCGCGCTACGTGAGCGACGCCGAGCTGCCGGCGTTCTTCCGCCGCGCCGATCTGCTGGTGCTCCCGCACCGGACCGTCGACGTCTCGGGAGTGCTGTTCGCCGGGCTGGCGTTCGGGAAGCCGATGGTGCTGTCGGACGTGGGCGGCTTCCGGGAGCTGGTGGAGGACCACGGAGGGGGGCGGCTCGTGCCGCCGGGTGACCCGGGCGCGCTCGCCGAGGCGATCGGCGAGCTGCTGGCGAGCGCCGGCGAGCGGGAGCGGCTGACAGACCGGGCTCGGGCTGCGGCGGCCGGGCCGTACTCGTGGGACACGGTCGCGGAGCGGACGCTCCGGGTCTACGAGGAGGTGCTCGGGTGAGGGTCGTCTTCATGGGCAAGTCGAAGCGCTCGGCCGTGCGCGCGCTCGATCTTCTGGTCGAGCGGGGCGCAGAGGTCGTCGCGGTCGTGGCCCCCGAGCCGGACCGCTGGACGCGCGAGCCGCAGCGGCTCGACCTCGCCGCGCGCCGCCACGGGCTGCCGCTCGCCACCGACGAGGACCTCTATGCCGACCCGCCCGAGGATGTCGACCTCGTCGTCTCGTTCCTGTTCTGGCGCCTCATGCGCGAGCCGCTCGTCTCGCTCGGGCGGATCGGCTGCCTCAACTTCCACCCCGCCCCCCTGCCCGACTTCCGCGGCCTCGGCGGCTACAACGTCGCCCTGCTGGAGGGCCTGCGTGAGTGGGGAGCCTCCTGCCACTTCGTTGACGAGTCCTTCGACACCGGCGACCTCGTGGAGGTGGAGCGCTTCCGCATCGACCCGGACGCCCACACCGCGCTGTCGCTCGACCTCGAGACGGGCGACCGGCTGGTGGGACTCTTCGGGCGGGTGATCGACCGCGTCCTCGCGGGCGAGGACCTCCCGCGCGAGCCGCAGGGCGAGGGCCGCTATGTCTCGCGGGAGGAGTTCGAGTCTCTCAAGGTGGTGCGGCCGGGCGATGACCTCGAGCGCAAGCTGCGCGCGTTCTGGTACCCGCCCCATCCGGGGGCGGTGCTCGACGTGGACGGCCGGCGGCTCACGCTCGTGGACGACGCCCTCCTCGCCGAGCTGGCGGACGTGTACCGCGACGCCGGCGTCCTGCCGTGAAAGGTGACAGCCGTCACATACCGAGCCCGCGGTCCCCGGGTAGTCTCGGCATATGACCTGCGGGAGCTGCGGCACGGAGAACCCGGCCGGCGCCGCGTTCTGCATGGCGTGTGGCAGCCGGCTCGACCGCCGCTGTCCCAGCTGCGGGGCGTCTGCGCCCCCGGAGGCCCGCTTCTGCATGAGCTGCGGGGCGCAGCTCGACGCGGCCGCAACCACCGCTCCCGCGCCGCCAAGAGCCTCTGAGCAGCCGCCCGAGGAGCGCCGCCAGGTCACCGTGCTCTTCGCCGACCTGTCCGGCTACACCGCCGTGGCCGAGCGCATGGACCCCGAGGCCGTGAAGACACTCGTGGACCGGGCGCTGATGCGGCTCGGCCAGGAGGTCGAGCGCTACGGCGGCACGGTCGACAAGTACATCGGCGACAACGTGATGGCGATCTTCGGAGCGCCCGTGGCCCACGAGGACGACGCCGAGCGCGCCGTGCGGGCCGGCCTCGGCATGCAGGGCGCCATGGAGGAGATCAACGACGGCCTGCCGGAGGGCGTGCACTTCGACCTGCGGGTGGGGGTGAACACCGGCGAGGTGCTGGCGGGCGCGGTCGGCGCGAGCTACACGGTTACCGGCGACACCGTCAACGTGGCCGCGCGGCTGCAGAGCGCGGCCCGGCCGGGGAGCGTCACCGTCGGAGAGCGGACCATGCGCGCGAGCCGCGACGCCGTGCGTTACGAGGAGCTCGAGCCGCTCACGCTGAAGGGCAAGTCGGAGCCCGTGCCGGCCTGGGAGGCCGTGGCCGTGACCGCCGAGCACGCGGTGCGGCGCGCGGCGCCGCAGCGCGAGTCGCCGCTCGTGGGGCGGGAACACGAGCTGGCGACGCTCGAGACGATCTACGACCGGGTCGAGCGCGACTGCATCCCGCACCTCGTCACGCTGATCGGCGAGGCCGGCGTGGGCAAGTCGCGCGTGCTGCGCGAGCTCGAGCGGCGCCTGTGCGGCCGCCCCGACGCCCCAGCCTTCCACACCGGCCGCTGCCTGCCCTACGGCAGTGGCATCGTCTTCTGGGCGCTCGGCGAGGTGATCCGCGCCGGCTGCGGGATCGTCGACACCGACTCGGCCGAGGTGGCGTGGGGCAAGCTGCTCGACCACACGCGCAAGCTGTTCGTGGGCGATCATCCCGAGCTGGGCGAGGAGGGCGAGCGCAGGACCGCGCTGCTGGGCCGCCTGATCGGCCTCGAGGTCCCGCCCGAGCTGGTGCCGGAGCACGACGACCCCGAGCGGATGCGCGACGCCTTCTTCTCGGCGCTCCGCTCCGGCATCGAGGCATGGGCCCGCGAGAAGCCGCTCGTGTTCGCGTTCGAGGACATCCACTGGGCGGACGACGGCATGCTGGACGCGATCGAGCACCTGGCGCAGTGGGTGCGCGCGCCGCTCATGATCGTCTGCCTGGCGCGCGACGAGCTGCTCGAGCGGCGCCCCGGCTGGGGCGGCGGCCGGCGTTCGACCACGCAGCTGATCCTCGACCCGCTCGGCGCCGCGGACACCGAGGCGCTCGTGGCGGCGCTGCTGCCCGGCAGCGACGCGCTCGTGCCCGCGGTGGTGGAGCGCTCGGGCGGGAACCCGCTGTTCGCGGAGGAGATGTCGCGCCGCATCGCCGAGGAGGGCGGCCTGAACGCCGCGGAGCTGCCCGACACCGTGCAGGCCGTGCTCGCTGCCCGCCTCGACGCTCTCGACCCGTTCGAGCGGCGGCTGGTGCAGCAGGCCGCGGTCGTGGGGCGCACCTTCTGGGAGGGCTCGCTGATGCCGCTCGCCCGCTCCGAGGGGCGCGACCTGGGCCGCGCGCTCACCTCTCTCCAGGAGAAGGACATCCTCGCCCCGGGCGCCGAGGGGCGGCTCGCCGGCGAGCGCGAGTTGGCCTTCAAGCACGTGCTGATCCGCGACGTGGCCTACGGGATGCTCCCGAAGGCCGTGCGCGCGCGAAAGCACTTCGAGGTCGGGTCCTTCATCGAGGACCGCGCCGGGGACCGCATCGACGAGGTGGGGCCGCTGCTCGCCGAGCACTACGGCCGCGCGGCTGCGCTGGGCCGCGAAGGGGGCCTCCCGGCAGACGAGCTGCACGGCATGCAGCGGCGGGCGATGCTCTTCCTCGAGCGCGCCGGCGACGCCAGCGCCCTGCTGTTCTCGAACCGCGAGTCCGCCTCGCACTACCGGCACGCGCGCAAGATCTGCCCGGCCGGCGCGGCCGGCGACAGCGCGCGGATCGGCGAGAAGCTTGGCGACGTGTCGCTGCGGCTGGGCCGGGTCGACGAGGCGATCGGCGTCTGGACCGAGTGCCTCGAGTGGCACCGCGGACAGGAGGATCTCGAGCGGGTGGCCGACCTCCACCGCAAGATCGGCGCCGCGCTGTCGCACAAGGGCGAGCGCAAGACCGCGATCGAGCACTACCAGAAGGGCATCAACCTGCTGAAGGACGGCCCACCGCGGATCGAGCTGGTGCGGCTGTACGAGGAGGCCGCCTGGCTGTACCTCCACACGGGCGACAACATGCTCGCTATCTACGCGTCCGAGAAGGCGCTGCGGCTGGCGGAGCGGCTGGGCGAGACGCGCGCCGCGAGCCGCGCCCACGGGATCTTCGGGCGGGTGTTCGGGCGCATCGGCGACACGGAGAAGGCGCGCCAGAACCTCGAGCGCGCGGTGGAGCTGGCGCGGGGGTCGGATCGCGCCGAGACGATCCTCGCGCTGTCGGCGCTGGGGCGGCACCTCGAGGTGTCGGAGGCGAAGGTCGCCCTCGCCCGCGAGGCCTACGAGGAGGCGCTCGCCCTGGCCGAGGAGATGGGCGTCCTACCGGCGCAGGTGGAGCTGCACGCCTCGCTCGCCCAGCTCGCCGCGTACGGCGCCGACTGGGAGCAGGTGGAGCGGTCCACCGAGGCGAGCGCCGAGCTGGCCGAGCGCGAGGGGCTCGTCGGCAAGCTGTGCCTGCCGTACACCCTGCGCGGGTTCCTTCGCTGGCGCGAGGGCGACATCGGAGGGGCGACCGTGCTGTTCCACCGCGCTCACGAGCTGGCCGAGCAGGTGGGCTGGTCCGAGCTCGCCTTCCAGGCGCTGTTCGGGCTGGGGACCGCCCTGCGCGACTCAGGCGACCTGCCCGGTGCGACCGCCGCGCTTGATCGTGCGCTCGACGTGTGCGAGCGCGCCGGCCTGATCGCCCAGTCGATCCAGGCCACGGCGGCCCGCGCGGTGGTGCTGGCGCTGGCGCAGCGGCGCGACACGGCGGCCGAGGCGGCGCAGGAGGCGGCGGAGCTGGCCGACCGGCTCCACTATCCGATCGGACGTGCGGCGGCGCTGGAGGCGCGGGGCGTGTGCGCTTCGGATCGGCGCGAAGGGGTGGACCTGCTGCTGCAGGCGGCGGCCGCCTGGTCCGAGCTCGACAGGCCGCTGGAGGCGGCGCGCTCGCGACTGCTCGCCGGCCAGACGCTGGTGACGCTGGACCCCGACGAGGGCAGGCGGCTGCTGGGCGAGGCCGCCGACGAGATCGAGCACCTCGGGGTGAGGCACCTGTCGGAGCGGGCGCGCTCGCTGGCGGGGCTCTAAGGCGCTTTATCCGCGCCGACCAGCACGACCACCGTGGCATCTCCCGCCAGCTCCTGGCTCGACGGGTTCACGGCCTCGCGCTGAGGGATCTTTAGGCGGCGGCTCACGGCGGCGGCCTCGCGCTCGTGGCCGGGCGTGTACTGGACCACGGACTCGGCGAGCTGCTGGTTCGGAATGAAGTTCGCGACGGTTCCGGGGCGGAAGCCGGACTCCTCGGCGTTGTCCATGATCGTGGCGGCCAGGCCGGGGACGGTGGTGCCGTTGAGCACCGCGACGGTGACGTTCGCCGGGTTGACGCCGCCGCCGCCGCGGCGGCGCTGACGCTCGCCGCCCTCGCCGCCTCCGCCCGCGGGCTCCTGGGCGGCCGGTTGCCCGCCTCCGGGGGTGCGGCCGCCGTCGTCGTCGCTGACGAGCTGCGTGACCCCGAAGGCGGCCGCGCCGCCGACGATGAGCACTCCCGCGATCGCGAGCACCACGTAGAGCGGATTGGCGGTGAGCCGCCGGTACCAGGGATCCTTGCGCGGCGGCGCAAACACGGCGGTCGCCTGACCGGGCCGGCCGGGCCCACCGGGCCGTCCGGGCGGGCGCAGCCCGGGAACGGGAGGCGCGGCGGGCCTGGAGCCGGCGGCCACACCGGGCCCCTGGGTGGCCCCCTTGGAGTTGGTGGCCGCGGCTGCGCCCGCTGCACCGGCGACCGTGGCGGCGGCCGGCGCACCGGGGC
>DASZJZ010000072.1:0-18136 GCA_035947555.1 Thermoleophilaceae bacterium | reverse complement strand
GATGCTGCCGGTGGCCTCGCTCCCGGGCGACAGCGTGTCCTCACCCGCGTTGTAGCCGAAGGCGAGGGCGACCAGGTTCGCGACGGCCAGCACGGTGGCGACGATCGCTCCCACGGTGACCGCCGTGGGCCGCTCTCCGGGACGCAAGGGCTGCAGCGCCGCCCGCGCCGCCTCGTCCTTCGCCCGCGAGCGCGCGTACCCGGATGGCGAAGGCTGCGCGTCCTCAACCTCCGCAGCCGGCGGGCGCGGCGGCGCGCTCGCCGCCCGCCGCTGGCGGCGCCGCTTGCGGCTGCTCCGCTTGCCGGACATCCGCCGCGCAACGTTAGCCGCCGCGGGCCCCGAATCGATCCCTAGGCTGCCGGGTTTCGATGCCGAGCATGGTCCGCGTCCTCACCGCCATCGCCCTCGCGATGCTGCTGCCGGCGGCCGCCGCGCAAGCAGCGCCGCGAAAGGTCCCGCACGGCTTCCACGGCGTGATGTGGGACCGCGCCGCCACGCGCGCGCCCGCCGCCGACCTCGAGCAGCAGTGGGCGCTGATGGCGCAATCCGGCGTCGAGTCCGTGCGCACCGTCTTCTCCTGGGCGCGGGCACAGCCCACGGCGGGCACCGCCCCGGACCTCACCGGCACCGACCAGCTCGTCGGCCTCGCCGCCCGCCACAACATCAAGCTCCTCCCGATCGTGATCGAGACGCCCGACTGGGCGGCGAAGCGGCCGGTTCAGGGCGCGCCGCCGGCGCACGTGGGCGCCTACACGGCCTTCCTGCGCTCGCTCGTGCTCCGCTACGGCCCGACCGGCTCCTTCTGGGACGAGCACCCCGAGCTCCCGCGCAGGCCGCTCCGCGAATGGCAGATCTGGAACGAGCCGCACCTCGACTTCTACTGGAACAGCAAGGGCCGCTCCTGGGCGCGCGGCTACGCGCCGCTGCTCCGCGCCTCGAAGCGGGCGATCGAGAGCGTCGACCGCCGCGCCACCATCGTCCTCGCTGCCATGGCCGACTTCGCCTGGCGCCACCTCGACCGGCTGAACCGGCACCGCGTCCGGCGCCACTTCGACGTCGCCGCGCTCAACTTCTTCACCTCGCGTCCCAAGAACGTGATGAAGGGCGTGCGCTACTTCCGCCGGGCGCTGGCGCGCGGGCGCGAGAAGCGCAAGCCGATCTGGATCACGGAGACCACCTGGCCCGCCGCTCAGGACCGGGTGCCGCCGCCGTCCGTGCCGTGGCAGCGCTCCTGGTACACCACCGACGAGGGCCAGGCGTCACGGCTGGGCGGCCTCTACCGGCTCGCCGCCCGCAACCGCCGGAAGTTCCGCCTCCAGCGGGTCTACTGGTACACGTGGGCGTCTGCCTACGGGGACGGCGACCTGTTCGACTACGCGGGTCTCACCCGTTACTCCGGCGGCGTCTTCGAGCCCCGGCCCGCGCTGCAGGCCTTCACGGCGAGCGCGCAGAGCCTCCAGGGCTGCGTGAAGACCCCCGAGGGCGCCTGCTCCTCGTAGGCGTACGCCGGCTCAGCGCGTCGGGTTCTCCTTCCGCGCCGGCAGGCGGAGCGCCTTGCCCGGCCGCTTGACCCGCCCCCGATGCGAGCGGTACCAGCGTGCCAGCGCGTTGTACTGCGACAGGCGACCGCCGCTGCCGGAGACCAGACCGGTGTTGAAGGTGGACTGGGAGCCCGGCGCGCGGGTCAGGAGCATGTACTGGATCTGCCCCTTCACCCGGGGGTTGCTCAGCGCCATCGAGTAGGCCTTCTGGAGATAGCGCGAGCGCTTCGCCGCCGACACCGAGCGGTAGCCGGACGCGAAATAGCCGTACTCGGTCAGGTAGACCGGCATGCGACCGCCGCCGTTCTTGCGCAGCGCCCCGCTTCGCTTCAGCCTGTCGAGCGCGCGCGTGAGCCGAGACAGCGTCCCCATCGTGACGTTGTCGCCACCCGGGTAGCGGTAGCCCGGCGGGTGGGCGAAGTCGTACGGATGGTGCGCGTAGCCGTCGGCCTTCATGCGCGGGCAGCCCCGCTTGCGTCGGTACTTGCGGTTGACGCAGGTCACCTTGCGGAGGAACGCGAGCGGCGACGTGGACATGCCGCGCCGGCCGTAGGGGCTCGTCTCGCCGATCAGCACCTTGGCCTTGCGGTCGGCGCTCTTGATGGCCGTGTAGCCGAACATGTACATCTCGCGGTAGATCCCGGGCGCCGCGTCGAGCGGCCCGAGCCAGGTCTTCCAGTTCGGCTCGTTCCAGATGCTGTAGCGGTCGACGCGTCCCTTGAAGTGCTTGGCCACGACTCCCGCCCACTCGCCGAACTCGCGCGGGTCCGGCTTGTACCAGGAGCGGGTCGTCGAGTTGGCGGCGTTCGCCCAGCGCGGCGACGGGCCCGTGAGGGTGAGGTGCACCCGGATGCCGTGCCGCTTCGCGCGGTCGATCAGGTCGTCGACCTGCGTGAAGTTGTAGGCGATCTCCCCGGGCCTGCGCCGGGCGCCGGCTTGGGGCGACGGCATCGTCCAGGCCCAGAGCAGATTGACCCTGATGCGCGTGACGCCGATCCCCTTCGCGTACTGGAAGGCGCGGTCGCCGGGGAAGCGCTTGTTCCCCTGGACGAAGAGGGCATCGTCCTGGATCCCGAGCTCGAGACCGCGCGCAGCACGGGACTCGCTGGGAAGGAGGAGCCAGAGGGTTGCGATCGAGGCGACGGCCAGAGTCGCGGCGACCAGGGCGCGAACGGGACGCGCGAAGAGCATGCGATGTCCTCCGCGGCAACCCCGGCGAGCACCATACAGCCGGCGCCGGGTGCGGCCGGGCTACGGAAAGAAGCGCACAGCTTCGGGGCGCCAAGACCTGAACAGGGGTGCCCGCCCGGGAGAAGGGCGCCGGAGTCGCGCTAGCCCCGCTCAAGCGCCGCCCGCAGCGCCGCCGCGGTAGCCCCGGTCGCGCTAGCCCCGGTCGAGCGCCGCCCGCAGCGCCGCCGCTGCGGCCTCCGGATCGGCCGCGTCCCGGATCGCCCGCACCACCACGATCCGGCGCGCCCCCGCGGCAACCACATCGCCCACGTTCCCTCGGTCGATCCCCCCGATCGCGAACCACGGCCGCTGTCCGCCGTGCTCCGCCGCGTAGCGCACGTACGAGAGCCCCGCGGCCGGGCGCCCCTCCTTCGTCGGCGTCTCCCACACGGGCCCCACGCTGAGCTGGTCGGCCTCGGATCCGAGCGCGGCGTCGAACTGCACGGGCGAGTGCGTGGAGAGCCCGATCAGGAGCGCGTCCCCCACCTCCTCTCGCACCGCCTCTACCGGCGCGTCGTCCTGGCCCACGTGCACCCCGTCGGCGCCGGCGGCGAGCGCCAGGTCCGGCCGGTCGTTCAGCCACAGCAGCGCGCCGTGCTCGTCGCACAGCGAGCGGAAGCGGGCGGCGGCGCGGAGGATCTCCTCGTCGTCCGCCCGTTTGTCGCGCAGCTGGACCATGTCCACCCCGCCGCGCAGGGCGGCGGGGAGCACGTGCTCCGCCGCCGCGTCCACGACGAGGTAGAGCCGGGCCCGCCGAAGGCGCTCGCGCGCGTCGGCGGGCCCGGTGCTCACCGGATCAGCGGACCGGGTTCGCCCGCGCCGGCGGAAGGGTGAACGAGCGGTTTGGGCGCTTCACCCTGCCGCGGTTCGCCCGGTACCAGCTCCGCAGCGCATTGAACTGCGGGAGGCGCTTCCCGGTGCGGGTCACGAGCCCGGTGTTGAACGTCGAATCCGAGCCGCGCGGGAGCGTCAGCAGCAGGTAGTGCATCTGGCTCTTCACGCGCCCGTTGCGCAGCGCGATCGAGTACGCCTGCTTCAGGTAGCGCGACCGCGTCCGCGCGGGGAGCGCCCGTCGGCCCGACGCGAAGTAGCCGTACTCGGTCAGGTACAGCGGCATGCGGCCTCCGCGCGTGGGGCGCAGCGCGCCCGAGCGCTTCAGCCGGTCCAGCGCCCGCGTGAGACGCGACAGCGTCCCGATCGTGACGTTGTCGGAGCCCGGGTACTGGTAGCTCGGCGAGTGGCGGAAGTCGTACGGATGGTGGGCGTAGCCGTCGGCCTTGAGCCTTGGGCACTTCCGCACACGGCGGTAGCGGCTGTTCACGCAGGTGACCTTCCGCAGGAATGCCAGCGGCGACGTGGAGAGGCCGGGACGGCCGTACGGGCTCGTCTCGCCGATCAGCACCTGGGCGCGCCGGTCCGCATTCTTGATGGCCTTGTAGGCGCGCACGTACATCGCGCGGTAGATCGAGGGAGCGGCCTTGAGCGGCCCGAGCCAGGTCTTCCAGTTGGGCTCGTTCCAGACGCTGTAGCGGTCGACGCGGCCCGCGAAGTGGTTGGCCGCCACCGACGCGAACTCACCGAACTGGCGCGCGTTCGGCCTGTTCCACGCCTGCGTTGTGCCGCGGCGCTTGGCGTTCGCCCAGCGCGGCGCCGGACCGGTGAGCGA
This sequence comes from Thermoleophilaceae bacterium, assembly GCA_035947555.1. Lineage (GTDB taxonomy): Bacteria > Actinomycetota > Thermoleophilia > Solirubrobacterales > Thermoleophilaceae > JACVRW01. The sequence goes on along the minus strand of DASZJZ010000072.1, from coordinate 13,699 downwards.
GAGGTGCACCCGCATGCCGTTCGCCGCCGCCCGATCGATCAGCTGGTCGATCTGCGTGAAGTTGTAGGTGATCTCGGAAGGCTTGCGGCGGGCGTTGTACTGAGACCTCGGCATCGTGTAGGCCCACAGCAGGTTCACGCGGATGCGGGTGATGCCGAGCTGCCTCGCGTAGTCGAAGGCCCTGTCGCCCCTGAAGCGCTTGTTGCCCTGGACGAACAGGGCGTCGTCCTGGATGGCCAGCTCCATGCCGCGCGCCGCGCGCGTGTCATCCGGCGCCAGCAGGCAGCCGGTGAGGAGGGAGGCGGCCAGAACCAGCGCCGCCAGGAGGGCTCGGGTGGGTCGAGGTGCGGCTGTCGTCACGAGACGATTTCTCCTTTCAGCGGGTGACTCGCTTGGTGCGGGAGCGCCCGTCGAGCGTCACCCTGAACGTGTGACGGACGGCGTTCGTCACTCGGAAGATGCGTCGGAAGTAGCCTGCCCTGTTCACCGCGACGGATCCGCGCGAACGGTAGCGACCGCCCTTGGGCCTGGATTCGACTTGGGCGCGACCGCCCGAGGCCGAGCGCAGGCCGCCGAACACCTCCACTCGGTTGCCGCCGAGAGCGCGCACGAGCAGCGGCATCCGGAAGGCGCCGTAGACGCGGCGCTTCACGCGGCAATTCTGAAAGCGGAGGCCCGACTGCCAGAAGTCGTTGTCGCACAGCTGGTACTGGGCGTAGGTCGCCACGCGCGGATTGCGGTAGGCGATCCACTCGCTCAGGTCCATCAGGTTCGGGGCCCGCCCGATCGGGGTGCCGAACGGGTCGGGCGGCCGGGTCTGGTAGCCGAACTCCGTGATCCAGATCTTCAGGCGGCGCGGGAGCTTGCCGCGCCGGGCGATCTTGTCGAGCGTGGCGCGCACGCGGCCGAGCTGCCCGATGGCGGCGTCGTCGCCGGCCTCCCTGACACGGGGACCGCCGGCGAGGGTGTACGGGTGGTACGCGAAGCCGGAGGTGGGGATGCGGCCCACGCGCCGGCAGCCGCGCTGCCTCGCTGCCCTCCCGCGGTACTGGCGGTAGTTGCCGTCGAGGCAGGCCATCTCGCGCAGGAACTGGAGCGGCGGGACCTTGCGCCGGTCGGTGCCGCCGCGCGGCATCAGCTCGCCCAGCAGGATCGTGTCGCCGCCGTTGCCGGAGGCGCGCAGGCCGCGGTGGCCCGCGAGGTACAGGTTGCGGTAGATCGAGGGCGACACCGGCACGCGATTGCGGCGCTGCGGGCCGAGCCAGCTGTAGAGGTTCGGCTCGTTCCAGATCGACCAGATGTCGACCTGCGGGAACTGCCGCCCGGCGGCCTCGGCGAAGCGCCCGAACTCCGTCGCGCTCGGACGGTACGTGCCGCGCCGGCCGCGCCGTCCCGTGGCCCAGTCCGGCCCGCGGCCGCCCAGGCTGAAGAAGGGCCGCATCCCACGAGCGAGGATGGCGTCTGCCACCGCGCCGTAGTTGGACCAGTCGTAGTCGGACGGGTTTGCGCCGTCGAAGCTGGCCGGCTTGCGGCGGCCGTTCGGGGCGACCTCGTCCCAGTAGAGGTTCACCTTGACGATGTCCGCGCCAACCCGCGCGAACTCGTCGAGCGTGTCGTCGGTGCGTCCGCGCACCTGCTCGTCGTCTTGCATGATCGTGAGCTGCCTGGTCGACGCGTCCGCCATCGGGGCGGCCACGGCGGCAGCAATCAGCACGGCGATGGTGATCGTCAGTCGTCTCATGGATGGATGAGAGAGCGACGGATCGGGTGTGGGCGCTCCCCCGAGGTTCCCTGTCTAACCAGCACCGGCGAGCAGAGTTGCGGTCCGGGCCGTGCTTCTCATCGTTAGCACATCCGCCCGGCGGAAGACGTGCGTCGGTAGTCTTTGGGTAGCTAACGGGAGCTCGGAGGGACCGGGCTGAGAGGGCGGCTGCGGCGCCGCCGACCGTCGAACCTGACCCGGGTAATGCCGGCGAAGGGAAGGTGATTCAACTGCCGCGGAGCACACGCTACGACGCCGTCGTTATCGGCGCCGGCCTGATCGGGCTGGCGTGCGCGTGGCGTGCCGCGAGACGCGGTCTGTCGGTGCTCGTGGTGGACCGGGCGGAGGAAGTTGCGGCCGGCTCCTCGGGTGTCGCGGCGGGCATGCTCGCCCCGGTGACCGAGGCCGACTTCGGCGAGGAGCCGGCGCTGCGGGTGAACCTCCTCGGACGCGACCGCTGGCCCGCCTTCGCGGCGGAGCTGGAGGAGCGCACGGGGCTGCCGACCGGATATCGCGACAGCGGGGCGCTGGTGGTCGCCGCAGACCGCGACGACGCCGAGGCGCTCCGGCGCCTGCACGGCTTCCAGCGCGATCTCGGGCTCGACGTGGAGTGGCTCACGCCGGGCGCCTGCCGCCGGCTGGAGCCGGGGCTGTCGCCTCGCGTCGCGGGCGGAATCGCCGCGCACGGTGACGCCCAGGCGGACCCGGGCGCGACCGCACGGGCCCTGGCGGCGGCGGTGGAGGAGCTGGCGCTGGGCGTGCGGGTCGAGGCGATCGAGCACGCCGGCGGGCGGGTGACCGGGGTGCGTACAGCCGAGGGCGTCATCTCCTGTGGCGCGGTGGTGGTGGCGGCGGGCGCGTGGAGCGCCGAGCTCGCCCCGGAGAGCGAGGGACCACCGGTGCGGCCGGTGAAGGGGCAGATCCTGGAGCTGCGCGCCCGCCCGGGTATGGACGAGCCGCTTGGGCGGATCGTGCGAACGCCGCGCTGCTACCTGCTGGCGCGCGGGCACGGCCGCGTGGTGCTGGGCGCGACGGTGGAGGAGCAGGGGTTCGACACGGCCGTGACGGCGGGGGGCGTGTATCGCCTGCTCGAGGCGGCGTGGGAGGTGCTGCCCGAGGTGGGCGAGCTGGAGCTGGTGGAGGCCCACGCCGGGCTGAGGCCGGGGACCCCGGACAACAGGCCGGTGGTGGGCCCCGGAGAGCTCGAGGGGCTCATATGGGCGACGGGCCACTGGCGAAACGGCGTGCTGCTGGCGCCGCTGACGGGCGACGCGGTGGCGCAGCTGCTGGCCGAAGGTTCGCTCCCGAACGAGCTGGAGCTGCTGTCGCCGGCTCGCTTCGCGGCGGCCGCGGGCGCCGCATCGGGCGGCTCGCCTCCGCGGGACGCATCGGGCGGCTCGGCCCCGCGCGCCGCTCCCGGCTCCGGCCCCGCTTACCGCTCGCGTGAGGTGCGCACATGATCCGCGCTTTCGTCAACGGCGAGTACCGCGAGCTGGCCGAGGGGGCGACCGTGCAATCCGTGGTGCGCGATATCGCCGCTTCCGATCAGGGCGTTGCCGTCGCGGTCGACGGCGAGGTCGTTCCGCGCGGTGAGTGGCCGCAGCGGGAGGTGCGTGACGGCGAAGAGGTGGAGGTGCTGCACGCTGTGCAGGGCGGCTCGCCGGAGGCGTTCGATATCGCGGGGCGGTCGTTCGAATCGAGGCTCGTGCTGGGCACCGGCGGCTTTCGCAACCTCGACACGATGGCTGCGGCGGCCCGCGAGTCGGGCGCCGAGCTGGCCACGGTGGCGATGCGGCGCGTGGACCCGAGCGCGCGCGGGTCGATCCTCGACGTGATCGAACGGGAGGGCCTCGAGGTGCTCCCGAACACAGCCGGCTGCTTCACCGCCCGCGAGGCTGTCACCACAGCACGCCTCGCCCGCGAGGCGCTCGACACCGACTGGGTGAAGCTCGAGGTGATCGGCGACGACCGCACGCTGCTGCCCGATCCGGCCGAGCTTCTCGAGGCTGCCGAGACGCTGATCGCCGACGGTTTCGTCGTGCTCCCCTACACGAACGACGACCCGGTGCTGGCGCGGCGGCTGGAGGACGTCGGCTGCGCGGCCGTGATGCCGCTGGGCTCGCCGATCGGCAGCGGGATGGGTATCAACAACCCGTACAACCTCCGCCTGATCGTGGAGGCGGCGAGCGTGCCGGTGATCCTGGACGCCGGCGTGGGCACGGCCTCGGACGCGGCGCTGGCGATGGAGGCCGGTTGCGACGCGGTGCTGCTGGCGAGCGCCATCTCGCGCGCCGCGGACCCGGTGGCGATGGCGAGGGCGATGCGTAAGGCGATCGAGGCGGGCTGGGAGGCGCGCCGGGCGGGCCGGATCCCACGCCGGCTGTACGCGCAGGCATCCTCGCCGGAGGAGGGACTCGCCGAGCTCGAGGGGTCAGACCCCTTGAGTGAGGTGGACTCAGGGGGTCTGACCCCTAGGTGAGCGTGGAGCTCGACCGCGGCGAGCTCGACCAGCTCGCCATGCGGTGGCGCGCGGGTTGGCAGGGCGCGGGCTTCGAGGTGTGCTGCACGCCTGACGTGGCGTACGAGGATCCGGTGGCCGTCGATCCCCTGCGCGGCGTGGATGCCCTCGACCGGCATGCGATGACCCTGCGGGCCGCGTTCCCCGACCTGCGGATGGAGGGAACCGCGCCGCCGCTCGGGCGCGGCACCCACGCGTGCATCCCCTGGCGAGCGCTCGGCACCCACCGCGGCGACATGGGTGCGCTCCCGGCCACCGACCGCTTCGTGACCCTCCACGGCGTGCATTACCTCGAGCTGGTGGACGGCGGCGTGCGCCGCGCACGCGGCTTCTTCGACCTCTATGACGCCGCAACACAGCTGGGCCTGCTCCCCGCCCGCGGCGGGCTCGGAGAAGCGGCGCTGCTGATGCTGCGGGGCTTCGGCCTCAGGCGCCGGCCGGAGTGAACCCGAGGGAGCGCGCGGGGCCGGGCCGCCGAGGCCGCCCTGGTTCGGACTTAGGCGCCGGCCCGAGTGACTCCGCGGGCGCTGCGCCGGAGCGCGAGCCCTGCCAGCAGGCCGAAGGTCCCGAGGGCCGCCAGCAGCAGGACTGCGGATCCGGTGAATGGAAGCGCCGAGGTGGAGTCGCCGTCGCGCTGAGCGCCGGTTGCGACCGGGTCGGCCGTGCCGCCCACGCCGGAAGAATCGCCGCCCGCTTCGGCGGGGCCATCGGTCCGGGCCGCTGTCGCTGCGCCCCCACTCGCGTCCGTACCCGCCCCGGCGAAGGCCCGGCGGGCCGGAGCGGCACCGTCCTCGGAGCGCCCGTCCGCCCGGCTGGCGTCGTTCTGCGCGGCCTTGGCCCCCGCCGCTCCGTTGGTGGCGGCCTGGTCGCGGCCGCCACGCCCGCCGCTCGTCTGCGTTTCGCCCGCCGAGCTCCCGGTGTCGCGGCCCTCCGCGGGCGGTCCGGCGGCGGCCCTGCCGGCGCCGGTTCGTGCGCGTGCCGCCCGGTTCTTCGCGAGCGCGGGCGCTGGAGAGGAGAATGGCTGATCCGCCGCCGGTGCGGCGGGGGCCCGGCGAGCGTGGCCTCCTGCATCGCCTGCCGGCACGCCCGGCACAGGGGTCGGTCCGGATCGGTCTGACCCGGGCAGGCCGGGCGCCTGCGGCGGTGAGGCGGGCGGGGATGCCGCGGGCGCGGGCCCGGGCGGCGCTGGGGCTGCCGGAGCGGGAGCTTGCGGCGCCGGCGCGGCGGGTTCGGCGCCGCGGTGCGGCGGGGATCCCGGGCGCGGCAAGGTCAGCGGGGGCAGCGATTGCGCCACCTGTTGGATCGCCCGGGCCACCGGGTTGTCCGCGCGGTCGGGCTGCTGTGCATGGGCCGGCGCGGCCACCAGCACGCATGCAGCCGCGGTCGCCAGCGCACACGTCGCCGCGCTTGCGGCCGTGCACCTCGCCGTCATGCGCACCCCTAGCTTCGTGCCAACCACGAAACGCCTCCCCTGCCGAGCGGTCTCCTGTCGGCCCGGGAGAATGGCCGCCGCGCCGGACGGCTCTTGCCGGCTATTCGACCGTGACCGTCCCCTCCATGCCCGGGTGCACCGTGCACACGTACTCGAAGGTGCCCGCTTCTTCGAACGTGTGCTCGAACGTGTCGCCCGACATCATGCCGCCGGGCTCCCCTGAGCTGAAGCTGTCCGCGGTCACATCGTGCGCGACGGACTCGTTGTTCGTCCACGTGACGGTGTCTCCCACACCCACGCTCACCTCGGCCGGGTTGAAGGCGATCCCCTCCATCGAGACCTCGGCGCCGCCGCCGCCACCGGAGCCGCCAGCGCCGCCGCCGTCATCGTCACCGCCGCCTCCGGACTCCGCCGGCTGCTCGGTGGTCGCCGCGTCTCCGCCGCCACCGTCATCGTCGTCGTCGCCGCACCCGGCCACGACCAGTCCGAGCGCCACGCACGCGAGCAGCAGCGCGAGCCATCTAGCCATCGGGTCCTCCAGTGTCTCGAGAGTCGAACATCAGGTCACCAACAGCTCGAGCAGCGCCTTCTGGGAATGCAGCCGGTTCTCGGCCTGATCCCAGACCGCCGAGCGCTCCCCGTACAGCACGCCCTCCGAGATCTCCTCGCCAGGGTGGGCGGGCAGACAGTGGAGCGCCACGGCGTCGTCGCGGGCCTTCGCGAGCAGCTCCTCGTCGAGCCGGAACGGGGCGAGCAGCGCGCGCCGCCGCTCGGCGTCGTTCTCGTCCCCCATGCTGATCCACACGTCCGTGTACACGGCGTGCGCGCCGCGCACCGCCTCGTCGGCCGAGACGGGCTGCACCTCCGGCAGCGTGAGCTCCTCCGGGGTCGCCAGCGCGAACTCCACGCCCGCCAGGCGCGATGCGATCGACAGCGAGCGCGCCATGTTGTTGCCGTCGCCGACGTACGCCAGCTTCAGCCCCTCCAGCCGGCCGAAGCGCTCGTGGAGCGTCATGAGGTCGGCCAGCGCCTGACACGGATGGTGCTCATGGGTGAGCATGTTGATGACCGGGATACGCGCATGCCGGGCGAGCTGTTCGAGCGTCTCGTGCGGGCCCGTCCGCACGCCGACAGCCCGCACCATCCGCGACAGCACCAGCGCCGTGTCCCGCGGCGACTCGCCACGCGCCAGCTGCAGCTCCCCCTCGCGCAGCACCAGCGGGTGACCGCCGAGCTCGTAGACACCGGTCTCGAACGACACGCGTGTGCGGGTGGACGGCTTGTCGAACACGAGCGCCACGCTCTTCCCTTCGAGTGCGCGCGAGCCCAGCCGGTCGGCCTTCAGCTCGAGCGCCCGCTCGATGAGCCCCTCGAGCTCGGCGCCCGTAAGCTCGTCGCCTGTCAGGAAATGCCGCGCCAATGCGAGTCCTCAGCTGGAACCTCTACCACGGTCGCGACTTCCCGCCCGACCCGGCGCTGTTCACGGCCCGTTCGCGCCTGTTGCGCATTACCGAGCGCAACGACACGCACGTACAGGTGAATCGCCCGCTCATCGACGAGTTCGCGCAGGTGCTGGACGGGCTCGAGTGGGACGTGGCGCTGCTGCAGGAGGCGCCGCCGCGCTGGTTCGGCGAGCTCCAGCGCCGGACGCGCTCCGCCGGCGCGCGCGTGCTCACCTCGCGCAACGTCTGCCCTCCGGTGCAGGCCGTGCTCGCCGACTGGAACCCCGACCTGATCGGATCGTGGGAGGGAGGTTCGAACCAGATGCTGGTGCGCGAGCCCGGACGGATCGGCGAGCACCGCACGCTGACGCTCACCCGGAGGCCCGAGCGGCGGCGCATGCACTGGACGCGGGTCGAGACGGCCGGCGGCACGAGGGTGGGCGTGGCGAACCTGCACGCCTCCGCCGGGCGACCCGCTCAGGCCGCCCGCGAGGTTCTCACCGCCGCCGAGAAGGCGACGTGGTGGTCTGGCGACGACCCGCTGGTATTCGGCGGCGACCTCAACCTGCGGCCGGCCAGCGAGCCGGAGGCCTTCGCGCGCCTCGAGGAGCGCTTCGACCTGCGCGAGCCCACCGCCCCCGACGCCATCGACCACGTGCTCGTGCGCGGCCTCGAGATCGTCGAGCCGCCCCGCCGGCTGACGCCCGAGCGGCGCGAGCTCACCGAACCTTGCGGCCTGCGGCTGCGCCTCTCGGATCATCGGCCCATCGCCGCGCGGTTCGTGGCATAGTCCCCGCCGTTCCGCGGGTTTCGAGGAGGGAATGCGTATGGCGCAGAGCGGCGGTGGCAGCAGGTCGGGCTCGAAATCGAGCTCCAGGTCGAGGTCGTCGGGGAGTGGCTCGTCCTCGCGAAGCAGCGCCTCGCGCAAGGCCGCCGCGAAGAAGGGCGGCGCGGCGCGCGGCCGCCAGCAGAAGGCCCAGAAGGCCGCCTCGAGCACCGCTCGCACCGCCGCCCGCGGCGCCCGCCGCACGGGTGTGGAGGCCAAGACCGTCGCCGAGTTCCGCGAGGCCCTCCGCAAGAACCTGATCAAGCCGATGGAGATGGTCCTGATCTCGCGTGAGCGGATCGAGGAAGTGCTGGGCGAGGCAGTCGACCAGGGGCGCGTGACGGCGCGCGACGCTCAGCGGATCACCAGCGGCCTCGTCAAGCGCGGGCAGCGCCAGACGAGCGACGTGCTGAAGGACCTCGAGAACCTGCTCGACCGGGGCCGCAGCGAGGTCGAGGGCCGGACCGCCGGTGCGCGGAAGGCGGCGAGCGGCGCCGCCGGGCGCGCGCGCAAGGAGGCGGCGGGAGCGCGCGGCCGCGCCGCGCGCACCGCCTCGCCGGCGCTCGCCCAGGTCGACCGCGTACGCCGCGGCGCCGGCGTGGGCCCGAATTTCCCGATCCTCGAGTACGACCAGCTGAACGCGCCCCAAGTCCAGAGCCGCCTCAGCGACCTGACGCCCGCCCAGCTCCGCAAGGTGCGCGACTACGAGACGCGCAATGCAAACCGCAAGACCATCCTGAGGGCGATCGAGACGAAACTGGGCTAACCGCGTATCTCATCCCGATAGCCTCGGTTCGATGACCGAGGCACAGGCGGCGAGGCCGCGCAAGGGCGACGAGCTCGAGCTCACGATCGACCGGCTCGCCCACGGCGGCGCCGGCGTCGCCCGCACCGACGGCTACGTGGTGTTCGTCCGCGGCGCGGTGCCGGGTGACCGCGTGCGCGCCCGGGTTGGCAAGTCCAAGCGGTCCTTCGCCGAGGCGGACGCCGTCGAGCTGCTCGATCCGTCGCCCGACCGGGTGGAGCCCGTCGCGCCGCATCCGGGCGCGCCGTGGCAGGTGCTCCCCTACGAGCTCCAGCTGCGCGAGAAGGAGGACCAGGTGCGCGACGCGCTCGCGCGCATCGGCCGCTTCGAAGATCCCCCCGTGGAGCCGATCGTCCGCGCCGTCGAGCAGCTCCGCTACCGCAACAAGCTCGAGTACTCGTTCGGCGAGGACGAGCGAGGCGACCTCGTGCTCGGCTTCCACCGGCCCGGACGCTTCGACCAGATCGACGACGTCTCGCTCGACATCCTCGCCTCGGAGCGCGTGGACGCCCTCCGCGAGGAGGTCAAGCACTGGTGCCGCGCCGAGGGCCTGAGCGCCTGGGACCGGCGCGCCCAGCAAGGGCTGCTGCGCAACCTCGTCGTGCGCGAGGGCCGGCGCACCGGCCAGCTCCAGGCACGCCTGGTCACGAGCCCGGGGTCGAGCTTTCGCGTGGACGAGCTTGCCGCGGCCGTGCCCGCCGACAGCTTCCTCTGGACCCGCGCGGCGGGAGTGGCAGAGACCACGCGCGAGGGCGAGACCCGGGTCGGAAAGGGCGCCGCCCACCTCGAGGAGGAGCTGTCGGGCCTGCGCTTCCGGATCTCGCCGGACGCCTTCTTCCAGACCAACACCGAGATGGCGGAGCGCCTCTACGGCAGCGCGGTCGAGCTGGCCGGCCTGACCGGGCGCGAGCGCGTGCTCGACCTCTTCTGCGGCATCGGCACCATCGCCCTCGTGCTGGCGCTCGACGCGGCCGAGGTCTGGGGCGTCGAGATCGTCGAGGAGGCGGTGGCCGACGCGATCGAGAACGCGCGCCTCAACGGGGTGGACAACGCGAGCTTCTTCGCCGGCGACGTGCGGCTCGCGATGCGGCCGCTCCTGGAGCGGTCAGGCCGCCCCGACGTGGTGGTGGTGGACCCGCCCCGCGCTGGGCTCTCCCAGAAGGTCGTGCGCCGGGTGCTGGAGGCGGAGGCGGACAGGATCGTCTACGTCTCCTGCAACCCGACCACGCTCGCCCCCAACGCGCGCCAGATGGCCGACGCCGGCTACGAGTTGAGAACCGTCCGCCCGGTCGACATGTTCCCGCAGACGCCGCACATCGAGTGCGTCGCCCTGCTCGAGGCCCGATGACCGTCGCCTCGCGGCGTCCTCGGTCGCGGACGGGCCTAGCCCTGTCCGCTCCCTGCGTCCTTGCGAGGCTCGGTCCTCGGGCCTCGAGCCCCCTTACGTCGGCGGCTCGACGTCCTCGTCCAGCGCGACCTCTTCGTTCGCGTGGACCGTGCAGAGGTACGGCCCGCCGCTGTCGAGCGCGGCCCGGATCTCCTGCTGGGTCAGCGTGGCGCCGCACTCGGCGCACTTGCGTTCGATCACGGGATCTACGCCTTCACGCTCTTCGAGGTCCAAGTCAGGCCTCACTTCCGATGACGTGGGTGACAGGCAAGCCGGTGGCCGCGCCGGCCTTGCGCGGGAGGTCCAGGTGCAGCCACTTCGAGAGCCGTAGCGGCAGGGTGGAGACGATCAGCTCGTCGTACTCCCCGAAGTTGCACTCGTCGCAGATCGCCGCGAGCGGATCGGGGTCGCCGACCTTCGCGGCCACCACGTTCAGCCCCTCCTCCCGCAGCTCGTCGACGAACGCCTGACGGTGGCGCTCGGCCTCGTCGTGGCCGGCGTCCGGATCGGCCGCCCAGGCGAGGCCATGCGCAGTGGACGGGACGAGAAGGGTGAACTCACAGGGACCCTGGACGGCGCGGACGCGGAGGGCATCGAGAAGCTCGGGGGACTCGGCGGTGCGGTTGGCCACGACGAGCACGCTGGCCATGAGCGGCAGCGTACCTCTTTGAAGCTCAGTAAGGGGGAAAGTCGGAGTACCACTCGCCGAGCGTCCGGAACGCCCCCCAGAACTCCCGCTTCGCGTCCTCCTCGTCCAGCGACCGGTCGATGTCAGGCACATAGAGCACCTCGCACGACGGCGTCAGCCGCTGCACCTCGCCGGGCCTCGGCTCGACCGTACGGCCGAGCGGCACGCCGAGGCCGTTCAGCTCCTCGAGCGCCTCTTCGCCCATCACCACCACGATCCGCGGCTGCACGATCGCCAGCTCCTCGAGCACGCGGGCGCGGCACTCGGGGGCCGAGTCGTCGCTGTCGTGCACCGGGCACTTCACGAACACGGTGCCGTACACCGCGAGCGGGTCGATGCCGAGCCGTTTGAAGCTCTTCATCAGCGCGCTGCCCGCCCGCCCGTAGAAGGCCACGCCTTCCTCGATCTCCGACGGCATCGGGATGAACTTGACCATGAAGATGTCGGCCTGGGGGTGCCCGGAGCCGAGCACGGGCATGAGGTTGCCGCGCGGGCAGTGCTCGCAGGCCTGGACCTCGCGCGTGAGCTGGTTGAGCTCCCGGATCGCGCGCTCCAGGTACTTCTCCCTGATCTCGTCGTCGGTAGCCGGCACCTGAGCTGAAGGCTTTGACGGGCCGGGCTTCGCTCCTCTCGGGCGCATCACTTCTTGCCGGCCCGGGCGCGCCCGCTGCCCCGTGTCTGGAGGAACTTCAGCGCCTGCACGTACAGGAGCGACTGCCGCTTGCGCACGATGTCGGCGTCGCGCAGCGACTCGAGGAACTCCTCGGGCCCGTCGAAGTCCCGCATCCTGATCTTCACCGACCCGAGCCCCTGCACCACGTGCGAGTCGGAGCCGGCGCCGGCCACGATCCGGTACTTGGCCGCGAAGCGGGCCGCCTCCTCGTTGAAGGCGGAGAACGCCACGCGCGGGTTGAACACCTCGATGGCGTCGATGTCAGTCACCACGTCGAGCAGGTGCTCGTAGTCCGGCACGGCGTGCATGCGGTCGAACGGGTGCGGAACGTAGACGAGGCCGCCCTGCCTCCTGATCTCGGCGATCGTCTCCTGCAGCGACAGGCCGCGCGGGATCTTCTCCTCGATGAAGAGCCCGATCACCTCGCCCTGGTCGGCGGTCTTCACCTCCTCGGCGACGATCACCTTGATGCCGTCGGCCCGCTCGCGCGCCTCGAGGGCGCCCGAGATCTCGTTGTGGTCGGTGATCGCGATCGCCCCGAGGCCGACCCGCTTCGCGGTGTCGAGCAGCGCATCCACGGGCGTGGCGCAGTCGGGCGAGTGGTCGGTGTGCATGTGCAGGTCCACGTGGATGTACTCGCGCTCGGCCAGCCGCTGACGCAGCAGTGGTCGGCCGTTGCCGTGGCGACGCGCCGCGATCTCGTCGAACAGCTCCTCGAACTCGCCGGCCACGCGCGACCACTCGAGGTCGCCGTGTGCGGCCTCCACGCGGGCGGCGAAGTCGCTCACCATCTCAGAATTGGCCAGCAGGCGCTCGAGCTGCGCGGCGAGCGTGATCGCGTCTCGCGGCTCGAACAGCAGGCCGAGCTCGCCGTCGCGCAGGGCCTCCTCGTACTGGGGCAGGCGCGACACCACCGGCACGGCGCCGCCGGCCAGCGCGCGCAGCACGAGCTGGGGGGCCGGGGCGGTGCCCGCGGAGGCAGCCACCGCGATGTCGGCGCGGGCGAGGTGCTGGGCCTCGGAGCCGTCGGCAGGCCCGGCCAGCCGCACGCGCTCGCGCAGTCTGCGCGAGAGGTTGACCGCGCCCGCCGTGGCCGGGTCGCGCAGCCAGATCGTGGCGCGCCAGTCGAGCTCCCGCGGCAGCTTCCGCAGCGCCCGCAGGAACAGCCGCAGCGCGCCGCGCTCCTCCTCGGCCGAGAACACGATCTCGGGCGGACCGCCGTTCCGGCGTGGCCGGTGGAGCAGGTCCGCGCCAGGCCGGATCACGCGGTAGTCGCCTGGGAAGTAGCGCTCGATCATCTCGCGCGTGGCGGCGAAGCTCGCCGTGCGCCCGTCGAGACGTCCGAACAGGCGCTCCACCACCCGCCGCCCGACCTGCGTGGAGACGAAGCGCTCGGTGGTGGCGTGGAAGGTGCCGACGTTCAGCGCGCGCGAGTGCCGCAGGGCGGCCGACGATGCGCTCGGCGCGAACGGCTCGTGTACGTGCACGAAGTCGACCTCGATGCGATCGAGCAGCTCTTCGAGCGTGCGCGACACGTCGATCGGGAGCGAGACCGAGCCGCCGCGCCGGAAGGGCAGGGACTGGCCGACGGCCACCATCGACGCGCAGCCCGGCTCGGCCCAGACGGCCTCAGGATCGGAAGCGAGGCGCTCGATCGTCGCGCGCCCCTCGCGGACGAGATCGCGCGAGTCGGACGGCGCCACCACCACCACCCTGTGCCCGCGCGCGCACAGCTCGTCGGAGAGGCGTTCGACGAAGCGATTGACCTCGTGATGCTGCTCCCACGGCCACGGCGTGACCTGGGCGATCGAGTAGCGGTCGGTCGCCACCCGCGGCAGGTTACGCCGTGGTCGTGCGCACCTTCGGCTTGCCCGGCAGCTTCGGCGCCCCCCCGTACTCGGCGATGAAGTCCTCGGTCATCTCCCGCGCGACCGGGTCCGGGTGCTGCTCCGGCGGCGACTTCATCAGGTACGCGCTCGGACCGACGATCGGGCCGCCCAGGCCGTGGTTCAGCGCGAGCTTGCAGCAGCGCACCGCGTCGGTCACGATCCCCGCCGAGTTCGGCGAGTCCCACACCTCGAGCTTCATCTCGGCCACCAGCGGAACGTCGCCGAAGGCCTCGCCCTCGAGCCGGATGTGCGCCCACTTGCGGTCGGTGAGCCAGGG
>DASZJZ010000071.1:0-2185 GCA_035947555.1 Thermoleophilaceae bacterium | reverse complement strand
GACTCGTTCCTGTCGGCGGCCTCCTTCCAGGAGACGACCAAGGTGCTCACCGACGCCGCGCTCGAGGGCAAGACCGACCGGCTGCTCGGCCTGAAGGAGAACGTGATCATCGGGAAGCTGATCCCGGCGGCCACGGGCCTCAGGCGGTACCGCCGGCTCGAGATCGAGCCGACCGAGCCGATCCGGCGGCACACGCCGGAGGAGATCGGGCTGCTCGACGAGTCGGAGCTGGCGGCCGAGCTGGGCCTGGGCGACTCGGGCGAGATCGAGGGCTTCGGGTTCGGCGACGGCGGGGACGGCGCGGACGCCTTCGGCGACCTGGCCGACCTGCCGGCGGACGGCGACGGGTCGTCCGAGAGCTAGAGCCGCTCGGCCCAGCGCAACAACTGTGAGACGTGCTCGTCGGTCAGCCCGACCGACGGGCTCGTCTCCACCAGCAGCGTCGGGGCGGAGCGGCCCTCCGCCCACGCATGGCACTCCTCGCCGAGGTTGTCGTCGATCCATGCCGCCGGCCGCTCTCCGGCGTACTCGTTGAGCGCGTCGACCTTCCAGTGGGCCGACCCGAACACGGCCCGGCCAGCGAAGGTGAGGCAGGGCAGGTCCTTGAACGGCAGCTTCAGCAGGAAGGGCAAGTGCTCGTTGGCGCGCTCCTCCCAGCCGGTCGCCCAGACCAGCTCGAACGCATCAGCTAGGGTCACAAGACGCTTCCCGACGTCCTCGGGGATGCAGTGGGCCACGCCGTCCACCCAGTGCAGGGGACCCGGGAGCGCGCCGGTGCCGGGTTCGAAGCCGAACAGGCTGATCACGCCGTCGACGTCGACGAAGAGGATTGGCTTGTTTGTTTCGTTCGTCACCAAGGGTTGGGCTGGCAGGTGCTTGGGAACACACTAGGTTGACGACCGGTTCGCCTTCTCATTCAAGCGGGAGGCGTGCGGGCCGATAGATCGAAGTACGCGGTTGGGGATGGCCGCGACTCACCAGACTCTTCTTGGAGCTAGTTGACTCTTCAACTTGGAATCCTGCTTTCGCTGCTTTGCGCGCTCGCGACGAACGTCGCCTTCCTGCTGAAGCATCGGGGCGCGTGCGCGGCGCCTGACGTCTCGCTCAAGCATCCGATCCGGAGCGCCGTCGGGCTGTTCCGCTCCAAGTGGTTCGCGATCGGCATGCTGGTCGCGCTGGTGGCCTGGACGTTGCACGTGCTCGCGCTGGCGCTCGCGCCGCTCTCGCTGGTCCAGGCGATCATCGCCGGCGGCCTCGTGTTCCTCACCGTGCTGGCCGAGCGCTGGTTCGGCTTCACGGTCGGGTTGCGCCAGTGGGCCGGGGTCGGGCTCACCGCGCTGGGTCTGGTGCTGCTGGCCGCGACGCTGCCGCACCACGGCGGAGGGCACGCCAGTTACTCGCTCGCGGGCATGATCGCCTTCGAGTCGGCCCTTCTGGTGCTCGGCACGTTCCTCGTGCTCTCGCGGAAGCTGGGCTCCCACGAGCACCACGGCGTGATGCTCGGCACCGCGGCGGGCATGCTGTTCGGCGTCTCGGACGTGGCGATCAAGGCACTCACGGGCGCCGTGGGCGACGGCATCACCGGTCTCCTCTCGCCATGGCTCGTCACCTGCATCCTCGCTTCGGTGATCGCCTTCTACGCGTCGGCGCGCGGCCTTCAGAAGGGCGACGCCGTGCCGGTGATCACGCTGACGAGCGCCGCGGCCAACGTCACGGCGATCAGCGGCGGCATCCTCGTATTCGGCGATCCGATGCCGAGCGATCCCGTGGGGATCGTGCTGCAGAGCTTCGCCTTCGTGCTCGTGATCGTCGCGGCCGCCCTCACGCCGGCGCCGCTGCGCGCGGCACGCGCGACCAACTAGCCACCAGCCCGGCAAGCAGCTCCGGGTCGTCGGACAGCGGCGTAGCACCGGGATCATCGATGGAGGCTGACCGCCCGCTGCTAGCATCACCCGCCGCATGCCAAGCATCAACCAGCTCGTCCGCAAGGGCCGTCGGCGGCCCAAGAAGAAGCTCTCGACCCCTGGTCTCAAGTCCGGTCAGGGGCGCAAGAAGCAGATCGCGGCGCCTCAGCGGCGCGGCGTCTGCACCCGTGTCTTCACCACCACCCCGAAGAAGCCCAACTCGGCCCTTCGCAAGGTGGCGCGCGTGCGGCTGACCAACGGGATGGAGGTCACCTCCTACA
>DASZJZ010000070.1:0-7067 GCA_035947555.1 Thermoleophilaceae bacterium | reverse complement strand
GTGACCATCACCGCCGCCGCATCGCTCACGTCATCCGGGATCGCCACCGCGCCGTCGCCGTCCGGGCCCACCTCGAAGGTGGGCTGGGGGACGATCGGCCCGTCGCGTTGGACCCAGGCCTGGTATACGCGGCCGGGCTCGAGCGAGGGCATCCCCTGCACGCGCAGGATCGCGCCGTTCTCTCCGTCGCCTTCGACCTGGAGCCGGGCGCTTGCCCCCGGAACGCGCTGCTCGTCGACGGTCGCCACTTCGGTTCGTGGATCTTCGTCGGCCACCCAGACCCCGACGAGGAGACCGAGCGCCAGCGCCACCGCCGCGAGCAGGGGGCGGGGGAAGGCGAGCCGCGGAAGCGAGAGCCGGCGCCTCCTCGGCGCCGGCCTGCCCGAGCGCTCGCGAGCCTCGCGCTCGACCACTTCCATCAGCGAGTCCTTGAGCCCCGGCGGAGGCTCCACCTGCTCGACCGATCGCGGCAGCGAGGCTGCCGCCGGGTGCAGCCGCTCGACCTCGTCGCGGCACTCCGGGCAGCCGGCGAGGTGCTGCTCGAAGGCTTCGCGCTCGAGATCCGTCAGCGCCCCCAGCAGGTAGGCGCCTACATCGTCCCGGTGGCTCGCGTGATCCCGTGAGGTCATGCAAACCCCCCTGCTGCGAAGCCCTCGGCGAGCTGCCGCCTCAGCTTGTCGAGGCCGAGTCTCATCCGACCCTTGACCGTACCGATCGGCTCGTCGAGAAGCTCGGCTATCTGGCTGTGGCTGTAGCCGCCGAAGTACGCCAGCTCGATCGTCCGGCGCTGGTCGTCCGGCAGTGCGTCGAGGGCGGTCCGAAGGCTCCTTGCCTCCTCCCGCCGGGCGGCCTCGACGTCCGTGCGCTCGGGCGCCTCGTGACGCTCCTCGACCCCCTCGATCGCCTCGCGCCGCCGCTCGTGCACCGCCCCGCGGCGGAGGGCGTCGATGCCCCGGTTGTGAAGGATGCCGAGCACCCAGCTGCGGACGCTCCCACGTGAGGGGTCGTAGCGCAGCCGGCTGCGCCAGATCGAGAGGAAGGCCTCCTGGGTGATGTCCTCGGCGGTGACCCGGTTCCCGACCATGCGGTAGGCGAGCGAGAACGCCGCGCCGCCGTGGCGGTCGTAGAGCAGCTCGAAGGCCCGCGGGTTGCCTTCACCGACGAGCTGCATCACCTCCTCGTCCGCCAGGTTGCGGATGTCCGCGGCCACCACGACCCATTCTTTCGCCGCGGAACCACATTCGGATCAAGTTGGTGATCCGAACGGCACCCCGGCGCGAAAGAAGCCGCTCAGTGAGTGCTCGGGAAGACCCCCTGGCCCCAACCATCACGGAGGAGCTCCTATGAAGAGGCTCTCGTTTCTCGCGGCCTTGCTGGCGGTAGCGGTCGCGGTGCCGTTGACCATCGGCTCGAGCCACCGCGAAGCGCCACGGATCCTCAAGGATCCCACTGCGGACAACACCGACGTCTGGGCTTTCACCGCCCCGGACGCACCAGGCAGCCTGACCGTCGTGTCCAACTGGATCCCCCTCGCGGATCCCGCCGGCGGGCCGAACTTCTACCCGCTCGATGAGAACGCCCGCTATTACGTCAAGATCGACAACACGGGCGACGGCTACGAGGACGTTGCGTACCGCTGGAAGTTCAAGACCCGGTTCCGCAAGCCCGACTCGTTCCTCTACGCGGCGCCGACGGTCGACTCGGTCCGCGATCCGGACCTGAACCTCGTCCAGACATACGACCTCTACAAGGAGAGGTACGACAGGCACCGCCGGCTCGTGAGCGTCAAGCGCATCGCGCGCAACGCACCGGTCGTGCCGGACAACGTCGGCCCTAAGACCATGCCGAACTTCGCGCAGGTGGAGGCCGGTGGGGTCACGCCGCTGCGAGGCGGCGGCAAGACGTTCGTCGGTCCGGCCGACGACGCGTTCTTCGTCGATCTCGGCGTGATCTTCGACGGGATCAACCTGGACAAGCCCGGCCGTCCGGCCATCGGTCTTGGCAATCAGGGTGGCGGCAAGGACGACGTGGCCGGCTACAACACCAAGTCGTTCGTCCTGCAGGTGCCCGAGAGGCAGGTCACCCGCAACGGCAAGCGGGTCACCGGCGAGAAGGCCGGGAACGCGGTGATCGGCGTGTGGTCGACGACCGAGCGCAAGCGTGGGTCCGTTCTGACGAGCGGCCGCAAGCGCGGCAAGCGTTCCCGTGGGGACCGCTGGGTGCAGGTCAGCCGGCTGGGCAATCCCCTCATCAACGAGGTGATCATCCCGATCGGCAAGAAGGACAAGTTCAACGCCACGTCTCCCGCGACGGACGCGAAGAACTTCGGCAAGTTCGCGCTCAACCCCGAGCCGGCTCGGCTCATGAACGCCCTGTTCGACCTCGGCGTCAAGGAGGCGAACCGCACCGACATCGTGCAGGCGCTGCTCACCGGAGTGCCGGGGCTGACGCAGATCGGCAAGGACCCGGTCCCGGCCGACACGCTCAAGCTCAACCTCGGCGTGCCACCGGCGGCGAACCCGAACCGCTTCGGCGTCCTCGCGGGCGACGTGGCCGGGTTCCCGAACGGCAGGCGGCTGATCGACGACGTCGTCGACATCGAGCTCCGCGTGATCGCGGGCGCGCTGCTGCAGCCCGACCAGGGCGGCAAGCAGATTCCGCTCGGAGACGGCGTCGACCAGAACGACGAGCCGTTCCGCTCGCAGTTCCCGTACGTCGCCCCGGCGCACGACGGGTTCGGCAGCCAGCTCAAGCGGACAGAGCCGCCGCACGCACCCGTGCCGCAGCCGCCGCAGTAGCAGGACGACTCACGGCCAGCCCGCCCGCCGACAGGTGGGCGGGCTGGCCGGCCAACGCCATGACAGCGATCCAACCACGTCTCCCCAAGCTCCTCGCGCCGCTGGTCACCCTCGCCTGTGCGCTCGCCCTGCTGACGGCTCTCGGCGGGTCGAGTGAGGAGGTCCCGCTGCGCCAGGACGCCCGCGACGCCGACGCGCTGCTCGGCGCCGCCACGCGTGCCGGATTCCGCCACGACTTCGCTGCTCAGCTTCGCCTGGGAGTGGAGGCGCGCCGGCTAATGCCGGGCACGGTGTCCGCCTATCCGGAGATCGCCGACGCCCAGGTCGAGCTCGGCCGCTACGGCGCCGCGGAGCGCACGCTCCAGCGCCTGCTCGACGTCAAACCGAACCTGACCTCGTACTCTCGCGTCTCCTACTTCCGGGAGCTCCACGGAGACCTCGACGGCGCCGTCGATGCGATGCGGCTGGCGGTGTCGGCGGGTGGCGGTGCACCCGAGGATGTGGCCTACGTTCAGGTGCTCCTGGGGGACCTCCAGCTTCAGCGTGGGCGCATAGGTGCGGCGCGGCGCGCTTACACATCGGCGCTCCGGTCGTCCCCCGGCTACCCGGCCGGAATGGTCGGTCTTGCCCGCGCCGACGCGGCGGGCGGCGATCTGGGGAGAGCCGCCGTTCGCCTGCGTCGCGCCGCGGAGCGGCTGCCCCTGACGGCCACCCTGACGCTCCTCGCCGAGGTCGAGCGCGAGCTTGGCCGGCCGGCCGCGGCCGACCGGGCGCTGGCCGCGGCCCGGGCACAGCAGCGGCTCTACCGCGAGGCGGACACGCTGCCCGACGCCGAAGCGGTGATATTCGAGGCCGACCACGGCTCGCCTACCGGCGCCGTGCGGCTCGGCCGGCGCGTGTGGAACGCCGCCCCGTCGGTGCGTTCGGCCGACGCCCTCGGCTGGGCCCTGACCGTGGCCGGGCGTCCGCGCGCTGGGTACGCCTACAGCCGGCGCGCCCTCGGGCTCGGTTCACGCGACGCGCTGTTCCGGCTGCACGCCGGCGTTGCGGCGAGCCGCGCGGGGCGTGCGGCGGAGGCGCGCGAGCACCTCCGTGTGGCGCAGCTCGGCAAGGCAGCGCTGTCGCCCGCGCACCGGGAGCTGCTCCGATGAAGAGGCTCGCGCTTCTGACACTGGTGGCCGCGCTGCTGGTGGCCGCCCCGGCGGCGAGCGCCCATCCACTCGGCAACTTCTCCGTGAACCACCTCACCACGGTGCGGATCTCGGACGACGAGGTCCGAGTCCGCTACATCCTCGACCAGGCCGAGATCCCCACCGTCCAGGAACGCGGGCTGTCGCGTGCGGAGCTGCTCGAGCGCAAGCTGGGTGAGGTCGAGCAGCGGCTCGCGCTGCTGGTGGACGGCCGCCGAGTCGAGATGGAGCGGGCCGGTGTCCCCCGCCTCACGTTCCCGAACGGGGCGGGCGGCCTTCCCACCACCCGCCTCGAGGTCCCGCTGCGAGCCGAGGTGCGAGATGCCCGCCGGGTCGAGCTGCGCGACCGCACCTTCCCCGGTCGGGTCGGCTGGAAGGCGGTGGTGCCTGCGCCTGGCGAGGGCACCGCGGTGCGCACGAACGCTCCCGCGGGGGATCCGACCGACGGCCTGCGGCGCTACCCCGAGGACCTGGTCTCGAGCCCGGCCAGCCGGCGCACCGCCGCCTTCTCGGTCGAGCCCGGTGCCGGCACGCTCATCGCGCCGCGTGGGGAGGGACGGACGTTCGCTGAGACACGGGCTGACGCGGATGGCTTCGCCGGTCTGTTCGAGGATGCCGCTTCCGGCGAGGGTGTGATCCTGCTGTTGTTGCTCGCCGCCTTCGGATGGGGCGCGCTCCACGCGCTCTCGCCCGGCCATGGCAAGGCGATGGTTGCGGCGTATCTGGTCGGCACGCGCGGTACGGCCCGCCACGCGGTCGCGCTGGGCGCGACGGTCACAGTCACGCACACGATCGGCGTGTTCGCACTCGGCGTGGTCACGCTGGCGCTCTCGCAATACGTGCTGCCGGAGGACCTGTATCCGTGGCTGACGCTTGTGGCCGGCGTGATGGTCGTGGTGATCGGCGCCGGCGTGCTGCGTTCACGGGCGCGGCAGGTGAGACACCACCACCACCACCACCACGACCATCACCACCATGCCCTGGGCTGGAAGGGACTGCTCGGCATGGGCACGGCCGCCGGGCTCATCCCCTGCCCCTCCGCGCTCGTGGTCTTGCTTGCCGCGATCTCGCAGCACGAGGTCGCTCTCGGCCTCATCCTGATCACCGCCTTCAGCCTCGGCCTGGCGGGCACCCTCACGGCCCTCGGCCTCGTGGTCGTCCACGCGCGAAGGCTGATCCCACCGCGGCTCGCCGCCGGGCGGCTGGCCGCCGTGCTGCCGGCGGCGTCGGCGCTCCTGATCGTCGGCGTCGGATGCGTTCTGACCGCCCGGGCGGTCCCGGGCGTCGTATAACCACCCAGAAGGAGGACTCGCGATGAGCTTCGAATTCCTGTTCAAGCCGGTCGAGCAGCTGGACGCGCTTCTGACCGGCCTGCTTGAAGGCGCGCCGCTCCCGCTCGCGCTCGGGATCGCCTTCGTGCTCGGCCTGCGCCACGCCTCCGACCCCGATCATCTGGTCGCGGTCACCTCGCTGGTGGCCGCCGAAGGCGGCGACACCAGCAAGGCCGCCCGGCTGGGCGCCTGGTGGGGCGCCGGACACGCCACCGCCCTGCTCGCGATCGGCATCCCGCTCATCGCCTTCAAGACGGAGCTGCCCGCCTGGCTCGAGTCCGGGGCCGAGACGACGATCGGCATCGTGATCCTCGTGCTGGCCGCGCGCGTCGTATACAAGTGGGCCCGCGGCGACTACCGCGCGTCGGCCCACTCGCACCGCGACGGCCACGGCCGCCGCCGCCACCTGCGCCACGGCAAGTGCGGCGCCCACCGCCACGTGAAGGTGCGCTCGCGCGGTCAGGCGGCCACGATCGGGCTGCTGCACGGGCTCGCCGGCACAGGCGCGGTAGCCGTCCTGCTGCTCGCCGCGCTGCCATCGCGACTCGAGGCAGCGCTGGCCCTGGGCCTCTTCGCGCCGATGTCGATCGTGTCGATGGCGGCCTGCACGGCCGTCTTCGCGTGGATCCTGACGCGCCCCGTCATCGAGCCCGTCTACCGCACCGTGCTGATCCCCGGCCTGGGCATGTTCGGGGTCATGTTCGGCGCCTGGTACGCCGGGCTGGCCTGATCTCTTCGCGAACCCCGGCTCGCTCGAGGCGGCCGCTACGAGCGTCCGGCTTAGCCCCCTTCGCGCGCGGCGTCGGAGGGAGAGTCGGCGCCGCCCTCCTCGGGGGATCCGATGTCGCCCTGCGGGCGCCCCTCGCTCTCGTCCGGGGAAGGCTCGTCGCCCACGAGCTGACCCTGGGGAGTGCCCTGCTCCCGGTCCTCCGCCGTCCCCTGCGGCTCCCTGCGCTCGCTGCTCTCCATCTCTCCTCCTCGCGGCCGGTGTCTCGGGCAGGCCGGTACCCGCGTTGGCCGCGGCTAAGCGTGCACCCGCGAAGCGGTGCGACAAACCGGTTCGGGCGGGTACACGCCGAGGGTGACGGCACGTCGGGCGCTAGTGATCGGAGCCGGCCACCACGGGCTGGTCTGCGCGGGCAACCTGGCGGAGGCTGGTTGGGAGGTGACCGTCGTCGAGGCTGGCGCGCGGCCGGGCGGTGCCGTGCACTCTTGCGAGGGGCCGCTGCCCGGCTTCGTCGAGGATCCCTGCGCCGGCTACTTCCCGCTCACGCGCGCCTCGCCCGTCTTCGAGGAGATCGAGCTCGAGCGGCTCGGCGTCGACTGGATCGAGACCCCGGTGGTGATGGTCCATCCGCTGCCGGACGGCCGGTCGATCGCCCTCCACCGGGACGTCGAGCCGACGGTGGCGAGCCTCGAGGCGGTCCGGCCGGGAGCGGGGCGCACCTGGGCCGCGCTCGTCGAGCCGCTCCTCCGGCGCGAGCGACTGGTTCGCAAGGTCGCGCTCTCGCCGCTGCCGCCGGTGGCGCCCGGAGTGGCCCTCGCCCTGCGCCTTCGTGCGCTTGGGCTGGAGGTTGCCCGTCTGGCCGCCGGGTCCGCGGCCACCCTGGGGAGATCGGCGCTCGGCGGTGACGAGCCCGCCGCCTGGCTGGGCGGCTCGGCGGTTCACTCGGACCTCGCTCCGAACACCTCCGGCAGCGCGGCCTTCAGCCTCCTCCTGCACCTGCTGGGCCACATGGTGGCTTGGC
>DASZJZ010000069.1:0-2543 GCA_035947555.1 Thermoleophilaceae bacterium | reverse complement strand
TGGGCCGGCGAGGTGACCAACGACGCCTTCGCACCGCTGCGTGCCCCGCGGCTCGCGCTGGCAAAGGGCGCGCGCGACAGCGGGCGGCGCTTCGCGCGGCGCCGGCGGCCCGCCTCGCCGCAGGTGCAGGGTCGCTGGTCGCTCACGGGCCCGCTGTTCGCCGATCCGCCCATGCACGGCCCGCGCATGCGCGCGATCGCCGAGGTGCTGCTGGAGCGGTACGGCATCGTCACGCGCGAGACGGTGCTGGCCGAGGGGATCCCCGGCGGCTTCGCCGCCCTCTACGGCGAACTGTCCAACCTCGAGACGCTCGGCACCGCGCGACGTGGCTACTTCGTCGAGGGGCTGGGGGGCGCCCAGTTCGCCCTGTCGGCCGCCATCGAGCGCCTCCGGAGCATGCGGACCGACGAGCCGGCCGGAGCGCTGGTCCTGGCGGCCACGGACCCGGCGAACCCGTTCGGGGCCGCGCTCGCCTGGCCGAAGCGGGAAGACGACCAGTCGGCGGGGGACGGGGCGTCTACGCCCAGCGGCCGCCGTCCGGCGCGCGTGGCGGGGGCCTACGTGGTCACGCTCAACGGCGAGCCGGTCCTCTACGTCGAGCGCGGCGGCAAGGCCCTGCTGCCGCTGCGCGAGCCGGACGAGGAGTGGCTCAGGCCGGCCCTCGAGGCCCTGGCCGAGGCGGTCAAGCGCGCGCGGGTGCCGCGCCTCGGGATCGAGCGCTTCGACGGCGAGCCCGTGGTGGGCTCCGCCACTGCGGAATTGCTGATCGAGCTCGGATTCCGCCAGGGCCCTCGGAGGCTGACGCTGAGCGCCTGACATCCGCAGTACGGTTCCCCGGGTGCGTGCCGCCGTCGTGGTCCTGCTGGCCCTTGCCCTCCCCCCGGCGGCCGCCGCTCGCCCGGTCGAGATCCGCGGGGCCGACCCGGAGGCGTACACGCTCGACCTCCGCTACGAGAAGCGCGGCGCCGGTGTGCTGTCGGGCAGCGAGCGGATCGACTTCGTCAACCGCGGCCCGGAGGCGCTCGACAGCGTCTGGTTGCGCCTGTGGGCGAACGGCCCGGACCGGTGCCGGCCGCGTCGCATCACCGTGGAGATCGAGGCGCCGGCCACGGCCGGCAGCGAGCGCGTCCGCTGCACCGCGCTGCAGGTGCGCCTGGCGGACGCGGTCCCGCCGGGCGGGAGCGGGTCGATCTCGCTGCGGTTCGAGGTCCGAGGCCGCCGCAAGGCGGACCGCTTCGGCCGCGTGCGCGGCACCGTGCTGCTCGGCAACGTGATCCCCGTGCTGGCCGTGCGGGACCGGCGCGGCCTGCACCTCGAGCCGTACGCGCGGCGTGGCGAGGCCTTCTACTCGCTGGCCGCGCGCTGGGACGCCGTGCTGCGCCTGCCGCGAGGGCTGCGCGCCGCCACGACCGGTGCGACGGTGTCGGATCAGGTGACGGGCAACGAGCGCACTCTGCGCGTGAGCACGGCGCAGGCGCGCGACTTCGCGCTGGCGCTGGGACGCTTCCGAGTGGCGGACGCGACGGAAGGCGGGGTGCGCGTCCGGGTCTTCGCCGGCCGCCGCGTGCCCGGCAGGCGCGGGGGTCTGCGCGTGGCCCGCCGCGCGGTCCGCGCGCTCGGCCGCCGGCTCGCGCCCTACGACTCGACCGAGCTCGACGTGGTGCTGATAGGCGGCGGGCTTGGGGCGGGCATCGGGATGGAGTACCCCGAGCTCGTCTTCTCGATCCCGGCCGCGGACGTCCTCACCCACGAGGTCGCGCACCAGTGGTGGTACGGGCTGGTCGGCAACAACCAGTACCTGGAGCCGTGGCTCGACGAGAGCTTCGCCCAGTACTCGCATGAGCGGCTCCACCCGAACGTCAACTTCTGCCGGCCGCGCAACCCCTACCTGCTGGTGGCGCCGCGGCGGCGCGGCATCCGGCTCGACTCCACGATGCGGCTCTTCGAGCGCGCGTCGCCCCTCGCATTGGGCGAGGTCGTCTACTGGGCCGGCTCCTGCGCCCTGCAGCGGCTCGAGCGCGACATCGGGCGCGAGCGGATGACCGCCGTGCTGCGCCTGCTCCAGACCCGCTTCCGGCACGGCGTCATGACGAAGTCCGACGTGCTTGCGGCGATCCGCCAGGTTGCGCCGCGCTACCGGCTGCGCCGCTGGCTGCGGCTGGCCCATCTGGCACCGTAGGGGGGATGCCCGAGGGCGACACCATCCACTCCGCGGCGCGGCGGATCCGCACCGCACTGGTCGGCGTGCCGATCCAGGAGATCGAGACCCCCCAGCCGCGCCACGCGATGGACCGCTGGCCGGAGCGGCTCGCGGGCCGGGCCGTGACCAGGGTCGACGCCCACGGCAAGCACCTCTTCATCCGCTTCGAGGGCGACCTCACGCTCCACTCCCACCTGCGGATGACCGGCTGGTGGGGCGTCTACCCGCACGGCCGCCGCTGGGGACGATCGCGCCGGCGCGCCTGGCTCGTGATCAGGACGGCCGATCACGAGGTGGTGCAGTTCGACGGGCCGGTGCTGGAGCTGATGACCGAGTCGCGCTC
>DASZJZ010000068.1:0-12081 GCA_035947555.1 Thermoleophilaceae bacterium | reverse complement strand
CGAAGCGGGAGCGGGAAGCGGAGGTGGTGGCGGCGTGAGCCGGGTGCGCCGTGGGGTGTCCGCCCTCGTACTGTTGACTGGAGGCTGGGCCGCCACGCTCTGGGTCGCGCCCTGGTCGGACGAGCGGGTCAACGACCTCTTCGTCTACCGGGTCTTCACGGAGCCGGTGCTGGACGGCGCTCTGCCGTATCGCGACGTCTTCCTCGAGTACCCGCCCCTCGCGGCGCCGGCGATCGGCCTTCCCGGTCTCATTGGTACGGGCGAGGAGGTCTTCCGGGCCGCCTACGCCGGCTGGACGCTCCTCCTTGCGGCCGCCGTCGTCCTCCTATGCGGCGCCCTGGCGGCCCGCACGGGCGGCAACCCCCGGCGGGCGCTGATCGCCGCGGCGCTCATGCCGCTCCTCTGCGGCGCGCTGGTGCGCACGCACTTCGACCTCGCGCCCGTCGCGCTCCTTCTCGGGGCGCTGCTGCTCCTGGTCGCCGGCCGGCCCCGCTCCGGCATGGCCGTGCTGGGGCTGGCGGCCATGACCAAAGGCTTTCCCCTGGTGGCCGCGCCGGTGGCCCTGGCGTGGCTCGCCACCCGCGTCGATCGCCGCACGTTGCTGCAGTCGGCGGTCGCGCTCCTGGCGGCGCTGGCGGTGCCCGCCGCGGCGGCGGTGGCGATTTCGCCGGGCGGGGCGTGGGAGGCGGTCGAGTACCACCTCGAACGCCCGGTGCAGCTGGAGAGCCTGCCCGCGACCGGGGTCCTGCTGCTCGACGAGCTCGGCGCCGGCGAGGCCCAGAGCGTGAAGAGCCACCGCTCGGACGGGCTGGAGCATCCTGCCGCTGACGCTCTCACCCTCCTGTGCCTGGGTGTGATGCTGAGCCTCATCGCCATCGCCGCAGCACGGGCAGGTGGTACCTCTCGTCAACTGGTCCTCGCTTGTCTCATCGCCGTCGCCGCCTTCGCCACGCTCGGCAAGGTCCTCTCGCCCCAGTACATGCTCTGGCTGCTTCCGCTTGGGGCCCTCGCCTTCGCCTGGCGCCTCCATGCGCTCGCCGCGGTCACGGCCGCCGCCGCCATCCTCACCCACATCGAGTTCCCCGCGCGCTACTTCGACCTCGTCGACCGCGAGCCGTTCCCGGTCGCGATCGTCGCCGCCCGCAACCTCGTTCTGCTCGCCGTCCTGGTTCTGGCCCTACGGGCGCTGAGAGCGTCCGCCCGGCAGCAGCACCTGCTCGATCGAGACCGCCCGACCGCTCCCGTCGCCCTCGACCACGACCGCGTTGAGCCACGGGTCCTCGTCTGAGGTCTCGAAGCGCACCTGCGTCAGCGTCAGGAAGCGCTCCAGCGCCTGCTCGCGCTTCACCCCGATCACGCCGCCGCGCGGCCCGGTCATCCCCACGTCGGTGATGTACGCGGTCCCGCCGGGCAGCACACGCCCGTCAGCCGTCGGCACGTGCGTGTGGGTGCCCACGCACGCCAGCACGCGGCCGTCCACGTGCCATCCCAGCGCGACCTTCTCGCTCGTAGCCTCGCCGTGCATGTCCACGAGCACCGCGTCGGTCTTGCCGCGCAGCTCGGCCAGGGCGGCGTCCACCTCGGCGAACGGCGAGCGCACCGCCTCGAGGAACACCAGCCCCGACAGGTTCACCACGCCCAACCGGACCCCGTTCGCCTCCACCACCGTGTGCCCACGGCCCGGGCTGCCCTTCGGGAAGTTGGCCGGACGCACGATGCGCGGCTCCTGGTCGAGATACTCGTACACCTCGCGATGGCGGTAGGCGTGGTTGCCGAGCGTGATTGCATCCACGCCTGTATCGAGGATCTCGCGCGCCGTCTTGCGGGTGATCCCGAGCCCTCCGGCGGCGTTCTCGCCGTTCACGACCACGAAGTCGGGCCGGTGCCGCTCGCGCAGCCCGGGCAGGAGCTCGGCCAGCGTCCGCCGCCCGATCCCACCCACCACGTCCCCGACGAACAGGAGCTTCACCTTGGGCGATTCTGCCAATCTGCGCCCGGTGGAGACGGCCACGGCCACGACGGTCGCCGCGCGCGACCTGGTCAAGCGCTACGGCGACAGGGTCGCGCTGCGGGGCGTCTCGCTCGCGGCCGGCCGGGGTGAGCTGGTGGCGGTGATCGGCCCCAACGGTGCCGGCAAGACCACCCTCCTGTCGATCCTGGCCGGCATCCAGACCCCCGACGAAGGCGTGGTGGAGGAGACGCCGTCCATCGGCTGGGTCCCGCAGCAGCCCGCCCTCTACGGGAAGCTGACCGTGGAGGAGAACCTGATGCTGTTCGCGCGGCTCGAACGCAGCCCGGACCCGCGCGCCACGGTCGACCGCATGCTCGACCTGACCGACCTCGGCGACCGTGCCGGCGACCAGGTCTCCACGCTCTCGGGCGGCAACCGCCAGCGCGTGAACATCGCCATCGGCCTCCTCGGCGAGCCCGAGGTCCTGCTGCTCGACGAGCCGAGCTCCGGTCTCGACCCGCGCCAGCGCGAGCGCCTGTGGGAGTTCATCCTGCGCCTCGCCGGCGAGGGCACGACCGTCGTCTACGCGACCCACCACATCCAGGAGGCCGACCGCTACGCGAACCGCCTGGTCGTGCTGGCCGACGGCGAGAGCGTCTTCGACGGGTCCCCGCGCGAGCTCGAGCAGGCCACCGGCACCACCGGCCTCGACTTCGAGCAGGCCTTCGTCGAGTTCCTCCGCCAGCGAGGTCACTGAGTGCGCTGGCTGCTGCTCAAGGACCTGCGCATCCTGCGCCGCTCGCCGCTGCTGGTGGCGCTGCTCGTGCTGTACCCGATCGTGATCGCGGTGCTGAT
Organism: Thermoleophilaceae bacterium; assembly: GCA_035947555.1. GTDB lineage: Bacteria > Actinomycetota > Thermoleophilia > Solirubrobacterales > Thermoleophilaceae > JACVRW01. The sequence continues at coordinate 9,275 of DASZJZ010000068.1, read as the reverse complement.
CGGGTTCGCGCTCTCGCGCGGCCCGGACGAGCCCGAGGTGGCGTTCTACAACGGCCTCGCGGGCGAGCCCGCGGTGGTGGAGCTGGGCGGTGAGCGGATCGACCTCACCGAGGAGGGCCGCCCGCTGTTCGACGAGATCGATCCGGTGCGGGTGGACAGCCGCGCCGAGGCCATCCAGAAGGTGCGCGACGGCGATGTGCTCGGCGCGCTGATCATCCCGGAGAACCTCGCCTCGAACCTCCAGTCGACGCTCGAGCCGGGCACCGTCGAGGTCTTTTACAACGCCGAGGACCCGGCAAAGAAGGAGTTCGTCGAGAACACCATCGAGGCGCAGGTGCAGCGGGCGAACGCGGCGCTGACGAAGCGCATCGCCGAGGAGGCGCTCGACCTGCTGGAGCTGATCAGCGATGGCGGCGAGTACTCCTTCCTCGGCCAGGACTTCGACGTGCTGGGTCTTGCCCGCGCCGAGCGGATCCTGTCCGAGGCGCGCCAGGAGCTCCCGCCCGGGTCACCGGCCCGCGAGCAGCTCGACGAGGTGATCGACTTCGCCGAGCTGGCCCGCGAGAACCTGGCGTTCTCCGACGAGGTGCTGGCGGTTGTCGGCGAGCCGATCCGCGTGAGGGCGCAGGCGCTCGAGGGCGGCACGACCTCCCTGAGCGCGTTCGCAGTGGCGCTCGCGGCCAGCGTCTCGCTCATGTTCATCACGCTGCTGCTGGCGGCCGGGATGCTGGCAATCGAGCGTGAGGAGAACGCCTTCGCCCGACTGGTGCGGGGGCTGGTCTCTCGGACGACGCTGCTGGCCGAGAAGGCAGGCCTGGCGGCCGCGTGCTCCAGCGCCGTATGCCTCCTGATGCTGGCCGGCCTGTCGCTGTTCGTGGACGTGGACTGGGGACGCTTCCCGCTCTGGCTCGCGGCGGTGGTGGTGGGTGCCCTGGCCTTCGCGGCGCTGGGGCTGGCGATCGGGGCGCTGACGCGCGAGGTGCGGGCGGCGTCGCTACTCGCGTTCATGCTGTCGCTGCCGCTGGCCTTCCTGGCGCTCGTGCCCTCGGGGGCAGTGGCGCCGGTCCTCTACGACCTCATCCGCGCGGTGTCCGCAGCCTTCCCTTTCAAGCCCACTCTGGACGCCCTCGACGCGGCGCTGAACGATGCCGGCGGACTGGCCGGGCCGCTGTTGCACCTGGCGGCGCTGGCGCTGGCATTTGGCGTGCTGAGCCGAATCGGGCTGAGGCGCTTCGCCTAACCTGTTCCTGTGGCCTTCCCCGCGACACGCCTGCGCCGTCTTCGGAAGACCGGCGTCCTCCGCGGGATGGTGCGCGAGACCGAGCTCACGCCGTCGCACCTCGTGCAGCCCCTGTTCGTGCAGCTCGGCGAGGGTCGGGAGCCTATCGAGGCGATGCCCGGCGTCGAGCGGCTCTCGATCTCTCAGGCGGTCGAGGAGGCCGGCGAGGTGCACGCGCTCGGGGTGCCCGCGGTATTGCTCTTCGGCCTCCCGGCCGAGAAGGACGAGCAGGCCTCCGGGGCCTACGACGACGAGGGCGTGGTCCAGCTCGCCGTTCGGGCGCTGAAGGACGCGCATCCGGAGCTCGTGGTCATCACCGACGTCTGCCTGTGCGGCTATACGTCGCACGGCCACTGCGGCGTGGTGCTCGACGACGGCGCCGTCGACAACGACCTCACGCTCGAGCTCCTCGCCAAGACCGCCATCTCCCATGCCCGCTCCGGCGCCGACGCCGTCGCACCCAGCGACATGATGGACGGCCGCGTGGGCGCCCTGCGCTCGCAGCTCGACGCCGAGGGCTTCAAGGACCTGCCGATCGTGGCGTACTCGGCGAAGTTCGCCTCGGCCTTCTACGGCCCCTTCCGCGAGGCGGCCGACTCGGCGCCCGCCTTCGGCGACCGCCGCAGCTACCAGATGGACCCGGCGAACGCCGAGGAGGCCGTGCGCGAGGCCCTGCTCGACGTGAGGGAGGGCGCCGACGTGGTCATGGTCAAGCCGGCGCTCCCCTATCTCGACGTGATCCGGCGCGTGAAGGAGGCCACGCGGGTGCCCGTGGCCGCCTACAACGTGAGCGGCGAGTACGCCATGGTGAAGGCCGCAGGGGCGGCCGGGTACATCGACGAGCGGGCGGTCGTGCTGGAGACGCTAACGGCCATCCGCCGCGCGGGTGCGGACATCGTCATCAGCTATCACGCGAAGCGGGCGGCGCAATGGCTGCGGTAGCCAAGACTCGCGCCCGCAAGGGCGGTGCCGCGGTTGCGCTCGACGAGACCGACCGCCGGCTCCTCAACCTGCTGCAGGGGAGCTTCCCGCTCGCGGAGCGGCCGTATGCGGAGGTCGCACGTCTGGCGGAGCTCTCCGAGGACGAGGTGCTGAGGCGCACCGCCCGCCTGCTCGACGAGCGCATCATCCGCGAGATCACGCCGATCTTCGACACGCGGGTGCTCGGCTACAAGTCGATGCTCGTCGCAGCGAAGGTGGATCCCGAGCACCCCTGGCGGGCGGCCAAGATCATCAACTCGCATCCGGGCGTGTCGCACAACTACCTGCGCGACCACGACTTCAACATCTGGTTCACGATCGCCACCGAGCCCGGCTCGAAGCTCGGCCTCGAGGGCACGCTCGAGGTGCTCCAGCGGCTGACGGGCGCCGAGTCGGTGCGCCAGCTGCCCACCCTGCGGCTGTTCAAGATCCGCATGGACCTCGAGATGGAGAAGGGCACCGAGGCGCTCGCCGCGGCCGCCGAGGCGGTGGACCACAAGGAGCCCGAGGCGATCCCGCTGTCCGAGCTCGACATCGCGGTGGTCCGCGCTACGCAGGGGCCGATGGAGGCGGTGGCGGAGCCGTTCGCGGCCGCCGCGCGGAAGCTCGGGATGCCGGTGCGCGACCTGCTCGGCCACCTCGAGGACATGCGGGAGCGGAAGGCGCTGCGGCGGGTGGCGGCGATCCTGTTCCACCGCCGCGCCGGCTTTTCGGCGAACGGCATGGGCGTGTGGAAGGTGCCGGAGGAGCGCATCCTCGAGCTCGGTCCGCGCATGGCTTCCTACCGCGGGATCTCGCACTGCTACCAGCGCCCGACCTACCCCGACTGGCCGTACTCGGTCTTCACGATGGCCCACGGGCGCTCCAAGGAGGAATGCGACGCGATCCTCGACACGATCGCCGCCGACACCGGGATCGAAGAGCGCCGCACGCTCTACTCGTCGACCGAGTTCAAGAAGATCCGCCTGCTCTACTTCACGGACGCGCACCGGGAGTGGGAAGCGCGGTACGCGTAGGGACGCAGGGGCCGGGCAAGCCGGTGGCGGACGCCCGGTCCGCAGCGGCCGGCGAGCGCGCGGCCGCCCGCTCTGCGGCGAGCGGGGAGCGCGCGGGCTCCCGCTCCGCGGCTGCCTACGAGCGGGCGCTCGAGCTCATGCCGGGCGGCGTCAACTCGCCCGTGCGGGCAATGCGCTCCATCGGGCGCGATCCCATCTTCGTCGCCCGCGGCGAGGGGGCCGAGCTGATCGACGTGGACGGCAACCGCTACGTCGACTGGGTCATGTCGTGGGGCCCGCTGATCGCCGGGCACGCACAGCCGGACGTGGTGGCCGCCGTCACTGCCGCGGCGGCGGCCGGCACGAGCTTCGGCGCGCCGACCGAGGCCGAGGTGAACCTCGCCGCTGAGGTGGTGGAGCGCGTGCCGTCTGTCGAGATGGTCCGCATGACCTCCTCGGGCACCGAGGCCGCGATGAGCACCCTGCGCCTCGCGCGGGCGGCGACCGGGCGGGACGGGATCGCGAAATTCGCCGGGGCCTACCACGGCCACGTCGACGGGCTGCTGGCAGACGCGGGCTCCGGCCTGGCCACGCAGGCGATACCGGCGTCCCCCGGCGTGACCGCTGCCCAGGCCGCCGACACCGCCGTCTTCCCATGGGGCGTCGTGCCCGAGGGCGAGTTCGCCGCGATCGTGTGTGAGCCGTATCCCGCCAACATGGGGCTGGTGCCGCCGCCGGACGGCTTCCTGGGCGCGCTGCGGGAGCGGGCGGACGAGACGGGCGCGCTGCTCGTGTTCGACGAGGTGATAACGGGATTCCGCGTCGCGCGCGGCGGCGTCCAGGAGCGCGAGGGCGTGACGCCCGACCTGACCGTCCTCGGGAAGGTGATCGGCGGTGGCCTCCCGGCGGCCGCCTACGCCGGGCCGCGCGAGTTGATGGAGCGGATCGCCCCGGCCGGGGACGTCTACCAAGCGGGCACCCTCTCGGGGAATCCGCTCGCGACCGCGGCAGGCCTGGCCACGCTCGGCCTACTCGGCGAGGACGCCTACGCGCGACTCGACGCGACGAGCGAGCGCCTCGCGGACGGCCTCCGCGACGTCGCGCGCGCCGCAGGCCTGCCGGTGCAGGTGTGTCACACCACCGGTCTCCTCACCGTCTTCTTCTCCGAGGAGCCCGTCCGCGACTACGACGGTGCAAAGGCATGTGACACCGACCGCCACGCAGCCTTCTGCCGCGCGATGCTGGAGCGGGGCGTGTACCTGCCGCCGTCGCAGTTCGAGGCGTGGTTTCCGTCGCTGGCGCACGGGGACGCCCACGTGGAGCGCACGCTCGAGGCCGCCGCGGAGGCGTTCGCCGCGCTGTGAGCCCGTCGTCGGAGGGCCACGGCGGGGCAGCGCGCGGCCCTGCTCGGAGCGGCCGCGACGCGGCGAGCCTCCTCAGGGAGGTGGTCGCCGCGGCGGACCCCGCGCTGGCGCCGTACGCGATCTCCGACCCCGGCCCGTCCCGCTTCGGCGCCGACCTCGCCGAACGCCGCTTCGTGGTCGAGGCCGTATACGAGGGCTACCTCCTGCACTACGGCACACCGCGCCTGTTCGACGGCATGGACCGCGACCTTCGGCTGCTGGCCGGCGACGCCCTCTACGCGCTCGGGCTGGCCCGCCTCGCCGAGCGCGGCGACCTCCCCGCCGTCGCCGAGCTGGCGGACCTCATCACATGCTCGGCGCAGGCCCACGCGGAGGACCGCGGGGACGAGGTCGAGCCGCTCTGGGACGCCTCCGCGGCCCGGCTCGCGGCCCCGCGATAGGCTCCCGCGGCCGCTGGTGCGGCGGCGCCAATCGTGCCGCCCGCCACCATGTTGGCACTAGCCTTCACAAGGCCTCAGAATTGGTGTCCTCACCCCGTGGCTGACCCACCCAAGTTCGACAAGAAGTCCCGCTACACCGAGGGACGCGGCATCGCCGGCGCCTTCGAAGGCGAGACAGTCACCCGCCGTCGCCTCATGGAGGGCGGCGCGCAGCTCGCCGGGGCCGTCGCGGTCAGCGCGTTCGCGCTCCCCGCTCTCGGCTTCGCGCTCGGCCCGATCTTCGAGGACACGATTCCGACCCGCTGGCAGGACGTGGGCGCCGAGGACGACTTCAACGACGAGAGCTACGTCCAGACGGTGATCAACCTCGTCCCCGAGGTGGGCGAGCCCGGGAAGACGACCGTCTACGTGCGGCGCTTCGATCGTCAGCGCGACACCGTCGTGGAGGGCCAGGAGCCGCAGCCCTACGTGGCGATCTCGACCCGCTGCACGCACGTCGGCTGTCCGGTGCGGTACATCCAGGCCTCGCAGAAGTTCGTCTGCCCCTGCCACGGCGGGGTCTACGGCTTCCAGGGCGAGAACGAGGGCGGTCCGCCGGTGCGGCCCCTCGACCGCTTCTACACGCGGGTCACGAACGGCCGTGTGGAGATCGGCGACCGGTTCTCGGTCAACTCGGAGTTCGAGCGCTTCTCGGTCCGCGACCCGTCCAACCACCTGGACGGGCTGTGGCAGTACCTCTACCCCGCGAGGCCCACGACATGAAGCTCCCGACGCCACCGCTGCCCAAGGCGCTGCGGCCCTCGCCGAAGCGGCCCGGCCACGACCGCGGCAACGGCCGCGACGGCAAGCCGGCCGGCCCTGCGGCCAAGCCGACGACTAAGGAGCAGGCGACCGAGGCCGCCGCGTCGGCGGTCGGCTGGCTCGACGAGCGGACCGGCGCCACGCCGGTCCTGCGGTATCTGCTCTACCGCAAGACGCCCTACACCAACTGGTACTACACGCTCGGCTCGGCGACCCTGTTCGCCTTCCTCTCGCAGGCGGTCACTGGCGTGTTCCTGGCCATGTACTACGAGCCGGACCCGACGCGCGCCTACGAGTCGGCGTCGCGCATCACGAACGAGGTCTTCCTCGGCGAGCTGGTGCGCGGCATGCACAAGTGGGGCTCGACGGTGATGATCATCCTGATCTTCCTGCACATGGGCAGGACGTTCTTCTTCGGCGCCTACAAGTACCCGCGCGAACTGAACTGGGTGATCGGCGTGGTGCTGCTCGTGCTCACGCTGATGATGGGCCTGACGGGCTACCTGCTGCCGTTCGACCAGCGCTCCTTCTGGGCCACGGTGGTGGCCGTGAACCTGAACGCGTCGGGGCCGATCGTCGGTCCCTATCTGGCCGACTTCCTGCGCGCCGGGGCGGAGTTCGGCCCGACCACGATCAGCCGCTTCTACGCGCTGCACATGCTCCTCGTGCCGGGCCTGATCGCGGCCTTGATCGGCGCGCACCTCTACCTCGTCGTGAAGCTCGGCACCACGGCCCCGCCGTGGCTCAAGGCCGAGAAGAAGGACCTGCTCAAGGAGGAGGTCTGAGTCCGGCGTGAACAAGCGAGAGCGCGAGCAGTACCTGCGCGAGTACTCGATCCTCAAGAGCCAGGGCAAGCCGTTCTTCCCGTACGCCGTCGCCAAGGACAGCGTGATGGCGGCGATCACGCTCGGCGTGATCATCCTGATGGCGGTGCTGTTCGGGGCCGAATTGGGGCCCAAGGCCGACCCGACCACCACGACCTACACGCCGCGGCCGGAGTGGTACTTCTTCTTCCTGTTCGAGCTCCTGCGCGTGGTCAAGCCGGCGGAGCTGGTGGTTCTCGCCACGGTGGGCATCCCCACGATCTGCCTCGTGCTGCTCCTGCTGCTGCCGTTCTTCGACCGCGGCCCGGAGCGCCACCCGCTGCGGCGGCCGATTGCCACCACCGCCGGCATCGCCACGATCATCGCGATGGCCTACCTGACCGTGCTCGGGGCGCTCGCGGGCGCGCCCACCGAGATCGACCTCGAGACCCGGCCCCAGCTCGAGGAGGGGAAGGAGATCACGGCGTCGGCGGGGTGCCTCGCCTGTCACAAGATCGGCGAGAACGGCAATACGCTCGGGCCGAATCTCACCGACGTGGGCGACCGGCTCGGCCCGGCCGCCATCGCGCGCACGCTGGTCAACCCGACGCCGCCGATGCCGCCCTATGAGGAGTTCCAGCAGGAGAGCCCCGAGCAGTTCGACAAGCTCGTCGAGTACGTCGCCTCGCTGAAGAGCGAGAACTAACGGCGTGACTCTCCGCTGATGCCGGCGCGGACGCCGAACCCTGCGCACCCGGCCGAGCCGGGTGCTTCGGGCCTTGGCACGCTCCCGGAGACGCAGGTGCGCGCGATGTTCGATCGCATCGCGCGCGTCTACGACTTGATGAACTCGGTCATGACGGCCGGGATGCACCATCGCTGGCGCGAGCGGGCAGTGGACTTCGCGCGGGTGGGGCCCGGCTCGCGGGCGCTCGACGTGGCCACCGGCACGGGCGATCTCGCGGTGGAGCTGGCCGCGCGCGGGGCGGAGGTGACCGGGCTCGACTTCTCCGAGCCGATGCTCGAGCTGGCGCGGGGGAAGGCCCCGGGTGTGGAGTGGGTGCAGGGCAACGCGCTCGACCTGCCGTACGGCGACGGCGAGTTCGACGCCGTGACCGTGGGGTTCGGCGCCCGCAACTTCTCCGACCTCGGGCGGAGCCTGCGCGAGATGGCGCGTGTGGCCAAGCCCGGCGGGCGGGTGGTGGTGCTCGAGATCACCACGCCGCAGAAGCCGCCGCTGTCGTGGTTCTTCCGAGTGTGGTTCGACCGGGTGGTGCCGGTGCTTGGTCGCCTCGCGGCCGATCCGCAGGCGTACTCGTACCTGCCCTCGAGCGTGCGGCGCTTCCCGGGACCGCGCGAGCTCGCCGCCGAGATGGTCGACGCGGGCCTGGGGGACGTGCGCTGGGTGCTGACGGCGGGCGGCATCATCGCCATCCACGTCGGGGTCCGAGCCCGGTGAACACCACGCAGGCCCAGCTCGGTGCGGTGCTCGCCGCCGGCGGGCCGGAGCTGTCGCGGCTCCTCGAGCGCACGGAGCTGCGGCTGGCGGAGGTGGCTAGGGACGGCGGCCGGGAGCTCGCCGGGCACGCGACAGGCACGCTGTCGGCCGGCGGCAAGCGGCTGCGGCCGATGCTCGTGTTCCTGAGCGCGGCAGGCGAATCCGGAGAGCGCCTCGTCGCGGCGGCGACGGCGGTCGAGCTCCTGCACATGGCCACGCTCGTGCACGACGACGTGCTGGACGGTGCGGCGCTGCGGCGCGGCAGGCCGACGGTGTTCGCCACCGGGGGCCGCGAAGCGGCCACGGCCACCGGCGACCTGCTCTTCTCGCGCGCCTTCGCCGAGCTGGCGGGCACGGGGAGCGAGGAGGCCGTGCGGGCGCTGTCGGCGGCCTCGAGCGCGCTCGCGCGCGGCGAGCTGATGCAGCGTGCCGATGCCTGGAGCGCCGACGTGACCCCGGAGCGCTACGTGGAGCGCTGCCGGCTGAAGACGGCGAGCCTGTTCGAGGCCTCCTCCCGGCTGGGGGCGGTGCTGGGGGGTGGCGCCGAGCTGGCGCCTGCGCTGGGGCGCTTCGGCGACCGGATCGGGCTGGCGTTCCAGATGCTGGACGACGTGCTGGACGTGGTGGGCCCTGCGGAGCGCACGGGGAAGCCGCGCGGCGCCGATCTGCTCGACGGCACGGTCACGCTGCCGCTGATCCTGGCGCGCCGACGCGACGAGGCGTTGCGCGAGCTCGACGGGACACTGGACGCGGACGGGGCCGCCGAGATCTGCCAGCGGATCGCGGCCACGGGCGCGCTCGACGAGGCACGCGACCGGGCGCTCGCCCACGTGGAGGAGGCGAAACGCTCGCTGGACGGCCTGCAACTGCCCGAGGGCCGCCGGCACGCCCTGGAGCTGGTGGCGGACGGCGTGGTGGCGCGTTACGCCTAGGGTCTGACCCCAGACAGGCCCCGCCTCAAGGGCTCAGACCGCTTGAGTGGAGGCGACCGTCAAGGCCGGCCGGATGGGGGCCGACGGCATCAAAGCCGAGGGCCGGATGCCCGAGGCCTAGAAATCCTCCGGCAGGATCGCGTCCGCCGCGAGCGCGCCCACGAAGCGGTCGATCTCCTCGG
>DASZJZ010000067.1:0-8712 GCA_035947555.1 Thermoleophilaceae bacterium | reverse complement strand
CTCCTCGACCCGGCCGCCCTGGGCGCCCACCCCGGGCAGCAGGAACACGGCGCGCGGCATCAGCTCGCGCAGCCGGGCCAGCCGCTCGGGGTGAGTGGCGCCGGTCACGGCGCCCAGGAGCGACAGGCCCGACTCGCCGGTGTGGGCGGCGCCGAGCGCGTCCACCATCCGCGCGAGCCGCTCGTGCAGCGGCGGCTTCCCCTCGTCCTGCAGCTCGGCCGCGCCGGGGTTCGACGTGCGCACCAGCACGAAGCACCCCGCGCCCGCGGCGGCGGCCGCCTCAACCAGCGGTTCGAGCGAGTCGCGGCCGAGCAGCGGATTGGCGGTGAAGGCGTCCGCGCCAAGGCCGGCCACCGGGCCGAACGGGCCCGGGGTCTCCCCCACCAGCGCCTGGGCATAGGCGCGCGCGGTGACGGGGATGTCCCCGCGCTTGCCGTCGGCGATCACGAGCAGCCCGTGGTCGCGGGCGATGGCGACGGTCTGCTCGAGCGCCTCCCACCCGGGCGCGCCCAGCCGCTCGAAGCAGGCCAGCTGTGGCTTCACGGCCACGCAGGCGGGGCCGGCCGACACGATCGCCGCCCGGCAGTGGTGGAGCACGGCCTCAGCCGTGTGGGCGCGCGCGAACCGGCCGCCTGCCGGCGTGCCGCCGAAACGCTCGAGCGCCTCCGGCCAGAGCGCGGCCGGGTCGGGATCGAGCCCGAGCACGACGCGACTGCGGCGCTCCTCGACGAGCGCCGCGAGCCGGTCGCCGAAATGCGGTCGCGATCCCCCCGACAAGAGTCGCGACTCCTAGCTCCGAAAACCGAGCCTCGCAAGGACGCAGGGAGCGGACAAGGCTAAGCCTGTCCGCGACCGAGGACGCCGCGAGGCGAAGGTTTGCAGGCTGCTAGCTCCGAAAACCGAGCCTCGCAAGGACGCAGGAAGCGGACAAGGCTGAGCCTGTCCGCGACCGAGGACGCCGCGAGGCGAAGGTTTGCAGGCGCCTAGGCGGCCTTCACGGCCTTCTTCAAACCGGACCCGGCGCTGAAGCGCGGCACCCTGCTGGCGGCGATCTGGATCTTCTCGCCGGTCTGCGGGTTCACGCCCTGACGAGCGCCCCGGTCCGCCACGGAGAACTTCCCGAACCCGGTGAAGTTGATCTCTCCACCGCGCGTCAGGACCTCTTCGATGGTCTCCAGGACGGCGTTGACGGCGTTCTCCGCCTCGCCCTTGCCCAGGCCTGAGCGGTCGGCCACCTGATCCACGAATTCTGACTTCGTCACGATTCCCTCCTTGCCGGGGGCAATAACCGCGCGGAAAGTAACAACGTGCGCGGACGACAGCGCCGATTTTCCCTTTTCTAGAGCGGGAAAGCGCGCTCGTACCAGCCTTTCCAGGCTCCTAGGCGCCCGAAACGGCCATCTCGCCGATCAGGATCGGCGGCGCCTTGACGCTTCCGCCGAGCGGGAGCCAGCGCGTCTGCGCCCCGACCGCTCGCACGGTCCTGAGCATCGATACGAGGTCGCTGGCGATGGTCAGCTCGCGCACCGGGCCGGCCGCCTCGCCGCCCTCGATCAGCCGTCCCGAGGCGCCCACCGAGAACGTCCCCGACACGGGATTGACCCCCGAGTGGAGGCCCGCGACGTCGGTCACGTACAGGCCGTCGCCGGCCTGCTCGAACAGCTCCTCGAGAGTGCCCTCGCCTGGATCGAGCACCAGGTTGGTGGTGCCCACCGACGGCGGGGAGCGGTACGAGCCGCGGCTCGCGTTGCCGGTGGTGGAGCGCCCGCCGCGGCGGGCGGTGCGGACGTCGAACAGGAACGTCAGCAGCCGCCCGCCCTCGATCAGGCGCGTCCGGCGGCTCGGCGACCCCTCGCCGTCGAAGGGCGCGCTGGCGGGCCCGTCGGGGTCGGTGCCGTCGTCGCCGAGCGCGAGCGCGGGGTCGGCGATCTCGTCGCCCTCGCGGTCGGCGAACAGCGAACGGCCGCGCTGGACGGCCTCGGCCGACAGCATCGAGCCGATGAAGCCGATGAACGACGCGGCCACGAAGGCGTCGAGCACCACCGGGCAGCGGCGGCTCTCAGGCTGGCGGGCGCCGACGAGCGCGAGGGCGCGCTCCGCCGCCTCGCCGCCGATGGCGTCGGGGTCGAGCGCGTCCGGGTCGCGCCCGAGGCCGACGCCCATGCCGGTCATGAGATCGGACCCTTCGCCGGCGAAGGCGGACGCGTAGGCCCATGCCTGCGTGGCGTCGTAGCCGGCGGCGAAGCCGCGCGAGTTGGCGAGGGCGACGTTCCCCTCGGCGTCGGAGTAGACGGCGTTCTCCACCTGGGTCACGCCGGGCCGCTCGCGCGCCGCGCGCTCCACCGCCAGGGTGAGCTCGACCTTGCGCTCGGTCGACCAGTCGCTCAGCGCACTCGACGCGAGGCCCTCGATCTGGGTTGTCCCGAACTCGTCCGGGAGGCCGCCGTGCTCGTCGGGGTCGGCGGCCTCGGCCGCGTCGCGGGCGGAGCGGGCGACCTCGACGACGCCCGCGTCCGTGAGGTCGGTGCCGAAGGCGTAGCCCGAGCGGCCGTCCACGAAGGCCCGCACGCCCACCCCGCGGCCGCCGGCGTCGCTGAGGCTCTCGACCTCGCCGTCGTACACCCGGATGCGGCGGCTCACGCCCTCCTCGGCCCAGGCCTCGGCGTCGGCGGCGCCCGCTTCGAGGGCGGCCTCCACGGCGCGGCGGGTGACGTCGTCGAGGTTCACGCGGGGGTGCCGCCCACGGCACGCATGACTCGGTCGGTGCTCACGCGGCGGTGCCGCCCACGGTGAGCTGGCGGATCCGCACGTGCGGCTGCCCCACGCCGGCCGGCACCGACTGGCCCGCCTTGCCGCAGTAGCCGCTGCCGATCTCGAGATCGTCCGCGATGCCGTCCACGCCGGCCAGTGCCTCGAGGCCGTTGCCGACAAGCGTGGCGCCGCGGACCGGCGACGTCACCTTCCCGCCCTCGATGAGGTAGCCCTCGGAGACGCCGAACACGAAGTCCCCCGTGGCGGGCTCCACCTGGCCGCCGCCGAACGAGACCGCGTAGAGGCCGCGGTCGATCTCGCCGATCAGGCCCTCGGGGGTGGCGTCGTCGGGGGCGAAGAAGGTGTTCGTCATGCGCGGCAGCGGCAGGTGGCGGAACGACTCGCGCCTCCCGTTGCCGGTCGACTCGACCCCGTCCTTGCGGGCGCGCAGACCGTCGTACAGGTAGGACACGAGCCGGCCGTCCTCGATCACCGTGGTGCGGCGGGTGGGCGTGCCCTCGTCGTCGATGCCGTCGCTGCCCCAGTCGCCGGGCCGGCTGCCGTCGTCGTAGGCGGTGACGAAGGGCTCCGCGAGGCGGTCATCGAGACGGCCGGCATAGACGCTCGCGCGCTTCTGCACCGCGTCGGCCTCCAGGCCGTGGCCGACCGCCTCATGCAACAAGACGCCGCCGAAGCCGTTGCCGACCACCACCGGCAGCCGCCCGGTCGGGGCGTCGACGGCGTCGAGGAGGGCCAGCGCGCGGCGGGCGGCCTTGCCGGCCACCGCCTCGGGGTCGTCCTCGACTAGCTCCCAGCCGGCGTGGCCGCCGCGGTTGTCGCTGCCTGTCTCGACACGATCGCTGCGGCGGGCCACGACCTGGACGGCGAGCCGGACCCTGCTGCGGTCGTCGGCCGCCGCGCGGCCGGTCGAGTTGAAGACCTCGACCTCGCGGCGCGACTCGGCGTAGCTGGCGCGGACCTGGGTCACCTCGGCGGCGAGTGACCGGGCATGCTCGTCGCAGGCGCGGAGGAGGTCGGCCTTGCGAGCGGCATCGACAGTCTCCGGGCGGGTGCGGACGGGGTGTCCGTTGCCGCGCTCGGGCGCGCGCAGGGCGGCGGGCTCCGTCGCCTCGCCGCGGACGGCCTGCACCACCGAGCCGGCCACCCGCATGAGGTCCTCTTCGGCGTGGCCGTCCACGTGGCCGTAGTAGGACGACTCGCCCACCACCACGCGGAGGCATGCGCCCCGCTCGCGACCGCCCTGGGGGCGCTCGACGCGACCGTCGTCGAGCGAGATGGCGAAGCCGTGACGGGCCTCGACGTACAGCTCGGCGAAGTCGCCGCCGCGGGAGAGGGAACGCTCGAGGACCCGGGCGGCGAGAGCGGGGTCGACGAGTGTCATGCGTCGCCCTCGGGCGGGGCGCGACGGGCGCGGCGAGGCTTCGCCTCGTCGTCGCCCTCGGGCGGGGCGCGGCGGGCACGCCGAGGCTTCGCCTCGTCGTCGTCCTCGGCCGGGGCGCGGGCGCGGCGAGGCTTCGCCTCGTCGTCACCCTCGGGCCGGCGCCCCAGGCGCGGCTTCGCCTCGGCCTCCACCTCGCCCACCAGCGCGACCATCCGGTCGGCGACGTCCAGCAGGCGCTCGTAGCCGCGGCCGTCGGGTTGCACCAGGCGCGCGTAGCCGGTCTCGTCGTACACGAGCACACGCGGCTCGCGCTCGCGCTGCATCCGGCGCACGGTCGCCGCCACGCCCTCGGCGATCCCCGCGGCCCGGCCGATCGGCCCCTTGCGTCTCTCCTTCACGCTTCTCGCCCCAGCTCCGGCACGGGCGACTCGCCGGCGGCCTCCTCCTCGGTCGCCTCGGCGGCGACGGGCTCCTCCGCGGCCGACGAGCGGCGGATCGGGCGGCCCTCCTCGAGCTCCGCGAGCACCGCCCGGAGGTCCATCAGCATGAGCGACGAGAGGGCGGCCCGCCGGCCGACCACCGCGAGGGTCCAGCGCGGCGTGCGCGACGCATATACGGCCCCGCCCTCGATCTGCGCCTCCACCTGCTCGGGGGGTCCGCCGGGGATGTCCCGATCGGCCCGATCGACCGCCTCGAACAGCTCCCTGGCGAGCTCCGCGAACTCCTCGGCGCGGCCCGGCGGCACGCCGTGAGCACCCGCGAGAGCGCCCGCCGCGTCGAGCAGCACGGCCGCACGGGCGTCGGCCGACAGCTCGCAGAGCCGCTCCGCGGTCCGCTCGGGAGTGAGCGTCCCCGCCATCGAGGTCAGAATACTCACGTGCCTTTCTCGCGAATCTCGTGGCTGGTGACGGTCGGGATCTGCCTGCTGGCCGCCCTGCTGCTCCTCCTGAACGGCTACTACGGGTACTCGGGCGTGCTGCTGGCGGTGGCGGCGGCGGCTGCTGTGAACGTGCTCTGAGGCGGGCGCGGGGGGCCCCGCTCAGCCCGCCCGCGTCGGCGGCGCCGGCGCCTCCTCCGGCTCGGTGTGCACGATCACGTCCGCCAGCGACGGACATCGCTCGCGCACGGCCTCCTCGATCGCCCCCGCGTGCCGGTGCGCCGACGGCAGCGGCTGCTCGCCCGGCAGCGTGATCGTCACGAGCGCGATGCGTCCGCGCTCGCCGTCGCGGAAGGACACGTCGCTCGGGTTCGCGCCGGTCACCCGTCTGACGGTCTCCTCGATGGCGGCACGCTCGCCGGCGGTGTCGTCGACCGGCGGCTTGCGACCCCAATCGGTGCGAGCGAGCGGCTCGATGTGGGTGTGCACCTTGCGCAGCTCCGGCACCTCGGCGCGGATGCGGGACTCGAGCCGCTCGACCACGCCGTGGGCCTCGGTCAGCGAAAGCTCCCGCGGGAGCTTCACGTGCAGCGAGAGCTCGTAGCCGTCGGGGAGGTGCATGACGCGGACGTTGTGGAGCTCGCGGACCTCGGGGATGCTGAACGCCGCCGCCGTAGCCCGCTCGCGAAGCCCGCCGGTGGGCTCGGTCGGCTCGACGTGAACCACGACGTCCGCTCCGGGGAGGGCCCGCTCGACCGCCCCCTCCACGGCGTCGGCCGTGGCGTGCGCCTGGGTCACGCCGGCGTCGAGCGGCACTGCCACCACGAGGTCGGCGAAGTGACGTCCGGCGGCGTGGCGAACTCGGGCACGGCGGAGCTCGACCGGCTCGGCCATCCCGTGGAGCGCCTGCCGGATGCGCTCCTCGGCGTCCACGGCAGCGCGGTCCATGAGCACATCGACGGACTGGCGCGCGAGCCGCATGGCCGCGATCACCACGAGGCCCGCGACGAAGAGGGCGGCCGCGGCGTCCGCGGCGGGCTCTCCGGCGGCAACGAGGATGAGGCCGATCAGCACGGCGAGCGAGCCGGCGAGGTCGGAGCCGAAGTGGAGGGCGTTGGCGGCGAAGGCCGCGGAGTGATGGCGCCGGGCGGCGCGGCGGCTGGCCACCGCCCGCCAGGCGTCGACCGCGATGACGACGCCGAGCACGGTGAAGGCCCACCAGGTCGTCTCGATGTCGTGGGCGCCGCCCTCGATCAGGCGCCTCAGCGACTCGGCAGCGATGAAGACGGACACCACGACGAGGAACGCGCTCTCCCCGAGGGCCGCGAGGTGCTCGGCCTTGCCGTGACCGTAGTGGTGCTCGCGGTCGGGCGGCCGGATAGCCACCCTTACGGCGAAGAGCGTGAGCAGCGCGGCGACGAGATCGGTGCCCGAGTGGACCGCCTCCGCAACGAACGCAAGCGACCCGGTGACGAGGCCGGTGACGAGCTTGACCGTGACGAGGACGACCGCGGCGGCGACGCTCAGCAGGGCGGCGCGCCGGCGATCGCGGGCCTCGCGCGGGTCCCCGGTGGTGAGGTCCATGGCCGGAGCAGGGGTGGCCTCGCCGCCGCTTCCGAGAGGGGCATCCCCGCCGGTCGCGACGGGGGCGTCGCGGCTGCTCCCGATAGGGGCATCGACGGCCGGGCCGTCACGGGGCTCGTCGCTCCCGCGGCCACCCACCGAATCGTCCGCGGTCACGCTCACCGCCCGCCCCTTCCGGGGCGCCCGGCCCGGCGCCGTCCGGCGTTGCCTCCCCGCAGCAGACCCGCCAGCGGGCTGCGCGGCCGCGCCGCGTCCTCCGCCTTCAGCAGTCGCGCGCGGAGCTCCCGCGCGGCGCGCCCGCGGTGGCTGATCGCGTCCTTCTCCTCGGGGGTCAGCTCCGCCATCGTCCGGTCGCCGGGATCGTCGTCGGGGACGAAGGCCGGGTCGTAGCCGAAGCCTCCCGACCCTCGCGGGTCGTGCGTGAGCCTCCCCTCACAGCGGCCGTGCACCACGTACTCCCGTCCGCCGGGCTCCACGCAGGCGATCGCGCACACGTAGGCCACTCGCGTGTCTGCGTCGGGCGGCACCTCTCGCAGCAGCTTCGCCAGGTTCTCCTCGTCGGTCGCGTCTTCCCCCGCGTAGCGAGCCGACCACACGCCCGGGGCGCCCGCCAGCGCCGCCGCCTCGATCCCGGAGTCGTCGGCGATGGCGGTCCGTCCGGTGGCTGCCGCGGCGGCGCGGGCCTTGCCCAGCGCGTTGTCGGCGAACGTGGTGCCCGTCTCGGGCGGCAGCGTGACGTCCGGTGGCAGTGGATCGAGCTCGATCGGCCGCATGAGCTGTGCGAGCTCGCGCAGCTTGTGCTCGTTGCGAGTGGCGAGGACGAGCTGCACCGAACGCGCCGTCCTGCTAGCCCGTCGCCGCGCCCACCGCCTGCTCCTGGGCGGCGCGGAGACGCTCGATGCCCGCGGCGGCGAGTGCCAGGAGCTCGTCGAGCGACGCCCGTGACAGCGGGGTGCGTTCGGCGGTGGCCTGCACCTCGACGAGGCCGCCGTCGCCGGTCATGACCACGTTGGCGTCGACCTCGGCGGTGGAGTCCTCGGAGTAGTCGAGGTCGAGCAGCGCGCGTCCGTCCACGATGCCGCAGGACACGGCGGCCACGGAGGCGCTGAGCGGGACGCGGTCGAGCTTGCCGTCCGTCACCAGCCCGCGGAGGGCGAGCTCGAGCGCCACGTAGCCGCCGGTGATGGCGGCACAGCGGGTGCCGCCGTCGGCTTCGAGGACGTCGCAGTCGACCCATACCGTCCGCTCTCCCAGGCCCTCGAAGTCGATCACCCCCCGGAGCGAGCGGCCGATCAGGCGCTGGATCTCGACCGTGCGGCCGTCGGGCCGGCCCTTGGAGACGTCGCGCCGCTTCCGCTCGCCGGTCGAGGCGGGGAGCATGCCGTACTCGGCGGTCGCCCAGCCGCGACCCTGACCGGACATCCAGCGCGGCACCTCCTCGTCGACGGTGGCGGTGCAGATGACCCGCGTGCCGCCGGCCTCGATCAGGCAGGAGCCGTCGGCGGTGCGAACGAAGCCCGGGACGATGTTGACGTCGCGAAGGTCGCCGGGCGAGCGGCCGTCGTGGCGAAGGTCGCTCATGCGGCGGCCCTCGCAGAGCGGCGGCTGCTTGTTCCCGCGGCCCGCCTCACGCCGCCCGCTTCCCGATCGGCATCTTCACGTCCACGTGCTCCACCTTCCCGATCGGGAGCTGCAGGAATCGCGTGCCCACACGGCGGAACTCCTCGGGGTCGCCCGTGGCGAGGAAGCCGTACTCGCCGCGACGGCCCTCGCGGTTCTCGAGCGCGGCCTCACGAAGGCGCGTCTCGACCTCATGGGCGATCGCCTCGCCGGAGCTGACGATGGTCACGCCGCGGCCGAGCTCCCGCTGCAGCACCGGGCGGACGAGCGGGTAGTGGGTGCAGCCGAGGATTACCGTGTCGACACCGGCGCTCTTCAACGGCCGGCACGCCCCCTCGACGCAGGACAGCACGCGGTGGTCGACGTCCCCGCCCGCCTGGATGAGCGGGGCGAGCTCGGCGGAGGCAACGGCGTGCAGCTCGGCCTGCGGCGCCGTCTCGGCGAGCGCGCGGGCATAGGCGCCGCTCGAGACGGTGGC
>DASZJZ010000066.1:0-17232 GCA_035947555.1 Thermoleophilaceae bacterium | reverse complement strand
CTCGACCGTCTCCTCGAGGAAGCCGCGCTTGGCGCCGAAGCCGGCGTTGGCGAAGTAGGCGTCGAGGCGGCCGAAGCGGTCGAGGGTGGTGGCTACGAGCGCCTGCTGGTCGTTCCAGTCGGTGACGTCGCAGCGGGCTGCAAGCGCCGTGTCCTCGCCACCGAGCTCGTCGCCGAGTGCGGCGAGCTTGTCCTCTGAGCGTGCCGCCAGCACGACGCGGTAGCCGAACTCCACCGCCCGCCGGGCTGTGGCGGCGCCGATGCCGGTGCTGGCGCCGGTGATGACGAGGACGGGTTCGTCGGGCATGGCGCCGGTTTGTAGCAGTCAGGCCGCTCGGCCGGCCGTGCTCACGGCCCCAGTCGCTCGATCCGCCAGCCCTCTTCGCGCTCGCGGGTGTACCGGAAGCGGTCGTGCAGCCGGTTCGGCCGGTGCTGCCAGAACTCCCATGCTTCGGGGGTCAGGCGGTAGCCGCCCCAGTCGTCCCGTACGGGCAGGTCGCCGCCCTCGTGCTCTCTGCTCAGCTCGGCCACTCGCTCCTCGAGCCACTCCCGGCTCGGCACCGGGCGGGTCTGGGGCGAGGCGAGGGCGCTGATCTGGCTGTCGCGCGAACGGGCGCGGGCGTAGCGCTCGCTCTCCTCGCGCGGGAGCCTCTCCACCGGCCCCTCGGCCCGCACCTGCCGGCCGATCGCCGGCCAGTGGAAGAGAAGCGCGGCGTGCGGGTTCGCCTCGAGCTCAGTGCCCTTCCGGCTGCCGTAGTTCGTGTAGAAGGCGAAGCCGCGCTCGTCGACGCCCCTCGCGAGGACCATCCGGGCCGAGGGCCTGCCTCCGGGGGTGGCCGTGGCGAGCGCGACGGCCTCCGGCTCGAAGGCGCCGGCGGCGACGGCGTCGTCGAACCAGCGCCTGAAAAGGACCAGCGGGTCGGGCTCGAGGTCGTTCTCGGTGAAGGGGCGGTCGCGGGGGTCTGTCACGCGGCCGCCAGTCTGGCGGATGCGGCTCAGCGGCCGCCGCAGGCCGCCGGCACCGGAACGAGGATCTCGCGCTGAAGCGAGCCCTCGCCGGGACGGCCGGACACCTTGCAGAAGGCGTAGCGGCCGGTGTCGAAGTCGACCAGCACGCGGTAGGGATGGCCGATGACGGCGCCCTCGTTGGTCTCGGTGGGCCGGACCTCGCGGGTGACGGCGAGACAGGAGTAGCGCCCTGTCCGCTCTTGGGGGTCGAGGTGGGCGCCACGACCCTCGACGCTGCGCGGATAGGGCTCGCACTCCACGGAGCGGACAGGGCCGGCGAGGGCGCCGGCGGCGACCCGCTGGCGGGCGTCCGCCTGGATGGCGGCGGGAAGGCCGGCGACCAGTTGCGAGCGGGCGGCGACGTCCCGGCCCGCAGGCGGGCCGCTGCGAAAGCGGGGACGCTGCTCGACCCGGATGCGCTCAGCCCGCTCGGCGGTCAGCCTGGCGAGGCGCTCACGCTCAGCCTGTGCGCGCTCGTCCTTGGACTCGTCGATGCCCGGGGCGAGGAGGAGGACCAGGGCGACGACGACAAAGGGGAGAAGAGCGACGGCGATCCGGCCGGCGCGCGGAAGCTTCCGCCAGGCCCACTTGGGGAACTCGGCGATGCCGGGAAGCGGCTCGTAGCGGTCCGAGTTGGGGCCGCCGTGCCCCTGGCCGCTCTGGCGGCTCTGACCGCGCGGCTTGCCCGGCCTGGCCAGGCCCTCGATCTCGCCCCCAGCACCCTCTCCGCCCTTCATTTCACTTCCCGCGGCCTCTCCGCCCTCGCTTTGCGGCCGGGTACGGTCCTGCGACGAATCCTGCACGGCCTTGGTCATCTCCCCGGTAGCATACATGTATGCAGCATGCACATGAAGCCGGCGAACAGCCATCGGATGAGGATCTGGCGCGGGGAGCCAACCTTCTCGGTGCGGTCTCGCTGGCCGTATCCGATCGCATCCGGGCGGCGGCCGAGCGAGGAGCCGCGCAGGGGGGCTCGGCGCCGGCGGCGCTGGTGAGCCTGGCCACCTACCTCGATGGGTCGCCGATCGACGCCGTCCGGGGGCCGCTCCGCCTGACGCACTCGGCGACCGTCCGAGTGGTCGACCGCCTGGTGGCCGCAGGACTGGTCCGCCGGCGCGAGGGACCGGACCGGCGCTCGGTCGCGGTCGAGCTGACCCCCGAGGGCCACAGAGCTGCAGCGGAGGCGGTGCGGGCGCGAGGGGAGGCGCTGGAGGAGGCCCTGAGCGACCTGGACCCGAACGAACGGACGGAACTCGCGCGCCTGCACTCAAAGATCCTCCAGGCGCTCACCGACGGCCGATCGGCCGCCGGCAACATCTGCCGCCTGTGCGACAGCCACGCCTGCGGCCACGAACAGGGCAGATGCCCGGTGACCCAAGCGGCCGACGCCGCCGAGGCGCGGGCCGCCGCGAGCTAGCAGGCAGCGACCCCGCCGCGAACCCGCCTCGCGCAAGCCCGCACCGCCGCGAACCCGCTCGCGCAAGCCCGCACCGCCGCCGAACCGCTCCCGCGAACCCGCCTCGCGCGTAGCCTTCAGCCGATGCCCAACCTCTTCGAGCCGGACTGGGACGCCGAGCGCGACGAGCCGCCCTTCCGCTGGCGCCGGGCCCGGCTGGGGCGCCAGGCGGGCGCACGCGACCTCGGCGCATCCCTGTTCGAGCTGCCGCCGGGCGCCGCGACCTTCCCGCTGCACGCCCACTACGCGAACGAGGAGATGATCGTCGTGATCTCCGGCCGGCCGAGCCTGACCCGGGCCGACGGTGAGATCCGCGGACTCGAGCCGGGCGACGTCGTCGCCTGCCCGGCAGGCCGCGAAGGCGCCCACCGCCTAGACAACCGCGGCGACGAGCCCGCCCGAATCCTGATCGTGAGCACCATGCGTGCCCCCGAGATCAACGAGATGTTCGAAGACGGAACCTTCTGGGTGCGCGACTACGCGCCGGGACTGACACCCGCGGACCCAGACCTCGACGTACAGGGCCTCCGCCCGCCCGGAGTAGGGCCCTAGGTCGACACATCCGATCCCCAAAGGACGCGGCTCGACAGGCGCGGTCGCGATTCGAGTGCTCGATAAGAAGGATTTCGTAAACCGAGATCACGTCCGGCGCCAATGCGAACTTACGTTCGTGTGGACGAGCGTGGATTCTGAGCCTCGACGGGCGATTTGCGGCCGGCCTGATCGCCGGTGACGGCCACTTCTTGATCCGGCCGAACAATGCAGGGACCAGCTGGCAGTGCGCGCTTGCGGTCCGTCTACGGGCGGACGACACGCCGCTGCTGGCCAGGCTTTGTCGGTGGTCAGGCGTCGGCAGGCTGGCAGAGGTACCTGCGCGTGCGACTTCGCAGCCGCAGACCCTGTGGACGGTGCGCCGCCAGGCCGGCTGTCTGCGGTTGGTGTCGATCTTCGATCGATATCCGCTGCTCGGCAAGAAGTCCGGCGAGTACGGGATTTGGCGCACGGCCATAACCGCGTGGGCGGGAAGCCGCGCTGACCGGCACTCCGTGGTCGCGGACTGCTGCGAGCGCCTACGCATGTATCGAGACGCGGACAACGTGGCCGCTGCCGCCGAGGTTTCCATAACCGATGACCAGCTCCTCGCGTTCCTGGCCGGCTTCGTGACTGCTGAGGCGCACTTCGGCGCCACGCGAGAGGGACACCTCTTCTTCGTGATCAATCTGAGAAACGACGACAAGGAGCTCCTGCGTCTGTTCCATGCCCGACTCGCCCTGGGAAGGCTCGCGGACGTTCCGCCCTACCGGACGTCGCGGGCGGCGGTCTCCTGGAGGATCGGCCGGCTCGAGGAGCTGCGCGTGCTAGTCGGCCATCTCGACCGTTATCCGCCGCGCGGGCGTGTGCTCAGGATCTACGAAACGTGGCGCGACCTCGTACTCCTCACAGAGAGGAGCTCCG
The DNA here is from genome assembly GCA_035947555.1 of Thermoleophilaceae bacterium. Taxonomy (GTDB): domain Bacteria; phylum Actinomycetota; class Thermoleophilia; order Solirubrobacterales; family Thermoleophilaceae; genus JACVRW01. The sequence goes on along the minus strand of DASZJZ010000066.1, from coordinate 13,314 downwards.
GCATGCGGCAGCGGCTCGCCGCCCGCGTCAAGGACCTCCGCGCGTACAAGCCGGGGCTGGAGAAAGTCGAGGCTGTGGATGCTCTGGCAGAGCGGCGAAGGCGGCACCTGCACGTTCTAAGAGCCTGGGCAGCCTCAACTCCCGGGCCACGCACCGCGACCGCATACGACACCTGGCGACGCGCTTCGAGTCCCGGCGCGCGAAACGCAGACACAGTCGCTTCCGCGTTCGGGTCCTGGATCGGGTGCTCGGACGGCACCCGGGCGCCACCGAGTTCTTCGCATGGCGGGCCCGCTGTTCGCCACACCTTCCGTGCCAGGCGACCTTGTATCGCGCGTTCCCCGGCGGCTGGGCGTCGGTGCTTGCGGCGGTGGCGGCGGATGCGTCGTCACCTCCCGGTGAGCCCGTCTAGCCGGTCACGTAGGCGCTCCACGTCGCTTCGCCGCCCCGTAAAGAGCTCGCAGGGGTACCAGACGTCTAGCCTCGCGCGGCGGATCAGTTCCGCCATGAAGGCGTCGCAGGTGACGAGGTCGCAGCGCGGCAGGGCGAGTGAGAGCGCCTCCAGGTCGCGCTCGTCGCCGGGTTCCGGTCTTCGGTCCGGATGGTCGCGTGTAAAGACGGCTCGCAGGGCGTTTTCGCACCTGCGCTCTGCCGCTCCGCGGTCCGGTTCGAGCTTCAGTCCTCCCGACAGCTCCCGCAGCAGCTCGAGCAGCCCGAGATCCGGCCGCGCCGCCGACTCGATCCGGTGCACGTGCGACTCCGGCACCTGCACGGCCCCCCGGCGCACCGCGTCCCGCAGCGCGGGCTCCAGCTCGCGGAAGGCCGGCTTCCGCTTGGCCATCCCCGACAGGTAGTTCTGGTCGAGGTAGAGCAGCACGGCTGCCCGAGCCTACGACCCGGTTGACATAACTGCGCTCGCCCCCGCCGGCGAGGGCGCGGCGCAACCCTCCGACCTGAGGGGCATACTGCGGGGATGGCCAACTCCCATTCGAGCGATACCTCGCCCAAGCGGTTCGGGCGCGGCACGCCCGCGTCCGAGCTCCTCCGGAATGTGAGCTTCCCCCTCGCGGTGCGTGGCTACGACCGTCGTGCGGTCGACGAGTTCCTCGAGGAGCTCCGGAACCTCGTGGCCGACCTCGAGGCCCACCAGACGCGCGAGGGCGTCGTGCAGAAGGCGCTCGACGAGCTCGGCGAGGAGACCGCCGGGATCCTCCAGCGCGCCCACGAGACCGCCGACGAGATCGCCGCCCGCTCGCGCGCTCAGGCCGACGGCCGGCTCCAGCGCGCCGAGCGCGAGGCGGAGATCGTCAAGCGGGAGGCGGACGAGTACGTCGAGCAGGTGGTGGCCGACACGCGGCTTCTGTGGGACGAGCGCCAGCGCCTGATCGAAGACGTCCGCCACCTCGCGGACGAGGTGCTCGCCACCGCCGACGACGCCATCGAGCGACTCAAGCTTCCCGAGCCGCTCGCCGCGGCCGAGCAGGAGGAGGAGGAGCCCCCCTCGGCGTCCAACGTGACGCCGATCCCGCACCCGCTCAGCATCGCCCGCGATCCCGAGCACGATCGCCGGTCCGACCCGAGTGTCCCCTACGACCTCGAGACGCCCGAGGACGAGGCCGAGGGAACAGCCGCCTGGGGAGCCGAGGACGATCAGGACGATTCCGGCGCGACGGCGCTGTGGAGGGGTGCGGCGGAGGACCAGGAGGAGCCGGGCACGCCGGCGCGCTGGAGGGGCGCGCCCGCGGGCGAAGCGGAGGACCCGGAGACCACCGCCCGCTGGAGGGGCTCGCCCGACGACGACGAGGACGACACCGAGACGACCGCCCGCTGGAGGGGCGCGTCCGACGACGACGAGGACGACACCGAGACGACCGCCCGCTGGAGGGGCTCGCCCACCGACGAGGATGAGGACCCGGAGACCACGGCCCGCTGGAGGGGTTCGTCCGCCGCGGAGGAGGACGAGCCGGACACCGCCGAGGGCTGGGGTGTCGCGCCCGACGACGAGGACGAGCGGGATCCCGACGCCACGGTCGCCTGGTCCGCGGTCGACAGCGACGATCCGGACGCCACGGCGCCGTATTCCGTCGAGGACGAGTACGACGACGAGCCCGGTGCCGGCGCGCCGCCGGCCGGCGACCCGGACTCCGACGAGGACGCCGGGCACCAGACCGTCGAGCTCGAGGCCCTCCCCGGCGGCAACGCCGACGATCAGGCCGCCGAGCCCGAGCGCAAGCGCGACTGAGGGCGGCGCGGGAGCCGCACCACGTCAGGTGCGGATCGAGGGCAGCCCGGTGCTCGCCCGGCGCGTGATGCAGCTGCTGCAGGTCTAGAGAGGGAGCTTGCCGCGCCCGCGGCGGCCGAGCGAAGCGCTCTTGTTCGTCGCCCGCCGCGAGTGGCCGAACGACTTCGAGAACAAGCGCCCGATCGGGCCCGGCGCCTTGCTGCCCGCCCGCTGGCCGACACCGAGGGTGCGGTCAACGCCGCGCTGAGGACCGGTCGACAGACGCGGCACCAGAAAGGCCAGGACGAGCAGCACGATGCACACGCCGACGACGATCGCGATGGTCATGGCGTCCTCTTACCCCCGCGTGAGCCGCTCGGAAACCGGTTACGAGGACGGGCTGGTGATCTGGCAGACTCCACTCAGCCGTGCCCAAGCAGAAGCAGATCAAGATGCAGATGCAGGTCGGGGCGCTCGCGGCGATCCCGCAGCTCGAGACCCGCACCGACGAGCAGCTCATGAGCGAGTCGAAGCACCGGGTCGCCGCCAAGGCGATCCTGGGGGCGCGGGCCGCCGAGCGCTACGACGTGCAGACCGCGCGCAAGTACTTCAACGAGGCGCTCGCCGGCAGCCATCCCCAGGAGCGGCCGGCGCTGCGCCAGATGATGAAGGCGTCGCTCGCCCTCGCCGAGCGTAAGCCCGACGAGCTGAAGGAGGCGATGGAGAAGCTCGGCCAGCAGGCCCCGTCCGGACGGCAGATGTTCATGCTCCGCATGATGGGCCTGCTGATCCCGCCCGCCAGCGCGGGCATCGCGGCCCGTGTGCGCGGCATCCTCCTCATCCTCGCCCTGGTGCTGGTCCTGCTCGCCGTGGGGTTCGGCGTGGTGAAGCTGGTCGCGCTTCCGTTCGGCGGGGTCGGCACCGCGAGCGCGATCTTCTTCGGCTTCCTGCTCGTCGTGGTGGCGATCGCCGTGCTCGTGCTGCTCGGGCGACGCAGACAGGCAAGAGCGCGCGCCGCCCGAGCGGGTTAGCGCCGGGCGCTCAGTTCAGCGCGGCCGACAGCCGGCGCCGGTGCTCGCGCGCTAGCGGGTGCTCGGGCCCCAGCTCGGTGAAGATCGCCACCATCACGCGGCGCACGCGGTCGCGGCGCTCTGGGTCGGCCAGCGCCTCCTGAAGCAGCTCGAGTGCCCTCGCGTGGTCGTCCTCGTCCCAGGCCTCGAAGGCCGGGGCGAGCTCCGCGTCGTCCGCAAGGCGGGCGCGGGCGGCAAGGCCGGCGGCCACGAAGTCGGCCGGCGCCCCCTCGAGCAGCTCGAGCGCCTCTTCCGTCTCACCGCGCCGAAGGAGCAGACGGCCCAGCTCCCGGCGCGCCACCGGGTGCCCCGGCTCGAGGTCGAGCGCCCGCCTCAGCGAGGCCTCGTCCCCCTTCCCCACGAGCGCGTCGGCCTCCGATGGAACGAGGCTGTCCACGAAGCGCGCCACCATCTGAGGCGGCTGGGCGCCCGTGAACTCGGTGGCCACGCGCCCGTCGCGGAAGGCCTTGACCGTCGGGAGGCCGCGTACGCCGTAGCGCGCGGCGGTGGCCTGGTTCGAGTCCACGTCCAGCTTCGCGAGCTCCACCTTGCCGTCGTGGGCGTCCACGGCCCGCTCGAGCACCGGCGCGAGCATGTGGCACGGCTGGCACCAGTCGGCCCAGAAGTCCACGAGCACGGGCATTTCGAACGAGCGCCTCAGAACGCGCTCGTCGAAGTCCGCGTCGGTCACGTCGTAGGGCTTTGCCATGCCTTCGAATCTAGCGACGGTCTCAGCGCTCGGACACCTCGGCGCCCTCGATCACGACCGGCTGGAGCGGTGTGCCCGCCCCGCCGCTCGCGGGGTCGCCGAGCTGGCCGATCTCGTCCACCACGCGCTGCCCCTCGACGACCTTGCCGAGCAGCGCGTACTCCGGCGGAAGCTGGGCGTCGGGCGCGGTGACGATGTAGAACTGGCTCCCGGACGTGCCGGGTGGCTCGGCCGCGGTCTTGGCCATCGCCACCGTCCCCTTCAGGTACCTCGCGCTGCGCGGCGGGACGTCACGGGTCGTGTAGCCGGGGCCGCCGGCGCCCGTGCCCGTGGGGTCGCCGCCCTGGATCACGAAGCCGGGCACGATGCGGTGGAAGACCGTGCCGTCGTAGAACCCGGTGCGGGCGAGGTGGGCGAAGGAGGCGGCGGTCTTGGGCGACGTGCGCTGGTCGAGCCGGATCGCGATCTCGCCGCAGCTCGTGCTCAGCGTGACGACGTAGGTGGTGTCCGGATCGAGGCGCCCGGACGGCCGCTTGGCGCCGCCGTCGGGCCGCGGCTCGGGCTGTGCCACGTCCTGGCAGCCGCCCTGGTCCGCCTGCTCCGTGGGCTGCTGCGCCTCGGCAGTCGGCTCCGGCGGGGCCTGGGCCGCGCCGTTTCCCGCCCCGTTCGATTCGGAGTCCTCGTCATCGCTCCCGCACGCGACCCCCGCAAAGCCGAGCACGCAGAGGAGAGCAGCCAAAGGGACCCGCAACACGGGCGCGTAGGCTAGCGAGGTGCCGCTCACCGCCCTGGCCGATCGCTACGACCAGTTCATCCTCGACCTCGACGGCTGCGTCTGGGTGGGCGGCGAGCCGACGCCGGGAGCCGTCGGGGCGCTCGAGGAGATGCGCCTGGCCGGCAAGCGCCTCGCATTCGCCACCAACAACGCGTACGAGTCCGGCGAGGACCTGGTGGCGCAGCTGTGGCGGATCGGGGTGCGGGCGTCGCTGCGGGACGTGGTCACGGTCGGCGGCGCGATGCAGCACCTCCTGGCGGAGACCCGCTCGGGCCGCACAGCGTTCGTGATCGGCACAGCGGCGATGCACCGGCACGTGGCGGACGCCGGCCTGAAGGTGCTGAACGGAACCGATCTCGCCTCGCGCGCCGAGGTCGTGGTGGTGGCCGGCACGACCGACCTCGTCTACGACGACCTGCGCCGCGCCGTGCAGGCGGTGATGCGTGGCGCGGACTTGCTGGCCACGGCCCGCGACCCCACCTACCCGCAGCCCGACGGCCTCTGGCCCGGCACGGGCGCCGTGCTCGCGGCTGTGGAGTACGCCACCGGACGCACCGCACAGGTCGTGGGCAAGCCCGAGCCGAACCTGTTCCATACCGCGCTCGACCGTCTCGAGGAGGGCCGCACGCTCGTGGTGGGCGACCGGGTGCAGTCCGACCTGGCGGCCGCCGCGGCGGCGAAGCTGGACGCGGCGCTGGTGGTCAGCGACGCCAGCGACCACACGGACCTGGACGGCTTCGAACCGAAGCCGGTGGCCGTCGGGAGGACGCTGGCCGAGCTGCTGGTGCGGCCAGTCGGCTGAGGCCGCCGCTGCCGACGTGCTCGCGTGCCGCCAGCCCGCGTCGTCGGCGCGGCCGCTCGCTGCGGCGCGGGCGCCGGACAGCCGCTGCGGCGCCACCCTCACGCCGCCTCCACCCGCCGCAGCGCCTCCACCTCCTCCGGCTCCACCCCCACGAGCGCGCATGCCGCCGGGGTCACCACCAGGCCGGCTCGCTGCGCCGCTGCGAGAGCCACCGCCGGGTCGGCGCCCTTCTCCGCGTGCAGGTGCGCCGCGCAGACCGCCGCCACGAAGTCCGTGTGGCGATCCCCGTGGATCGCCACCGCTCCGCGGCGGCGCAGGTCGCGCCCAAGCAGCGGCAGCAGCTCTTCCAGCTGCTCCGCCCCCTCGGCGGCACTCGGCACCGGCACGTGGTGCCAGTCCAGCCCCGCCTCCTCGTACGCGGCGATGTTGTGCCGGGTGCGCATCACGCTCACCACCATCCATACGCCGCGCGACCGCAGGTACGAGATCTCCGCCGCCCGCCGGTCGGGGCGGTGCGACCTCCCCCCTCCTCCGGGCCGCTCCAGCGCGCACAGCTTCCGCGGGCGCGCCCACCAGATTCGAGGAGGCGCTGACGTGCTCGGTTCCATGCCCCCCTAAGCGACCGCCGGCGATCTCTCGCCCCGGTAAGGTGTGGGCCGTCATGTGCCGCGTGCTGGGCTGCGTATCGGCGGAGCCGGCCTCGATCCGGCACGAGCTGGTCGAGGCCGAGAATCCCCTCATCCGCCAGTCCGAGGACCACGACTCCGGCTGGGGGATGGCCGTGTACGAACGAGCCGACGGCCTCGACCCGCTGCTCCTGCGTTTCCCCGAGGCGGCCTACGGGGACGGCGACTTCCTCGGCGCCACCAACAAGCGCGGCCGGATCTTCAACGTGCATGTCCGGCGCGCCACGATGGGCGGTCTCTCCCTCGCCAACACGCACCCGTTCTGCCTCGGCAGCTACTCGTTCGGCCACAACGGCACGATCGTGCGCTATCCGCGCCTCCTCGAAGAGCCGCGGGTGAAGCGCCCGCAGGGCGACACCGACTCCGAGGCCTTCTTCAACTTCCTGATGGCGCACTACGACGCGAGCGACCCGATCGGCTCGCTCCGGCGCGCCATCCGCACCACCGTCGAGCGCTCCGCGTTCAGCGGCCTCAACTTCCTTTTCGCGGACGGCGACCGCCTGTTCGCCTACCGGCTCGGTCTGTTCGAGCTGCACTGGCTCCACCGGCCCGGGCAGCTCCTGGTCGCCTCCGAGAGGGTCACGGACGAGCCGTGGCACACCGTCCAGCAGGACGTGTTGCTCGTGCTCGACCCCGACGACCTCGAGGAGCCGCACGCCGAGCGGCTGATCGGCGACGAGCTGCTCTCGCAGGCGGACATCCACAGGATCGACGCGGCGCCCCACCTCCGCGGCGAGGCACGTGGGCAGGCGGCCGCCGAGCGCGCCCGCGCGACCGTGGCCGGCGAGTGATCTCCCCGACACGAGCGTGCCCGCGTTGAGCCGCCGCTTCGCGCTGCTGGTGAACCCCGCCTCGGGCGGCGGCCGGTCGCTCAAGGCGCTGCCCGCGGTGACGGCCGAGCTCGACCGCCTCGGCGCGCCCCACCGCACGGTCACCACGCGCAGCATGGAGCACGCCGCCGAGGAGGCGGCGAGGGCCGGCGAAGCCGGCGAGACGGTGGGGGCCGTCGGCGGCGACGGCCTCCTGCGGCCGATCGCCGCGGCGCTCAAGGGGACCGAGGCCGCCGTGGCGCTCATCCCCAGCGGACGGGGCAACGACCTGGCTCGCGTGCTGGGCGTCCCGCGCGACCCCGCCCGGGCTGCCCGCCTGGCCGTCGAGGGCGGCGAGCGGCGGCTCGACGTGGCGAGCGTGGACGGCACCCCGTACCTCGGCATCGCGAGCTTCGGCTTCGACTCGGACGCGAACCGGATCGCCAACCACGCCAAGCTCGTCAAGGGCGACGCGGTCTACCTCTACGCCGCGCTGCGCGCGCTCGCGGCCTGGAAGCCGGCCAGGTTCGAGGTCAGCGTGGACGGGATCCGCCACGCTGTGACCGGCTACAGCGTCGCGGTCGGCAACTCCCGCTCCTACGGCGGCGGCATGCTGCTCCTCCCCCACGCGGAGCTCGACGACGGCAAGCTCGACGTGCTGGTCTCGAAGGACGCCTCCAAGCTCGCCTTCCTCCGCGAGCTGCCCAAGGTGTTCAAGGGCAAGCACCTCGACTCGCCCCACGTTGAGGTGCTCAGGGGCGAGGTGATCGAGGTGTCCTCGGACCGCCCCTTCGTGATCTACGCCGACGGCGACCCGATCGGCGCCACGCCGGCGACCATGCGCGTCGAGCGACAGGCCCTCCGGCTCATCGGGCCGGACTGATGTACCGCCCGGCCCGCACCCTCGCCCGCGCCGTGCGGGCCGCGAGCCGCCGCAGCGGCCGCAGCGGCGGCACGACGGCACCCGGCCGGATGCTCCTGCGCGTGGCGCCCGAGTCGCTCGGACGCATGGCCCGCGAGCTCGACGACGGCTCGGTGCTGCTGTCGGCCACCAACGGCAAGACCACGACAGCCACGATGATCGCCGCCTGCCTCGAGCGCGCAAGGCGCCCTGTCGTGCACAACCGGGCCGGTTCGAACATGGCCTGGGGCGTGGCCACTGCCCTGCTCGACGCCGGCCGCGAGCCCGGTCAGCTCGGCTTGTTCGAGGTCGACGAGGCGTGGCTTCCGCGCGTGGCCGGCGAGCTCGAGCCGCGCCTGCTGCTGCTGTCCAACCTGTTCCGCGACCAGCTCGACCGGTACGGCGAGCTGGAGCTGCTGGCCGACCGCTGGGCCGAGCTCGTCGCCCGGCTCGACGGCCGGGCCCGCTTCGTGCTGAACGCCGACGACCCGCTGGTGGCCGACCTCGGGCGCGGCCGCCAGGGCGTCACCTACTTCGGCGTGGAGGACGACTCGCAGGCGCTCCCCAGCATGCAGCACGCGGCCGACTCGAAGCACTGCCGCAACTGCGGCGCGGCCTACGCCTACGAGGCGGTCTACCTCGGCCACCTGGGCCGCTACCGCTGCCCGAACTGCGGACGCGAGCGGCCGGCGCCGCAGGTGGCGGCCAGCGAGGTGCGGCTGGACGGTATGAGGGGGTCGCACGTGCGCCTCACGACGCCCCAGGGCACGCTGGAGCTCGACCTTCCCCTCCCCGGGCTCTACAACGTCTACAACGCCGTGGCGGCCGCGGCCACCGCGCTCGAGCTGGGCGTGCCGCCGTCGGTCGTTGGTGAGGCGCTCGAGGGCTTCGGCGGCGCCTTCGGGCGCGTGGAGACGATCCCGATGGCCGGACGCCGGGTGTCGATCCTGCTGATCAAGAACCCGGCCGGGGCGAACGAGGTGCTGCGCACGCTCACGCTGGAGGACGGGCACCTCGACCTCTGGTTGGCCCTCAACGACCGGATCGCCGACGGCCGCGACATCTCCTGGATCTGGGACGCCGACTTCGAGGTGCTGGCCGGCCGGGTGAGGCGGGTGACCTGCTCGGGAACACGGGCCGAGGAGATGGCGCTGCGCCTGAAGTACGCGGGGATCGACGCGGAGATCGAGGTCGAGCGCGGCCTGGAGCGGTCGCTCGACGCGGCGGTGGCGAAGGCGAGCGGCGGGCGCCTGTACGCGTTGCCCACGTACACGGCGCTGCTCGAGCTGCGCGATCTGCTGGCACGCCGCGGGCTGGCGAGGAGGTGGTCGGAGTGAGAGCGGCCGACGCGGTCGTCTGGCACGACGTCGAGTGCGGGGCCTACACGTCCGACCTCCCGCTGTGGCGCGAGCTCGCCCGGCACGCGCGCGGGCCGGTCCTCGACCTCGGTGCCGGCACTGGCCGGGTGGCGCTCGACCTCGCCGAGCACGGGTACGACGTCACCGCCCTCGACGTTGACCGAACGCTCCTCGACGAGCTGGAGCGCAGGGCGCAGCGCCGCGGCGTCCGGGTGGAGCCGGCCCACGGCGATGCCCGCACATTCCCCGTCGACCGGCGCTTCGCGCTCGTCCTCGCCCCGATGCAGTTCCTACAGATCCTCGGTGGCCCGCGCGGCCGGGCTGCGGTCCTGCGTGCCGCGGCGGGCGCGCTCGTGCCCGGCGGCCGCTTCGCAGCCGCCCTAGCCCGGCTCGATGACGCCGTCCCGCCGCTCGACGCAGCCCCGCCCGTGCCGGACGTCACTGAACGAGACGGCTGGGTCTTCTCCAGCCTGCCGCTCGATGTGCGCCCGGAGCCGGGCGGCGTGGCGGTCGAGCGGCTCAGGCAGATCGTGACGCCGGCGGGCGAGCTGAGCGAGGAGCGCCACACGCAGGTTCTGGAGAGTCTGTCGGCGGAGCAATTGGAGGCCGAGGCCGCCGCAGCGGGGCTCCAACCCGAGGTACGGCACGTGATCGGTGCCACCGACGATCATGTGGGAAGCGAGGTGGTCGTATGCCGGCGCTCAAGGTCTGCGCGCTCTATCCCGACCTCATGAACATCTACGCCGACCGCGGCAACATCGCCGTGCTCCGCGCCCGCTGCGAGTGGCGCGGGCTCGGCTTCGAGCTTGCCGCGTCGAGCCTGGGCGACCCACTCGACCCCGACGCGCACCACCTCTTCTACATCGGGGGCGGCCAGGATCGCGACCAGGCCGCCGTCGCCCACGACATGGCCGCCACCAAGCGCGACGCGCTCCACGCCGCCGCGGCGAGGGGTGCCGTGGTGCTCGGCGTCTGCGGCGGCTACCAGCTGCTCGGCCACCACTACGAGATAGGCGGAGAGCAGCTCCCCGGCGTGGGACTGGCGGACCTGCACACGGTCCGGGAGGAAGGCCCTCGGCTGATCGGAAACTGCGCGATCGAGGCCGACCTCGGCGACGGGCCGCGCGTGATCGCCGGCTTCGAGAACCACGGCGGGCGCACCTACCTGGGCGAGGGCGAGCGGCCGCTCGGCCGGGTGCTGGCCGGGCATGGCAACAACGGGAAGGACGGGCTCGAGGGCGTGCACCGCCGCAACGTGATCGGCACCTACCTGCACGGGCCGCTGCTGCCGAAGAACGTGTGGCTCGCCGACCGCCTGATCGAGCTGGCCCTCTGGATCGAGCTGCAGCCGCTTGCGGACGACTCGTTGGAGGAAGCGGCGCACGGCTCCGCGCGCCGCGCGGCAGGCGTCTAGCGAAGCGGGTGCCTGCCGGCGACCCGGCGCGCGAAGCGTCTAGCGGCCCGCGCCCAGCACGCGCAGCACTTCGCCCAGCGAGGTCATCCCGCGCCTCACCTTGTCGAGCCCGTCTTCGCGCAGCGTCCGCATCCCCTCACGCCGCGCGCACTCGCGCAGCTCGTCGGCCGACGCCTTCTCCAGGATCATCCGCCGCAGCTGGTCGGTGATCGGCATCAGCTCGTAGATCCCGACCCGTCCGCGGAACCCGCTGCCGCCACAGCGCATGCAGCTGCCCGGCTCGTACGCCGACAGCCCGCCCGTCACGTCGAAGTGGTTGGCGACCAGCTGCTCCTTGCTGATCTCCACCGGCTGGCGGCACTCGCACAGGCGGCGCACCAGCCGCTGCGCCACCACGCACGCCACGCCGGCCGCCACCAGGTACGGCTCGATCCCCATCTCGATCAGCCGGGCGGCCGCGAGCGGAGAGTCGTTGGTGTGCAGCGTCGTGAGCACGAGGTGCCCGGTGAGCGCCGACTCGATCGCGAGCTGCGCCGTGTCGCGGTCGCGCACCTCGCCGACCATGATCACGTCCGGGTCGGCGCGGACCATCGAGCGCAGGCCCGCCGCGAACGACAGCCCCGTGCGGTGGTTCACCTGCACCTGCTTCACGCCCTCGAGCTCGTACTCGACCGGGTCCTCGATCGTGATGATCGACTTGTCCGGCGTGTTCGACTCCATGAGGCCCGCGTAGAGCGTCGTCGTCTTGCCCGAGCCGGTCGGCCCGGTCACGAGGACCGCGCCGTGGGTCTCCTTGATCGCGCTGCGGAACCCCTCCCGTACCTCCTCGTCCATGCCGAGCTGGTCGAGGTCGACCATGACCTTCGTCTTGTCGAGGATGCGCATGACGATCGACTCGCCCCGCACCACCGGCAGCGTCGCCACGCGCAGGTCGACGTAGTTGCCGTCCACGCTGAGGCCGATCCTGCCGTCCTGGGGAAGCCGCTTCTCGGCGATGTCGAGGTCGGCCATGATCTTCACGCGCGAGATGAGGCCGGCCATGAGGGCGCGCGGCACGGTCGTGGTGTCGACGACGACGCCGTCCACGCGGAAGCGCACCCGCATGTCGGAGCCGCGCGGCTCGAAGTGGACGTCCGAGGCGCCGCGGCGGACGGCGTCGGCGATGATCGAGTGGACCAGCTTGACGACCGGCGCCTCCTCGGCCTGATCGCGCAGCTCGATGATCTCAGCGCTGCCGAAGTCGGCGTCCTCCTCGATCTCCTCGACCGCGTCGCCGAGCCGGGAGACCTGGCCGATAAGGGCGTCGATGTCCTCCGGCGAGGACACCGCGCGCCGCACCTCGTAACCAGTCGCCATCGTGATGTCGTCGAGGGCGAGCACGTTCGCGGGGTCGGCGGTCGCGACCAGCAGCGTGCCCTCGCCGAGGAACGCGATCGGGATGGTCCGATAGCGGCGCGCCTTGGCGGCGTCGATCAGGTTGGCGGCGCCGTTGTCCACCTCGAAGATGTTGAGGTCCACGTAGTCGAGCCCGTTCCGCTCGGCCAGTGCGTGGGCGAGCTGGCCCGAGTCCACCACGCCCTGCTCGATCAGCAGCTGCCCGAGCGGCATGCCGCCCTGTCCCTGCGCGACGACCGACTCGACCCTGTCGCGCTCCGCGAATCCGAGCGCGACGATCACGTCGCCGATCCGGCGCTTCGCGCCGGTGCGCTGGGTCGGGGGCGTGAGTCCGGGGACTGGGAAGGGTCCCGCCGAGGCGGGCACAGTCTCGCTCATGGTCCCCCTATCGGCAGGAACCGGCCCGAAATGAAGTGCCGGTCAGGCGGTTCTTGGCGCTGCGACGGCCCAGGCGCTGGCACGGTCTGGGACCACGTGAAGCGTCTCCACCATGTCCGTGATCTCGAAGACGCGCCGCAGCGGACCCGGCGGGCAGACCACCGCGAAGCCCTTGCTCCGCCGCGTGAGCCGGCGGTGGGCGTTGATCAGGAGCGCGAGCCCGGTGGAGTCCATGAAGTCGACCTCGCTGAGGTCGATCACGAGCGAGCGCAGGGCCTCTTGGACGGCCCTGTTGAGGACGCTGATCAGCCGGGGTGCCGTCGCTATGTCGAGCTCCCCCTCGACCAACAGCAGTTCGACGCCCTCGTTGGACGTCCGCTCCACGGCAAGCGGCTGCACGGCAGCGTCACCCTATCCGATTCGCCAGCTAGCGTCTGGGATTCGATGGAGCTGTCCGAGTACCAGGCGCTGTCCCGGCGAACGGCCACGTACCCGCGCGCGGGTGAGGACATGACCTATCCCGCGCTCGGGCTCTGCGGTGAGGCAGGCGAGGTCGCCGAGAAGGTGAAGAAGACGATCCGCGACGACGGCGGCGTGCTCAGCGACGAGCGACGCGACGCTCTCGCGCGTGAGCTCGGCGACGTGCTGTGGTACGTGGCCCAGCTGGCGACGGAGGCCGGGCTCGACCTCGAGCAGATCGCCGAAGAGAACCTCGAGAAGCTGCTGTCGCGGCACGAGCGCGGGGTCCTTCGGGGAAGCGGCGACAACCGTTAGCGGCGGGGTCCGCGCCGAATGG
>DASZJZ010000065.1:0-7514 GCA_035947555.1 Thermoleophilaceae bacterium | reverse complement strand
CACCTCGGACGCACCGGGAGGGCGAGCCTGCGCTCGCTCCTGATGCGAAGCGGCAACGTGATCCTCTACCTGGCCGGGCACAAGCACTACGACCGCGTCTGGCCGAACTTCCGGCGGAACGGGAGCGGCTTCTGGCAGGTCATCACGAGCGCGCTGGCCGGGGCGCCGCAGGAGGCCCGCCTGGTCGAGCTGATGGACAACGCCGACGGCACGCTGTCGATCTTCACGACGATGCTGTCCCACGCCGGGCCGGCGGCGGCCCCGCCGCCCGGCCCGGGCTCGGCGCTGACCCCGCCCGAGATGGCGTCGATCTCGCGCGAGCTCTCGTGGCGGCGGCGTTCAGGGGGGCCGCGGCCGGCGAGCGGCGGAGGGCCGATGCGAAACGTGGAGCTGCTGGTCCGCGACCCCCGCCGCCGGGAATGACAGCCGGGGGCTCACGCCCCCGGGCCCCCGCTGATGCCTGGCCGGCTAGCGCAGTTCCACCGCCACAGGCGCCTCGCCCGAGTAGTCATAGAAGCCGCGGCCGGACTTCCGCCCGTACCAGCCGGCCGACAGCATTTTTCTCAGCGTGGGTGGGCGGGCGAAGCGGCGCTCGCGAAACTCGTCGAACAGCACGTCGCAGATGGCGCCCAGGGTGTCGAGTCCGACGAAGTCGGCCAGCGTGAGCGGGCCCATCGGGTGGCCGGCGCCGGCCTTCATGGCGTTGTCGATCTGGTCGATCGTCCCGACCCCCTCCTCGTACGCGCGGATCGCGTCGAGCATGTAGGGCACCAGCAGCCGGTTGACGATGAACCCGGCCTTGTCCCTCGTGGGGATGGCGAGCTTTCCGAGCGACTCGGCGAAGCTCCTGCCGGTCTCGAACGCCTCGTCGGACGTGGTCACCGAGCGGACGACCTCCACCAGCTGCATCACCTGCGGCGGGTTGAAGAAGTGGAGGCCGAGGAAGCGCTCCGGGCGGCCGGTCACCACCGCCTGGTCGATCACGGCGAGCGACGAGGTGTTCGTGGCGAACACGGCCTCTGGCGCCGCGACCTGCTCGACCTCCCGCCACATCTCGCGCTTCACGTCGAGCCCCTCGGTGATCGCCTCGATCACCAGGTCGCTCCCGGCGAGGTCTCGGTAGTCGAGCGTGCCCCGGATGCGGCCGCGCACGGTGTCGGCGTCGCCCTGCTCGAGCCTGCCGCGCTCGACGGCGCGGGCGAGCTGCTTCTCGATCTTGCCGAGCCCCCGCTCGAGCGCCTGCTGGTCGATCTCGCGGACCATCACCTCGTAGCCCGCCTGGGCCGTCACCTGCGCGATGCCGTGGCCCATCAGGCCGCAGCCCACCACTCCCACCCTGCCTATCTGCATTAGGGTGGGCAGCCTATATGGCGCTTCTGCTCACGGAGGATCGCGGCGGCGTCCGCCATCTGGTCCTGAACCGCCCCGACAAGCGCAACGCGCTGAGCGTCGACCTGATCCGGGAGCTGGGCGCCGCGATCGAGGACGCCGCGGCCGCCGACGACGTGCGCGTGGTGGTGCTGCGCGGCGAGGGCGCGATGTTCTCCTCGGGCATGGACGTGAACGACCTGCGCGAGCTGTCCGAGGACCCGGGGCGGCTGCGCGCCTATCGGCGGCCGCTCCTGTCGTGGTGGAACCTGCTCGAGGAGATGCCGAAGCCGACCATCTGCCAGATCCACGGCGCTGCGCTCGGCGGCGCTTTCGAGCTCGCCCTCGCCTGCGACTTCCGGACGATGGCCGAGGACGCCGTGGCCGGGATCATGGAGGTGCGGATCGGGCTGCTCCCGGACGTGGGCGGGTGCTCGCGGCTGCCGGCGGTGGTCGGGCTCGGCAACGCCAAGGAGCTGATCATGACGGGCAAGGTCATCGACGGGCGCGAGGCCCACCGGATCGGGTTCGCGAACCGGATCGCACCGGCCGGCGCGCTCGACGACGCCACGGACGCGCTCGCCGGCGAGCTGCTCGCGTGCGCGCCGAAGGCGGTCGGGCTGGCGAAGCGGGTGCTGGACGCGGCCGCGAAGCCGGCGCTCGCGCTGACGCTGGAGCAGGAGGTGGCGGCGCAGGAGACCCTGGCGGCGAGCGAGGACTTCGCGGAGGGGGCGCGCGCGTTCTTCGAGAAGCGGGATCCCGACTTCGTCGGGAGATGATCCGGGCTCACGCCCCCGGGCCCCCGCTGATGTCTGGCCGGTCGCTGTACCCCGGAAATGCAACGAGCCCGGATGCCGTGGTCCGAGCTCGTCGCCAAATGCCGAGGCTGGGTCGGGGGAACCCACTATGTGCCGAAAACCGGCCTCGGCGGCTTCGATTGGGTGATACCCGGTTCCATAGAACTAAACCCTCAGGCGGTTACGTGTTGGCGGCCGAGTCGGCTTGCGAACACGAAGGCCAGCGCGGCCGCCAGGCAGAGGGCGCCTGAGGCCGCCCAAGCGGCCGAATAGCCGAGCTCGGCCGAGATCAGGCCGTACGCGGCCGGGCCGGCCGCCGCCCCGACGTAGATGCCGCTCTGCGTGACCCCGGTGGCGGCGCCCGGCGCGTTCCGGTTCAGGTCCACCACGGCGAGGTTGAAGAGCCCCGGCCAACCCCATCCCAGGGCGAACGCCACGAACACGCCCACCACGAACAGCCCGGCCTCGCCCGTCGCGAGCAGCGCGAAGCCGAGCGAACCCGTGACAAGCAGCGCCACGACGGCCGCGAAGCCGTAGTCCCCGCGGCGGTCGGCCCGCTCTCCGAGCGCCACGCGGGCGAGGAGGCTTACCCCGCTTCCGGCCGCCGCAAGCAGGCCGGCCATCCCTTCCTCGATGCCCACGTCCACGGCGGACGCCACCAGGTAGGCCCCGAGCGAATTCGGCCCGGCGCTCGCCAGGGCGGCGCCCACGGCGGTCAGGAGCAGGGCGCGGCTGGGGCGTGGCGGAGGGTCGCGCTGCGGGACCGGCGCAAAGCCCGGGGCGCTGCGGCCTATCGCGAGGGCCACCGCGAGCACGCCCGCCGCGCATATGCCGAAGGTGGCGCGCCACCCGAGCGGCAGCGCAAGCAGCGGCAGCGCCAGCCCGCTCACCAGCACAGCGGCGGGGATGGCGGCCTGCTTGATCCCGAAGGCGAGGCCCTGCCGGTCGAGCGGCACCTGATCCGCCATGAAGAGGTTGATGGCGGGCTGGGTGATCGCGTTCGCCACGCCCGCCACGGCGAGCAGCGCGAGCAGCACGAACAGCGACTGCGCGAGGAGAGCCGCGCCCAGCAGGCAGGCGGCGGTGGTGACCACGCATACGCGGATCGAGCGCAGCGCCCCGAGTCGCTCGGCCAGCCGCCCACCCGGCCCGGCGCCGGCGGCGCCTGCCGCGAAGAAGACGGTGACGCCGGCCGCCACGGCGGCCACGCTCACGTCGAGGTCGTCGCGGATCTGGAGCGCAAGCGCGCCGACGAGGAAGCCGGGCAGGACCGTGGCCGCCCCGGCGGCGATGGCAAGACGGGCGGGACGCGCCAGCGACCGGCCAGACATCGGCGGGGGCCCGGGGGCGCGAGCCCCCGGATCGCTTACACGAGGCCGACCACGTTCGCCATCGCTGTCACCCCGACCACGCATAGGACGACGCCGATGATGTCGAACACGGCGCCTGCCTTGAGCATCCGTGTGATCGGCAGCAGCCCGGACGAGTAGACGATCGCGTTCGGAGGCGTCGAGACCGGCAGCATGAATCCGTAGTTGGCGCCGAAGATCGCCGCAAGCGCCGGGATGGTCGGGTTCAGGTCGGAGGCCGCCGCGATCGAGATCGCGATGGGCACCATGATCGCCGCGCTGGCGGTGTTGCTGGTCGTCTCGGACACGATCACCGAGATCACCACGATCACGACGGTCACGCCGAACAGGGTCGAGACGCCGAGCGAGTCCGAGATCGACTCGCCGAACACCGACGCCAGCCCGGTCTCCGACAGCAGCGTGCCGAGCACCAGGCCGCCGCCGAACAGAATGATCGTGCCCCAGTCGATCTGCGTCGCCTCGTTCCAGTTCAGCGTGAACTTCCGCCGCGCCCAGTCGATCGGCAGCACGAACAGCGCGCCGGCCGCGAGGATCGCGACGATGCCCTCGTTCGAGGCCTCGCTGACCTCGGTGTAGGCGGTGGAGTCGTCCCCGGCGACGAGGCCCACCAGGCCGGGCAGGAACCACCCGATCAGCGCGAAGGCGAGCACGAACAGGCAGTTCTTCTCGCCTCGGGTCAGCCTGCCGAGCTTGGAGCGCTCCTTCGCCACGTATTCCTGGACGCCCGAGACCTCCTTCACCTCGGGACGGTTCATCAGCACGGTCACGAGGATCACGGCGACGAACATGACGATCACGATCGGCAGCGCCATGACGAACCACTCGAAGAAGGTGATCGGCTCGCCCGTCTCGGCCTCGAGCAGCTCGCGGCCGATCAGGTTGGGCGGGCTCCCGATCGGCAGCAGCAGCCCGCCGACGGTGATCCCGTAGGTGATCACGAGCATCAGCGCGGCGCCGAAGCGCAGCCGCTCGGGATTGCGGTCGCCGCCCGCCTGAGCGGCGACCATGCCGCCCACCACACCCATCACGCCGAGGGCGATCGGCAGCATCATGGCCGCCCCGGCGGTGTTCGACATCACCGGCGAGGTGATCGCGCCGATCAGCCCGAAGGCCAGGATGATGCGGTAGGTCGAGCCGCCCACGCCGCGCATGCTGAGAACGCGGAAGGCGAGCCGGCGGTGCAGCCCGTGCACCACCATGGCCTGGGCGATTATGAAGCTGCCGATGAACAGGAAGATCGTGTCGTCGGTGAATAGTCCGAACACCACGTCCACCGAGCTGTCGCCCTCGGGCGGCGGCGGCGTGGCCTCGAGCAGCGCGCAGAGCACCACGCCGAGCAGCGCGGTCACCGGGATCGGGATGGCCTCGGTGAGCCACCACACGATCACGAAGGCCAGGATTGCTGCGAGCCGGTGCTGGTTCCCGTCCAGATCGAATGGGATGAGGAGCATCGCGGCGAACACGATCGGCCCAAGGAACAGGCCCACTGTCCGGCGGCGGCGCTCGAAGCGCTCCTCCGCCTCCGACAGCCGCCCCTCCTGCTCGTCGAGCGTGCGGTAGGTGCTGCGACGAAGGCCGTCGCCCTCGGGCTGGCGCTCGCGGTCCCGCTCTGGTTCCCTCGTCTCGATCGACATGGGGTCCTCCTCTCGGAGAGGCCCCTACCCGGCTACCCCCGGTGCCAGTCCACAGGTCCGGCGCTGAGCACGTGACTGCCCAGCGGCCGGCCGAGCACCCGCTGCGCCTCGCGCGCGCACTCGACGAGCTTGGCCAGGTCGATGCCGGTCTCGTAGCCCATCTCGTGGAGCATCGAGACGAGGTCCTCGCTGGCGATGTTGCCGGTCGCCCCCTTCGGCACCGGGCAGCCACCGAGCTCCCCGAAGGACGACTCGAACGACCTCACACCGGCTCTCAACGCACTCAGAACGTTCGCCAGACCTTGCCCGCGCGTGTTGTGGAAGTGCGCGGTGAGCTCGGCGGCGAGGTCCAGGCCATCGAAGAAGCGCTCCACCTGAGCTGGATTCGCCATCCCGGTCGTGTCGCCGAACGCGATCTCCTCGCAGCCCGCCTCCACCAACCGGCGCGCGATCGCAAGCACCCGATCACGGGGCACCTCCCCCTCGTAGGGGCAACCGAAGGCGACCGAGATCACGCCTTCGCAGCGGAGCCCCTCCTGCCTTGCCCGCTCGATCACCCGCTGCAGGCCGCGGAGCGACTCCTCGATCGAGCGGTTCACGTTCTTGCGGTTGTGGGTCTCGGAGGCGGACAGGAACAGGTTGACCTCGTCGAAGGTGTCCCGAACCTCGAGCGCGTTCTCGAGCCCGCGCTCGTTCGGGATCAGCACGGTCACCGACACGTCGTCGGGGATGTCGGCGGCGCGCAGCACCTCGGGGCCGTCGGCGAGCTGGGGAATGACGTCGGCGCGCACGAAGCTCGTGACCTCGAGCCTCGGTACGCCGGTGCGCGCGAGCATCTCGACGAGACGCACCTTGTCGGCCGTGGCGATCACCTCGGGCTCGTTCTGGAAGCCGTCGCGAGGACCGACCTCGCGGATGCGCACCTGCTCTGCCGCCACGCTCAGATTCTGGCAAGGCCCCCGCTCACGCCGAGCGCCTGGCCGGTGACGTAGGAGGCGTCGTCGGACGCCAGGAAGGCGATGGCGGCGGCCACCTCGTCGGGCTGGCCGAGGCGGCGCAGGTTCGTGGAGCCGACCATCGTCTCGACGATCCGCTTGCCGAGGTCGCCGAGCCGCTCGGGGGCGCCCATCAGAAGCGGGGTGTCGATCGGGCCGGGGGCCACCGCGTTGCAGGTGATGCCGTAGCGGCCGTTCTCGATGGCGATCGCCTTGGTGAAGCCGATCACGCCGGCCTTCGCGGCCGAGTAGACGGCGGAGCCGCTCGAGCCGACCCGGCCGGCCTCCGAGGCCGTGTTCACGATGCGGCCGCGCGTCCGCTCCTGCATGCCGGGCAGCACGGCGTGAGTCACGGCGATCACGCCGCGCAGGTTCACGGCGAGCACGCGGTCCCAGAGCGGGGGGTCGGTGTCGGTGAACCAGGCCCACTCGTCGTAGCCGGCGTTGTTGACGAGCACGTCGATGGGACCGAGGTCGGTCTCGGTGCCGGCGATCGCGGCCGCGATCGAATCCCCCGAGCGCACGTCGAGCTCGTAAGCGGCCCCGCCGATCTCGTCGGCCACCTGCTCGGCGCCGTCGCGGTTCATGTCGGTCACCGCCACGCGCGCCCCCTCGGCCGCAAGCCGGCGGCAGGTGGCCGCGCCGATGCCCGACGCGCCTCCGGTGACGAGGGCTGTGCGGTCGGCGAGGCGCAAGGCCGCGCCAGGGTACAGCGATCCGCGCGCGGCCGGCCGAGCCGGCCGCTTGCGGCCAGGCCGTAGGATCCCGCCGCGTGCCCGTCCGCATCGGCTACAAGGCGTCCGCCGAGCAGTTCGACCCAAAGACGCTGCTCGACTTCGCGGTGGAGGCGGAGCGCACGGGGCTCGAGATGGTCGCGACCTCGGACCACTTCCAGCCCTGGGTCCACACCGGCGGCCACTCCCCCGCCGCGCTGCCGTGGCTAGGGGCCGCGGCCGTAAGCACCTCCTCGGCCACGCTCGGCACCAGCGTCCTCACCCCCACGCTCCGCTACCACCCCTCCATCGTGGCGCAGGCGTTCGCCACCCTGGGCTGCCTCGCCCCGGGGCGCGTCTTCCTCGGGGTGGGCACGGGCGAGGCGATGAACGAGACGCCCGTGACGGGCGGCGAGTTTCCCGGGCGCAAGGAGCGCCGCCAGCGCCTGGCCGAGGCCATCGAGCTGATCCGGCTGCTGTGGCGCGAGGAGCGCGTGGACTTCGAGGGCCGCTTCTACCGCACCGAGCGGGCGACGGTCTACGACCGGCCGGACGAGCCGGTGCCGGTCTACGTCGCCGCGTCCGGTCAGCTCGCCGCCAAGCTGGCCGGCCGGGCCGGCGACGGCTTCATCTGCAC
>DASZJZ010000064.1:0-7870 GCA_035947555.1 Thermoleophilaceae bacterium | reverse complement strand
GCGCGCAGGCCGAGCGGCGCCACGTCGATCTCGGCGCGGTCTCGCTCGACCCCCTTCGCGACCGCCTCCGCCACCTGCTCGGGTGTGACGGTGCCGACCCCGCGCGGGAGCCGCGCTCCCGACTCGGCGAACATGCCCGCTTCCGAGACGAAGCCCGGGTACACGACCGTCACGCCGACGCCGCTCAGGTGCAGGTCCTCGCGCAGCCCGGCGGCGAAGCCGCGCAGCCCGAACTTGGTGGCCGAGTAGACGGACGAGCCGATCGAGGCGACCTTGCCCGAGAGGGACGACACGAACACCAGGTGCCCCCGCCCGCGCTCGAGCATCCCCGGCAGGAGCGCGCGGGTGAGCTGCACCGGCGCGCGCAGGTTCACGTCCAGGGCGCGGTCGATCTCCTCGGGGGTGAAGCCGTCGAACCGGCCGCTCGCGGGGAGCGCGGCGTTCGCCACGAGCACGTCGACGGGGCCGGCCCGCTCCGCGAGGTCCGCCGCGGCGCGGCGCTCGGTGAGGTCGGCGGGGAGGGACGCGGCGCCCTCGCCGAGCTGTCCCCGCAGCTCCTCGAGCTGCTCCGTGCGGCGCCCGCTCAGCAGCACGCGGGCGCCCTCGGCGTCGAGGGCCTTGGCGATGGCCTGGCCGATCCCGCCGGTGGCGCCGGTGAGGAGAACGGTTGCGCCCTGCAGTTCCATGGGGCGGACCGTATGCGATCCGGGCCGCCGGGCGCGCAAGCCGGCCGGCGGGCGTGCCCGAGCTCAGACCGACGGCATCGTCGCCCGCACGGTCGTGCCCCGCCCGGGCTCCGACTCGACGTACAGCCGGCCCTCGATCGCGTCGAGCCGGTCGGCCAGCCCACGCAGGCCGCTGCCGCGGCCGACGTCGGCGCCGCCCACCCCGTCGTCCCCCACCTCGAGCAGGAGCCGGCCGTTCTGCTGCGTCACGCTGACCCAGGCCCGGTTGGCTCCGGCGTACTTCGTGATGTTCGTGAGCGCCTCGGAGATCACGAAGTAGGCGGTCAGCTCGATGTGCTCCGGGAGGCGCTCGGGCGGCACGCCGCGCACCTCCACCGGCAGCGGCGCGCGCTCGGCGAGGGCCGTGACCGCTGCGCTCAAGCCGCGGTCGGCGAGCACGGCCGGGTGGATCCCGCGAGCCAGCTCGCGCAGCTCGCTGAGCGCCAGGTTGAGCTCCTCGCGGGAGCGGTCGAGCAGGGCGGCCGCGTCAGCGTTGTCCGGACTGACGCGCTCACGCGCCATGCGGAGGGTGAGCGCGAGCGACACGAGCCGCTGCTGGGCGCCGTCGTGCAGGTCGCGCTCGAGCCGGCGGCGCTGACGCCAGCCCACCTCCACGAGCCGCGAACGGGAGGCGCGCACCTCCTCGACCTTGGCGCGCAGCTCGGCCTCGAGGCGCTCGTTCTCGAGGGCGAGAGCGGCGGCGGCGCCGGCCTCGCGGACGCGCTCGGGATCCTCGAGCAAGGTCGGGTCGTGCACGATCGCGGCTATCCGGCGGCCCTCGCGGTCCACCTGCGTCACCGACCGGCCGGTCTCGGGCCCGGGGAGCTCCACCGGTCGGCCCACCGCGTCCACGTACTGCCTCGAGTCCGGGAGCCAGTAGGCCAGCTCCACCGAGGGGTCGCCGAGCGCCTCGGCCAGGGCGGCGCGGAGCTCGCCGCGCTCGAGGTTCGCGCCGAGCCGGCGGACGAGCCGGCCGAGGCCGCTGCCGCGGAGCATCCGCCCGCGGGCGAGCCCAGCCAGGAACAGGGCCGGCACGAGCGCGAGCGCCGGCAGCGAGGAGTAGAAGACGACGTCGACGAGCTCGATGGACCCGCCGAGCAGCACGATCGCCAGCAGCGTGGCCAGCGAGAGCATCAGGAGCGAGCCCGCCACGAAGACGGGCGTGACGGTGCGGCGCAGCGGCCGGCTGGCCCGGCGCCAGCGTTGCGCGAGGCGCACGACAACAGCCAGCGGGACGACAACCCCGCAGACGCTCAGCCCGTCGATCCAGGCGTCGCCGAACGAGGGGTTGTTCTCGACGAGGAAGAGGTTGTCGGGACAGCCGGTGCACCCGTACGTGGCGGAGCTGACAAACAGGGCGACCGGGATGAAGCCGAGCGACACCACCGCGTAGGTGGTCACCACGAGGGCGCGATCGACGCGACTCTCGAGCCGGCCGGACGGAAAGGCCAGCAGCAGGTGCACAGCCGGCGCGACGTAGAGGTTCTCGAGCAGGAAGCCGATCGAGAAGAGCAGCGGCGGGTCGGTCCGGGCGAGGAGCCCCACGTACCAGGCGAAGCCGGTGGCGACCATGAGGACGCCGATGCGGTTACAGGGATTGCGGTACCAGGCGAACAGACCGGCGCCGACGAAGCCCAGGCCGATGACGAGAGCGGTCGCGATCCAGACGCCGTGATCGGAGCCGAAGTCGGCACTCGCGATCAGGATGACGAGCACGACCGCGCACGCCAGCGCGGCGGCCGCGACAGCGGCGAGCACACCCCGGTTCATCCTGATGGCGGGCGGGTTCGCAGGCATCTGCGCCATAGACTGGCGAATGCCGGCGCAGAATCCCAGCTTCGCGCGTCAGCCGACGCGCAACGGCTGCCGGACTCCGCCGGGCCGGGGCGGGCGACGAGCGAGCGCTGCGCTCGTGCCGCGCCCCGGCCCCTTCTCAGGCCGGCTCGGGGCAGGGCACCGCGGGCCGTCCGCGGCGCCGCAGTACGGTTGCGGCCACGCCCAGCACGGCGGCGATCAGCGAGACCACGATCGCGGCGTGGAAGCCGTCCAGCAGGGCGTCCGGCGATCCGCCGGAGCCCGCGTTGGCGTTGTTCACCGCGGTGGCGATCGCCAGCACCAGCGCGCCGCCGAACTGGAACGACGTGTTCAAGAGACCGCCCGCCAGACCTTGCTCCTCGGGCGCGACCCCGTTGGTGGCCGCGATGTTGAGCGGCCCGTAGGCGAGGCCAAAGCCGAGTCCGGTCAGGAGGAAGGTGGGGAGCATCGCCGCCACGTAGCCCGAGTCGAGCCCGATCGGCAGGAAGAGCGCGTAGCCCACGCCGGCCGAGG
Organism: Thermoleophilaceae bacterium; assembly: GCA_035947555.1. GTDB lineage: Bacteria > Actinomycetota > Thermoleophilia > Solirubrobacterales > Thermoleophilaceae > JACVRW01. Next base: position 4,817 of record DASZJZ010000064.1, on the reverse strand, counting down.
CCAGCCCGGCGCCGATCAGCCGCGACGCGCCGAAGCGCTCCACCAGGGGCGCCACTCGCGGCGCCAGGAAGGCGACCAGCAGGCCGCCCGGGAAGATGGCGAGCCCCGTCTCGAGCGCCGACCAGCCGCGCACCTGCTGCAGGTAAAGAGTGACGATGAACTGGAAGCCGAACCAGCTGCCGATCAGCGCCATGGCGCCGAGGTTGGCCCGTACCAGCGAGCTCGAGCGCAGGATGCCGAGCCGCACGAGCGGCGCCTCCACGCGACGTTCGTGGGCCACGAACCCGGCCAGGATGGCGCCCGCCGCGGCAAACCCGGCGAGCGAGCGTGCTGAGGCCCACCCGGCCTCGGGCGCCTCGACGAGCGTGAACACGAGGATCAGCATCCCCGCTGTGACACCGATCGCGCCGGCCACGTCGAAGCGTCGCGCGGGGCGCTCGACGGCGCGGTCGTTTGGCACGAGGCGGATGGCCGCCAGCAGCACCAGGAGGGCGAGCGGGGCGGGGAACAGGAACACCCAGCGCCAGCCGATCTCGGTGAGCAGCCCGCTGAAGACGAGCCCCAGCGAGAACCCGGTGGCGCCCGTGGCCGTGTAGATCGAAAGCGCCTTGTTTCGCGCCGGGCCCTCCGCGAAGCTCGTGGTGATGATCGAGAGGCCGGCGGGCGCGGTGAAGCCGGCGCTCACGCCCTTGATGAAGCGGGTCGCGACCAGCAGCGCGCCGTCGTTGGCGAGGCCGCCTAGAGCGGAGGCGACCACGAAGACGCCCAGCGATATCAGGAACATCCGCCGCCGGCCGAGGAGGTCGGCGGCGCGCCCGCCGAGCAGGAGGAAGCCGCCATAACCGAGCACGTAGGCGCTCACCACCCACTGCAGCGAGCTGGTCGACATGTCGAGGTCCGTGCGGATCGAGGGCAGGGCGACACCGGTCATCGACACGTCGAGCGCGTCGAGGAAGAGGGCGCCGCAGAGCACCAGCAGGACGGCCCAGGCGCTCTTGCTGAGCCGGCCGGTGCCGTCGTCGAGGGCGGGGGACTGTGTGGCGGACACGAGGTGAACTCCTCAGGGGCTCAGGTACAGTTCGACAGGCATCGTACCGTCTTAGTACGATGTGCGTCAAACTAATGTGTCCTACGTCACAGGAAGCTCGGCCGGCAGCCCGAACGCCGGGAAGAGGTCAGGCGGAAAGGTGACGATCTCGGCGACGGCCCCGTCCTCGATGCGCAGTACGTCGAGAGCCATCTCCCGGTAGACGGCCTTTCCCGGGCGGCGGTGGTAGCACGCGACGGCGGGCTGGCTGTTGGCGCGCGTGACGACGCCGCGCATGTGGCCGAAGCTCTCGGTGTCGAAGGCCTCGTGCCAGGCGCCGACGATCAGCTCGCGCCCCACCCACACGCCGGGTTCCGGAGGCATGGAGAAACGGGCGTCCTCGCGCATCATCTCGACGAAGGCGCCGGCGTCGGCCTCCTCCGTCGCGTTCATGTAGCGCTCGAGGAGCGCCCGCTCCTCGCGGGTCGGATCGAGGCCGGGCGCCCACTCGGCCCGGCGCTCGGGCAGGTGGCGCTTGAGCGAGGCGCGCGCCCGTTGAAGGGCGCTGTTCACGGAGGCGACGCTCGCCTCGAGCAGCGCCGCGGTGTCCTTGGCGGTCCAGTCGAGCACGTCGCGGAGGATCAGGACGGCGCGCTGGCGCGGCGGGAGGTGCTGGATGGCGGCGATGAAGGTGAGCTCGATGGTCTCCTTGGCGATGACCACGGCGCCCGGTTCCTCCTGGCTGGGCGCGGCCTCCTCGAGCAGGCGGTCGGGGAACGGCTGCAGCCACGGGACCTCGGGGCCGGTGGCGGTCTGCTGGCGGCGCTCACGGCGCCCGAGAGCATCGAGGCAGGCGTTGGTAGCGATTCGGTACAGCCACGCCCGGAAGGTCGAGCGCCCCTCGAACGTCTCCCGCCGGCGCCAAGCGCGGAGCAGGGTCTCCTGGACGGCGTCCTCGGAGTCCTCGAAGGAGCCGAGCAGGCGGTAGCAGTGAACCTGCATCTCGGGCCGATAGCGCTCCGCGAGCTCGGAGAAGGCTGCATGGCTGCGAGGGAGGGAGTCAGATCTCATCGAAGCTATGACGCCCAGGCGGCCGGAAACTCATCGGAGGGCGCGGGGGCCGAGTGCCTCGGTGAAGGTCCCCCCCCCGGCTCAATAGCCGGTACGGGCTACTCGGCAACCTCGACTCGCTCGAACGACAGCGACATTGATGCCTCGACACCCGCGGTCGCCACGCCGATGCTGCCTTCGGCGCTGATCGCGAGGCCAATCTGCACCGCGTTCAGGCGGAAGCCCGCTACGGCGGAGGGGGTGACGGCCGCGAGCAGCTCGTCGATCTGACCCTGGACGCTGCGAAGTCTCTCCTGGAACGGCGCGAGATCCACGTCCTTCGGTGCGCGCACCCGCTTGACGAATCCGGGAAGGCCCTGCTCTTCGAAGTCCTCGGGCTTCGACTCGGGGTGGTCGGCGGCCAAGACTTCGTCAGCGACGATCAAGGTGAGCTTCTTGGACGAATTGCTCATCTGTAGACCTCCAGGTCCATGAAGTACTCGATCTGGGTGAGCGCCAGCCCGATCCCACTTTGACGGCCCTTGGCTGACGTGAAGGCTCCGAGATACAGGCCAAGGGGGTCTCCGCACGGCGTGCCGACGATCAGACTTCCAGAGTCGCCGGGAACCCCGGCCACATTGACGCTGAAACGCACCGGAAACCGGGAGGAGCGCTGTACGCCGAGGTTCGTCGCCACGTCCAGAATCGTCGCGCTCCGGAGGGCCGCAAACTCGATGTCCACCCCGCTCCCGACGGCGGGCGTGGCGAGCTGCTGGACGGCGCCGGCTCCGGCCACACCGACGTTGACCAGCGCGGCGTCGAGGCACTCCGGCGCGCGATCGACGACTTGTCCGACGGCGGCCATCCCGGCATGGTCCGCGACATGGCGAGCGGTCAGCCAGCCGCTACGGAGCCCGTTGCGAGAGGTGGACCAGCAGGCAAGGCGGCCGTGCGGGATCGCGCGCTGCTCGCTGTACCTACCGTGGCGCACTACCACGGGCAGCTTGATCTCGTCGAACGCCAGCCCCCTCTGCGGCTCTGCCTGTTCCGTGTCCTCGTCCTCTGCGTAGAGGATGACGCCGAAGGCCGGGGCGTAGTCGTCGAACCAGCGATCCACTTCCGGATGGAGAAGGCCGACCGCCGACCAGCGGAAGCCCGGGACCTGCCGCGATAGCTCCCATACCTCCTCCTCCCTGTCGGAGACGAGCAGCGACCACCCGAGGCCGATGGCTTCACCCTCCGAGATGTCCGGCCCGAGCGCCTGAAGGTCCTCGCGCTCCAACCTCGCCATCGCGTCGCCGGCGGGAAGTCGCTGATACCAGTCGGGGAGTGGCTCGAACAAGGCTCAGGCACGTACTGAGGACCGAAGCTCACCGAGACCATATCCGGACGCTCTGTCTCGGGCTAAAGGATCGAGGCCGGGCGTCCGGAAACTCATCGAGCCGGCGCGCCCGTTCGTATGAGCGAGTACCGCCACACGACTTCGCCGCCCTCCTGCGCCTCCCCGTCGAACGCGAAGCCGGCCTTCTCGAGGACGCGATTCGAGGCGTTCGGCTCCGGCAACGTGTGCGCGATCACGAGCCTGACCCGGTCGTCCGCGAATGCCTCGGCGACCATCGCGTGGGTCGCCGCGGTGGCGAGGCCGCGGCCGCGCCGGCTCTCGGCGATCTCGTATCCGAGCTCCACCACCCCGTCCGCGGGCGGGCCCTTGAAGCCGCCCCAGCCGACGAGCTCCGGCGGGTCGCCCGCCAGGAAGAGGCGCGCGCTCCGGGCCGAGGCACTCGGGTCGGACGCGATGGCATCACGGGTGGGGCGAAGGGCCTCGGTGAAGGTGACCCAGCCGGGCACGACGGGGTGGCCGAGCGCTACGGCGAGGGCGTCGTCGCCGGCCAGGGCGGCGTCCATCAGGGGCAGGTCGGCACGAAGTAGCCGGACCACGCTAGCGGTCAAGCCCGGCGGCCGCGAGCGCATCGGAGCGGTCCCGGAACTCGAACTTGCGCACGCACTTTCCGTCGCGGATGGTGTAGACGTCGTACAGCCGCTCGGCGTACTCGATGCCACTGCCCCGGCCGCGCGCCGAGTAGTGAACCGTCACGACGACGTGATCCCCGGCATCGACGAACTCCTCCGGAACCGTCTCCATGTCGTCCCAAGCACCGTCCCAGCGCTCCCACATCGCCCGCACCTCGTCGGGACCGTACGCCGGCACCTCCTGACCGACCTCGTAGACCACCCCCGGAGCAAGACAGGCCGCCGCCGCGGCATAGTCGCCCTCGTTGTAGGTCTCGAAGAGCCTCCGAACCAGCTCGACGTTCTCTCGGGACATCGGCTCGGGAGTATCGCCACACTCCGGTGCATGCTGCGCTTCGGGCTGCCCGCGCTCGCCGTCCTAGCGCTCGTGGCCGTGGCCCTCGCGGCGCGAGGCGAGGATCGAGGATCACCGGAGGGCCGCCGCGCGGCGCCACCCGATGCGGAACCACCCGCTGCGACCGCTCAGCCGCCTCGCGCCGCCCTGGTGCGAGGGCCTGACGATCTTCGGGCCGCCGCGGGCCGCCTTGCCCGGCTGGGGGGTGTCCGCCGGACAGCGCTGGTCGGCCGGGGCACCGCGCTGGTAAGGGAGGTCCGGGCCGGCGACGGCCAGCTGGTACAGCGGGTGCGCGACGGGTTCGCACTCGCGCTCGACGTCGCCGCGGTCGAGCCGCGCGCCTGGGCGGCGGCGCTTTCCGAGGGCAAGCGGGCG
>DASZJZ010000063.1:0-11610 GCA_035947555.1 Thermoleophilaceae bacterium | reverse complement strand
TCGCCCGGCTCGGCGCCGGTGCCACCGGTGCCGGAGTCGGTCGGCGTCGTGAAGTTCTGATCCTGCGCCAAGCCCCGCTCACCCGCCCGGGTGCCCTGGTCGCGGAGGACGCCGCGTCCGCCGCTCGACGCCGGGGTCTCGTCCGCGGGGGTCTCGCCCTCACCGCCGCCGCCGTCGCCGTCGCCGCCACCGGATCCCGCTTCGGATCCCTGGCCCGCCGGAGCTGCGACCTGTCCGCGACCGCTCGGCGCCGGCTCGTCGTCGTCCTCGTCGCCGTCGTCATCGTCGTCGTCGTCGCCCTCGTCATCGTCATCGTCGTCGCGGCTGCGCCCCTTGCCGCCGCCGCTCCAACCGTCGTCGCTGTCGCCGCCGCGGTCCTTGCCGCCGCCGGTCCAGCCGCCGTCGTCGTCTCCGCCCTCGTCGTCGTCGTCTCCGTCGTCGTCGTCATCCTCATCGTCGGGGATGCCGTGCGAGCTGACCGCGGCGGGCCCTCCCGCCGGCGCCGCCGACCGCCTCGACGAAACGGACTGCTTCGACGCCGCGGGCGCCGGCACCGCCGGCGCCTCGGGCGCGGCGGACGCCGCAGGTGCGTCGGCCGGCTCATCCGGAATCGCGGCCGGCGCATCCGGGATCGCGGCCGCCTCCGGCTCTGGCGTCGCAGCCGGCTCCGGCACTGCGACCGGCTCGGGCGCCGGCTGCGGCACGGCGACCGGCTCGGGAGCCGGCGCCTCTGGAATCGGAGCGTCAGCCTGACCCACTGCAGCCGCGCCGGCCGCGCCGGCGTCCCCCTTGTCGGGCTCGGCGCTGGCTAGCTGCTGATTCCCTCCACCCGCCAGCAGCACGATTGCGATCGTGAAGAACAGGGCGAGTGCCGCCCCGGCACGAGCCGTGAAGGCCCGCGCATCGTGACGCAGGGGGTGGAAGGGGGCCACGTCAATCAGTCTCGGCAGATCACGCGTCCGTGATTAGCGGTTTTCTCCGGAGGGTCGAACGTTCGTCTAGGGCGGTGGCCGTGCTGGACAGGGTGCTGTACCGGCGCACGGGCTCAGCGATTCCCCACAACTCTGCCTTACCTTCCGCGTATACGCCACTATCTCTCATGTTCGTGCGCGCGCGTGTAGCGCAATCTGGGGATAGAAACGTCTCGCGGGCCGCCGACTTCTCGGCTCAGTCGAGCGGATTGGACGGGTTCGGGTCCACTGCGGGCGTGTTGCCCTCGCGGAACCCCGGCGGGCGCTGGTTCGGCGCCTGTCCCTCCTCGAGCAGGACGAACTGCTTGCCGTTGTACATGGAGGCCGGGGCGATCAGACACGGCGGCCGCTTCAGGCTGTCCTTCTGCAGCGGGTTCGCGGTCTCCGCGTCCTCGGCGTTGGGCCGCACGCCGCCCGGGCAGTCGAAGCTCTCGATCGTGCCGAGCGCGATGGCGCGCTGCAGCGCGTTGGGCTGCATGTAGGCGTTGCCGCGCTCGCTGTCGGGACGCTTCGTGTGGCGCGTGAACGACGTCGACTCGGTGATGCCGACGTTCACCTGGTAGCGGTCGCCGCCGAAGTCGCCCGACAGGTCGGGCGCGGCGTTCGAGATGAAGCCGGCCAGCGTCGCCTGGTGGAAGTTGAAGTACGACAGGATCGGGTTGAGCTGCTCGAAGAACGGGTGCATCTCCTCGAACAGCGGCTCGGCCTCCTCAAGCACGCGCTCCATCTCCGGCACGCTGCGCCGCGAGGCGCGGATGAGCGGCGGCAGGTCGCGGAACAGGTTCTCGAGGTGCGGCGCGAGATCGCCGAGGTCGCGCACGGTCGGCGCGAGGTCGTCGGCCGGCGCCTTCAGGTCGTTCACGAGCGGGCGGGTGTCGCGCGAGAACGTCTCGAGCCGCTCGAGCGTCACGCGCGACTCGTCCAGGAAGACGGGGAAGATCTGGAACGTCTCCGCCAGCGCCTCGTCGCGCGAGGCGGTCGCCTCGAACGTGTTGTTCGAGTTGACGATCAGCTGGCGCAGCGCCCCCTCGCGCTCGTTGATCGCCGCGAACACCTCGCCGGTGTTGCGGAACAGCTCGTGCACGGCGGTCTCCTGCTCGTCGAGCACCTGCAGCAGGCGCGCGCCGTCCACTGCGAACGGCGCCATGTTCCCGAAGGCGTCGTTCAGGTCCTCGGGCGCCTGGCCGCCCTCGCTCGCCTTTGCGAGGCCGTCGACCCACTCCTGGAACGCCTTCCGCGTCGGCGCGTCGAAGGCTCCGAAGATCTCGTCGAGCTCCACAGTCGGCTCGACCTGCGAGTTCGGCAGCCGGTCGCCGTCCTCCAGCATGCCGGCCGACGTGTTGCCGGTCGAGAGCTCGACGTAGGTCTCGCCGAGCAGCGTCTTCTGGCGCAGGATCGCGCGCGAGTCGCGCGGTATCGGCGCGAACTTGGAGTCGAGCTCGAGCTCGGTGATCGTGCGGTTGCCGCCCTTGTCGAGCCGCTTGGTCTTGACCTTCCCGACGTTCACGCCCGAGATCCGCACGTCGGCCTCCTCGGCGAGCGTGGCGGCCTCGGGGAAGGCCACCTGCACCCGGTAGCCCTCGGGCCGCAGCGGGATCGAGCCGCCGAACGCGAGCCACAGGAACATCAGCAGCGCGAAGCACGACAGCGTGAAGACCACCATCGCCAGGATCCGGCCGAGGCTGGGGGTCTGCTTGATCACTTGGCGCAGACCCCCGCGTCGCCGAGCAGGTTGGAGATCGGCTCCGGCACTCCCTCGCCGGTGAAGGTGTTGCAGTTCACGCCGCCGAGGAAGATGCGCCGGAACGGGCCCTGGGCGTCGCTCGTGCTGAACAGCGACACGGTGTTCTGCGCGGTCCAGGCGAGCCAGTAGAGGTAGCCCTCGTCGCGCGCCCGATCCTTGGCCAGGTCGCCGGTCAGCCCCTCGTTGCCGTTCGGGTTGTGGGCGCCGATGTTGAACAGACGGTTGAGGCCGCGGAACGTCTTCGTCAGGTCGGGGCCTGCCTTGGAGAGGTCGCGCGAGGCCAGGCCGAGGTTGCGGAAGAACGGTTGGCCGGCCCGCGCGAACGGGCGAATCTCGTCGCGGATGATCGGCGTCGCCTCCTCCACGAACGGCAGCACCGCGCGGTTGGCCTCGTCGAGCTTGCGGAACGGCGGGCGCAGCGACTCGAGCGCCGGGCCGAGCCGCTGCCCGAGCCGGTCCACCTTCGCGAGCGTCACGCGAGTCTGGCGGAGCGCGCCGGGCAGCTTCGACACGAACGCCGAGACGTTGCTCTCCTCGGCGGCGAACGAGTCGAACACGGCGTTGGAGGCGCGCACCAGCCGGGTGAGGTCCTCGTCCTTGCCGCCCAGCTCCTCGACGAGCAGGCCGTAGTTGTGGATCAGGCGGCGCAGGTTGGCGCGCCGGCTGGCGATCGCCTCGGTCACGCGGTCGAGGTCGCGGTGCAGCGGGGCGAAGCGCCGGAACGTCTCGGAAAGGTCGTCACCGTGTCCGTCGAGCCCCTTCCCGGCGCCCGACACGAGCAGCTTCAGGTAGTCGCGCGTGTCGGCGTCGAGCGCGGCGAGCACCTCGTCGGGGTCGATGTCCGGCGCGGTGTTCGCCACAGGGATCCGCTCGCCCTCCTCGAGCGGCTCGCCGTCGCCCGGGTCGAGCTCGACGAACATGTCCTTGAGGCCCGTCTTGCTTCGCAGCAGCGCCGTCGCGTCGTCGCGCACGTAGCCCTCGTAGCGCTTCTCGAGCTCCATCTCCACGACGGCGATGCCCTCCTCGAGCTCCACCTCGCCGATCTGCCCGATCTCGACGCCCGCGCTGCGGATCGTCTGGCCCTGGCCGGGCTGCACGGCCTGGGCGTTCTCCAGCTCCATCTTGACCACGAACGGCTTGTCCTCGATGAGCGGGAAGCGCAGCCGCTGGTTCGAGAGGATCCAGGCGGCCACGCCGCTGCCGAGCACGAACACGGCCACGACCGCGAGGAAGTCGGCGAGGTGCTTGCGGATCGCGGTCCTCACGGGAGGCCTCCGACCGGCAGCGGGGACTGCGGCAGCGGCGACTGCGGCGGCCCCTGGCCGCGCCTTGCCTCGAGCTCCTTGAACAGCTCCTCCGCCCGGCGCAACGCCGTGTCGAGGAACGGCTTCCCGGCGCCCAGGAGCGTGTCGCCGCCGAACGCCGTCGTCGGCGCGGCCGGCGCTGCCAGGTTCGGCAGCTCCTGCGTCTCGCATGGCACGTCGGGACGCCGCGGCGGCGGCTGGTCCACGACCGTGGGCGGCGCCGGCTGCACGTGCGTGGCGGGCGGCGCCAGCGACGTGTGGAACCACTGGTTGTTGCCGTCGGACAAGCGGGACTCGCCCGACAGCCCCACGAGGCCGCGCTGCATCTGGAAGCGCACCTGCTGCTCGGCGTTGCCGTGCTCGGCGTCTGCCCCCTCCACGTTCGGGTAAGTCGACTGCACGAACGGCACGAGCACGTTGTTCGTGCATGCCGAGAGCTGGCGGCTCTCGCGGAGCACCGGCACGGTCGTCTGGTTCAGCTCCACGAGGCTCGGGATCCGCCGCCGCAGCTCCGCCGCCAGGCCGCGCAGCTCGGCGCGCGACATCAGCCGGCGCGCCTGGGTCATGAACGGGATCGACGCGGTGAGCGTCTCGTCCGAGGTGCGCACGCCGGGCAGGGCGTCGCTGGCGAACGCCCGCACGCTCGGCAGCGAGCTGTTGAGCGAGGCGAGCGCGGGCCGCGCCGTGCTCAGCATGTCGCGCAGCTCGGGGATGGAGGCCTCGAGCGCCTCGTCCTCGCGCGCGAACGCGCCCGCGGTGATGTTGAAGTGCGTGATCAAATCCTTCAGCGCGCGCTCGTCCCGCACGAGGGCGGCGAAGGTCTTCGCCTGCCCCTTCATCATCCGCTGCAGGTCGGTGTCCGGCTCCTGGCCGAGCGTCGCGTCGTTCGCGAGCGCGCTGTTGCGGTAGGCGTCCTCCCAGTACTGGATCGAGTCGCGGAAGCCCTCGGCGCCGCCGTTCCCGAGCCCCCTCTCGCCGTACTCCCTCAGGAACGTCTTCAGGTCCTCGCGCGTGTCGCTCTGCAGCACGTTCAGCAGGTCACCGAACTGCACGGGCGCCGCGGTCTGCTGCATCGGGATCGTGCCGCCGTCGTCGAGCGTGGGCGCGGACGGCGAGCCGGGCTGCACGTCGACGAAGAAGTTGCCCTCGAGGAAGATCCGCGGGCGGATCTTGAGCTGGGCGTCCTCGTGGATCGGCAGCCCCTTGTCCTCGATCTCCATGGTCACGCGCGCGCCTCCGGTGGCGCGGTCCACCGGCTCGACGCCCTTGACCTTGCCCACCTCCACGCCGGCGATCCGCACCGGCGAGTTCGGCTTCAGGTTGTTCACGTCGCGGAAGACCGCGTTGAGCTCGTACGGGTTCGCGAACGGGTTGTTCTTGGTGAACCCGAAGTAGGCGAACACGGTCAGCACGGCGAGCGCCAGGATTCCCGCGCGGAGTGGTGACATCCCGTTGCTCATGGCACGTCCGCCAGGTTGTCGACACCGTTCTCGATCGACTCGAACGTCCCGCCCGAGAGGATCGGGTAGTCCGGGTCGGTGATCGGGGCGTTGCCGCCCGCCGGCGTCTTGTCGGACAGCAGACCGGGCCCGTAGCGGCCGCCGGTGGTGAACGGCCCGTTCGGGTAGCCCTCCTGGCCGCGCTGGCAGTCGGCGTTGCCCTGCGCGTCGATCGCCGGGTAGGGGTAGACGGGCGCCTGGAGGCGGTGGATCGGCTGGCCGGGCGGGCCCATGCTGCCGTCGAGCGGGGCCTTCGCGCCGCGCGCCTCCATGCCCGGCGGGATGTCCACGTTGCGCGAGCTCATGATCGTGCCGTAGTTGTTGGGCTGCTCGCCGTTGACGTGCTTGGCGCCCTGGTTCTGCACCGTGCCGCTCTTGTCCGGCGAGAGCTGCGACTGGTGCTCGCCGAGCGGCAGCGCGAAGTACACGAAGTAGTTGCAGACCGTCTGGAACGGCGCGATGTACTCGGCGGCCGGCCGGGTCACGGTGAGCGCGGTGTCGATGTCGCGCAGCGAAATCAGCGTGCTCGGGTTCTGGAACAGGTCCTGGAGCTCGCCGGTCGCGCTCTGCAGGCGCTCGTTCAGCTCGACCGTCCGCGGCAGAATCGGCGTGCCGACGCGGAAGGCGTCGTTCACCGCCGGCAGCGAGCGCGGGAGCTCCTGCGCGGCCGGCCGCAGGCGCCGCGAGAGGTCGGCGAAGTCGGCCAGGAACGGGCGCTGCACGCGGAACGAGGCGACCGCCGTGTCGAGCGTGGGCGGCTGCTTCTCGATCGTCAGCTGCAGCGCCTCCGGGTCGCGGCTCATCGCGTCGAACGTGTCCGCCATGTGCGTGAACAGCTCGGCCTGGATCTCGGCCACCGGCGCCGCCTGCGCCGAGGCGCGCCCGATCTGGAGGAAGAACTGGTCGAGCTCGGTGTCCGGATCGGCCAGGTTCTGCATGACCGGCGTGAGGTGCTGGAAGAACGGGTTCAGCGCCCGGATCACTTCGTTGATCGACTGGCCGCGACCGGCGAACGCGTCGCCGAATCCCTGCGTGGCGGCGCGGGCGTTGGTCCGCGTGTCGGGGTCGAACATCGAGAAGACGTCCTCGAGCTCGAGCGGCTCGCTGGACCGTCCCAGCGGGATGGTGTCGCCGCGCGCGAAGGTGGCCTCGGAGTCGCCCGGGACGAGCTCGACGTACTTGAGCCCGAGCGCGGAGCGCGGCCGTACGCTGACGGTGCTGTCCTTGGCGAGCGGCTCGACGACCTTGTCGAGCTTCATCGAGATCACCGCGACCGAGCGGCGCTCGCCCTCCACCTCGACGGTCTTGGGCGTGATCTCGTCGACCACGCCGACGCGGAAGCCGCCAACCCGCACCTCGTTGCCCTTCACGAGCTTGGCGCCCGACGGCAGCTCGGCCTTCAGGTCGTAGGTCGGCACGAACGGCAGGCCCGAGTTCGCGTTGTAGGCGATGAAGACCGCGATGATCGTGACGAGCAGCGTCACGGCCCCGATCAGGACCGGGCTGGCGGCGAGGTTGGTGTTGCGCTTGCGTCCCCTCATGGCGCGAGCAGGTAGTCGAGGAGCGGCGGACCGGAGCCGGTCGGGCTCGGCGGCGCGGGGGCGGGGGCGGGCGCCGGTACCGGCGCGGGCGGCGGCTGCGGCACCTGCGGGAGCGGGCCGACCACGTCCTCGAGGCGGCGCCGGATCTCGCGCGGGAGGTCGCGGCGCTCCTTCGGCGTCAGCCCCTCCACCAGCCGCTGGAGGTCCGGCGGCAGCGTGATCTGGGGCTTCGAGATGTCGCGCTGGCCGGGCACCGGGCCGGCGTCGGGCTGGCCCGCGGAGCGGCGCTCGCCGACTTCGCGCGCGGGCGCCTCGCGGCTCGCGGTCCTAGCGGCGGCGGCGCCTCCCTCGGTGAAGTCAGGCGTGGTGATGCCGGGCAGGTTCGGCCCGAGCCACTGGCTGCAGTCCTCGAAGGTCTCCCTGTCCTTCGGGTTCGAGAAGTCGAACTCGTTGTACAGCTCGCCGCACTTGGTCTCGGTGATCGCGATGCGCAGCATGTGGCTGTACTTGTCGAAGCCGTTGATGCTGAGGCTCTGCCAGAAGAAGTAGTTCCACAGCGCCTCGAGGCCGGTGAAGGCCTTCGGGCCGCGCTCGCTGATCGCCGTTGGGTCGGGCGCCGGCGGGCTGCCGTTCACCGCGCGCGGGTCGTCCTCGAGCCCGCGGCGGCGGTCGTCGCTCGTCTCGAGGAACTGGCGGATCGGCTTGAAGGTGGGCTGGGCCTCCGGCGCGAGCTCGCGCAGGAGCGCGATCTCCTGCTTGCCCTCGCGGAACGTCCTGGTGCTCACCTTCGAGGTCTCGCCCAGCGAGTCGACCGCCGGGCGCGACGCGTCCGCGAACGGCCCCAGTCGGGTGAAGAACTCGTCGAGGCTGGGGGCGGCTCGCTGGAGGTCCGCGAGGAGGGGCGTCTGCTCGTCGGCGAGCTCGCCGAGCCGGACCATCGTCGGGCGCAGCTCGTCGAGGAAGGTGGGCAGCTTCTGGAACGTGCGCCGCAGCTCGGTGCGCCGGGTGGCCGTGATCTCCGCGGTGTCGCCGGCCTCCTCGACCCAGCGCGCCACGTCGCGCTTGTTGGCCTCGAGCTCCTCGATCACGGTGTCCGAGTCGGTGATGAAGTCCTTGATGACCTGGTTCTGGTCGCCCAGGATCTGCAGCACGCGCGAGGTCTCGCGCAGGCCCGGGTGGGCGCGGCGGAGGGCCTCCGAGAGATCCTCCGGCCGGCCCGCGAGCCCTGTGCCGAGCGTGGTGATGATCAGCCTGAAGCGCTCGCGGTAGGGGCGGCGCATGATGTTGTTGATCAGGTCGGCCGGGATCGTGGAGGTGGTCTGCTCGACCGGCACGGTGCCGCCCTCCGGCAGCTTCTCGGGCGAGCTGCCCGGCTGGCAGTCCACGAAGTACTCGCCGATCAGCGACTGCGGCTTGATGTCGCAGGTGGCGTCCTTGCGGAAGTCGTCGAAGCCGGGCTCGCTCACCTCGGCGGTCACCACGGCCTTGGGCGCCTCGCCCTGGCGCTTCACCACGCGGATGTCGCTCGTCGTGCCGGCGGTCACGCCGCCGACCTGGAAGTCGCCGCCCTCCACCAAGCCGAAGGCGTTGTCGAACACGACCTCGTAGGTCTTGCCGCTCCGCTCGTCGCTCGAGGCGCCCGCCAGCACCACGGCGGCCGCGCACACGGCGAGCGTGACGAGGATCGCGAGGACGCGCCTCACTTCACGTCTCCCACGGCGCGCGCCGACTCCTCGCACTGGAGCTCTGCCATCTGCTCTGCGCTCAGCACGTTCGAGCCATCAGCGGTCGGCGCCTCGGCGGCGCCCGGGCAGCGCTTGTACTGGTACTTGCGGATCGGGCCGCCGAGGTTCTCCGCCAGCGAGATGTGGCCGCGGCCCATGGCGCCGAGCGCGTCGAAGCCGCCGCCGGTGGTGGAGAAGTCGTCCGCCCAGCCGAGGAAGTCAGTGGTGTAGGCGCGGCCGAGCCCGATCTCGGGCGCGCCCGCCTTGAAGGCCTCGACGGTCTCCTGGAAGGCGCCGTCGGTCACCCCCACGTCGACCCGCCTGCCGCCGGGGGCGGCGACGCGCCGCTTGCGCACCACCGCGATGTCGGCCAGCGGGGGGAAGGCGTCGAGCAGGTTGATCAGATCGTTCGCCGGGCCGCGGCGGCGCACCGTGCGGCTGAGGTCGCGGACGGTCGGCTCGGCGTCTGCGGCGAACGCGCGCGCCTCTGAGAGGAAGGGGCCCAGCCGCCTCGCCACCGGCTCGGAGGCGTCCACCAGCGGGTCGAGCTGGTCCAGCGTGCTGCGCAGGTTCACGAACGTCGTGTTCGCCCGCCGCATGAACGGCGGGAGCTGGGAGATCGAGTCGGCGAGCGCCTCCTTCTGGTCCCCGAGCGCGCGCGTGGTCTGGTTGAGGTTCCCGATCAGGCCGGCGAGGTCGTCGCGGCGCTCGGCCACAGCGGTCACGAGCTCGGCGCTGTCGAGCAGGAAGCGCTCGAGCACCGGGGTGTCGCGCGTCAGCTCGTTGAACAGCCGGCTCGAGGTGGAGAGCGCGGGGTTCAGGTAGTGGAAGCCCGCGCGCGCCTGCTCGCCCTGCCCCTCGAACATCTTGGCCGAGCCCTTGAAGAACTGCTGGAGCGAGTGGCGGGTCTCGGGGTCGAGCGTGTTGAAGAGCTGGTCGAGGTCGACCTGGGTCTTGGTGTCGTCGGACCCGATCGTGCCGCCGTCGGGGATCTCCTCGGCGCCGTTCGGCGGCATGGTCAGGTCGACGTAGCGATTGGCGATGCCGGACTGCGAGAGCTGGCGGATCGCGGCCTGGGTGCCGCGGCGCAGGGGCGCGTGGTCCTCGTCGATCTCGAGCGTGATCTCGGCCTCGCCGTTGGGGGCGATGTCGATCCCGGACACGGAGCCGATCGGGACGCCGCCGCTCTGGACCGGGTTGCCCTTGACGAGCTGACCGGCGTTCAGGAAGTGCGCCTTCACGGCGTAGCCGCCCCCGCCGCCGAACAGCAGGACGGCGACCAGCGCGACAGCCGCGATCACCGCACCAATCGCGGCGACGCGTCCAATACCGCTGAACGATCGCATCACCCTGCCTTGTTGCTCCTCCCGCCCGGCCTCGCGACGCCGCCTCCCTAGCGGCGCTCCCTACGCGAAGACACGCGCGCTCGAATCCTTACACGCTGGTGTGACCCCGCGCGCAGGTTCTTGCGGTCCTGCCTACCCGGAGTATCGGGGTCCTACTCGGGCTCGGGCGCCTTCTCGCCGGGCCAGGTTCCGGTGGTGCGGTAGAAGGCGCGGCGGCTGTAGTGATCGGTGGCCTCCTTCATCGCACGGAAGATCGCGCCCTGCACAGCCGCCGCGATCAGCAGCTTGCTCCACTGGATGTCGCGATGCTTGGAGTCCGGCGGCTCCTCCGCGTCGATCAGCCCCCAAATCTGGTCGAAGACCTTCTTGGAGATGAAGCCGGCAAGCAGGCCTCCGCCGACGCTGACCGGGATGAACAGCACCTTGGCCATGCGAGGTGTATACCCGAAATGCCCGGGGTGGGATTCGAACCCACACGCCCTCGAGGAGCAGGGGGGTTTAAGCCCCCAGTGTCTGACCAGATTCCACCACCCGGGCCTGCAAGCAGTGTATGGCGCAACTTCCCCGCTGCTACGGTGTCCCACGGGCGGGTACCTGTTGGAAGCGTCTGCACTTCAACACTCCGCACGTCTTCCCGCGCTTGCAGGGCGATCGCCGCTACTCCGGCTTCAGACGGACGAGCGGCTCGTCGCGCTAATCCGGCGCGGGCACCACGGTGCGTTCGAGGCGCTCGTACAGCGCTATCAGCCGCGTCTGCTCGCCTTCTGCCGTCACATGCTCGGGTCCCAGGAGGATGCCGAGGACGTGCTGCAGGAGGTCTTCGCGGCCTCCTTCAACGCCATCTGCGCCGACGACCGTCCGATCAACGCCCGGCCCTGGCTGTACCGGATCGCGCGCAACCGCTGCCTAAACCACCTGCGCCGGCCGCAGCCTGCCGGCCAGGACTCGATGGACGTGTTCGAGCGCGACGGAGGCACCACCACCGCCGACACGGTTCACAAGCGCGAGGAGTTCCGCCACATCGTGGCGGACGTGCAGGACCTCCCCGAGACGCAGCGCACCGCCCTCCTCCTGCGCGAAATAGACGCGCTCTCCTACGAGCAGATCGCCGAGGCGATGGACACGACGGTGCCGAGCGTGAAGTCGCTTCTCGTGCGCGCGCGCGTGGCGCTCGCCGAGGCCGCCGAGGCACGGCTGCTCACCTGCTCCGAGGTGCGGCTCGAGCTCGGGCAGGCGGCCGAGGGCATCGCCCGCAGCTCGGCGCCCGTGCGGCGGCATCTGAAGAACTGCGATCGTTGCCGGACGTTCAAGGGCGAGCTGCGCAAGACCTCGCGCGCGCTGGCCGCGCTCTACCCGATCGGGCCGCTGCTGTTCATGAAGAAGCTGTGGGTGGCGAAGCTGGGCGCGGGCGCCGGGGCGACCGCCGCCGCCGGCTCCGGTGGCGGCGCGGCAGCCGGGGCGGGAGTGGCCGGCGCCACGGC
>DASZJZ010000062.1:0-5317 GCA_035947555.1 Thermoleophilaceae bacterium | reverse complement strand
CCGGCCAGGCGCAGCGGGGGCCCGGGGGCGCGAGCCCCGGCTGTCATCCCTAGTCCCCGCGCACGGAGTGCTGCTCGGCGCGCAGCTCGGCCACGGTCTTGCCGCCGCTCCCGAACGGGCCCTGCAGCTTCCAGCGCGAGTCCGACTTGGCGGGCCAGACCAGCCAGATCAGCACGCCGACGAACGACAGCAGCATCCCGAAGGCAAGGCCGAGCTTCTCGCCGTAGCCCTTTCGCGCCGACAGGTACGAGGCCGCTATCCCGGACGCGAGCCACAGGTACATCAGCCACAGCGCGCCGGATCCGATGACAGCAAACAGGTCCATGCTCATGCCCCCAGGTAGGCCTTCTGGACTTCGGGGTTGGTGCGCAGGTTGCCGGAGGCGTCCTCCAGCGCGACCTTGCCGGTCTCGAGCACGTACCCGCGCTTCGACACCTCGAGCGCGTAGTTGGCGTTCTGCTCGACCAGCAGGATCGTCGTGCCCTGCCGGTTGATCTCCGCGATCGTCTCGTAGATCCGTTCCACGAGGATCGGTGCAATCCCCATCGACGGCTCGTCGAGCAGCAGCAGGCGCGGATTGGCCATCAGCGCACGCCCGATCGCGAGCATCTGCTGCTCGCCGCCGGACATCGTCCCGCCCTTCTGGCGCTCGCGCTCCTTGAGCCGCGGGAACAGCGAGTACACGCGCTCGCGGTCGTTGTCGATGCCGTCGCGGTCCTTGCGCAGGTAGGCGCCGAGGTCGAGGTTCTCGCGCACGGTCATGCGCGGGAACACGTGCCGGCCCTCGGGCGACAGCGAGATGCCGCGCTGCACGATCTCCTGCGGCGGCACCTCGCCGATCTCGGTGTCCTCGAACTTGATCGACCCCTCACGCGGCGGCGTGAGGCCCGAGATCGAGCGAAGCGTGGTTGACTTGCCGGCGCCGTTCGAGCCGATCAGCGTGACCACCTCGCCCTCGTCGACCGTCAGCGAGATGCCCTTCAGCGCCTCGATGTTGCCGTAGAAGGTGTGGATGCCGGTGACCTCGAGCAGCGGCATCAGGCCGGCCCTCCCTGCCCTGGCTCACGGCGCGCGGCGCCCGCCTCGGCCTCCTCCGCGCCCTGCTTGCCGAGGTAGGCCTCGATCACGCGCGGGTTGGCGCGCACCTCCTCGGGCGTGCCCTCCGCGATCTTCTGGCCGTGGTCGAGCACTGTGATGTGCTCGGACACGCCCATCACGACCTGCATGTCGTGCTCGATCAGCAGGATCGTGAGGCCGCGCTCGTCGCGCAGCTTGCGCATGAAGTCGGTCAACGTGGCCGACTCCTGCGGGTTCATCCCGGCGGTCGGCTCGTCGAGCAGCAGCAGCTTGGGCTCGGACGCGAGCGCGCGCGCGATCTCGAGCCGGCGCTGGTCGCCGTAGGAGAGGTTCACGGACATCTGTTCGAACTGGCTCTCCGCGATCCCCACGTAGGCGAGCGTCTCGCGCGCCTTCTCCTCGACCGAACGCTCCTCGCGCTTGACGTGCGGCAACCGGAAGATCGAGCCGAACAGCCCGGCGCGCATGCGGGAGTTCTGGCCGACCATCACGTTCTCTAGGGCCGTCATCGTGCCGAACAGGCGGATGTTCTGGAACGTGCGCGCCATCCCGTCCTTCATGATCAGGTCGGGCCGGCGGCCGGTCACGTTCCTGCCGCTGAACCTGATCCGCCCGTAGGTCGGCCGGTACAGCCCGGTCAGCATGTTGAAGAAGGTGGTCTTGCCGGCGCCGTTGGGGCCGATGATCGAGACGATGCCCCGCTCGGGCACCTCGAAGGTCACGTCCTCGACCGCGACCAGGCCGCCGAAGACCTTGGTGATGTTCTCCGCGGAGAGGATCGCCCCGTCGGATGCCATCAGGCTCTCGCCTCGTACCTTTCCTCGTCGCCGCCCACGCCGGTGGTCGCCCCCACGCCGACGTGCTCGCGCAGCTCGATCTGGCGCCTTCGCTCCGGTATCAGGCCCTCGGGTCTGAGCACCATCATGATGACGAGCAGGAAGCCGAAGATTCCGAACGACAGCTCCGTGAGGTCGAAGTCGAGGCCGACCTTCTGCGGATAGTCGTTGAAGACGTCCGGGATCAGGTTGAAGTTGATGAACGCCAGCACGATCGCCCCGAGCATCACGCCCTCGATCGACCCGAGTCCGCCGAGGATGACCATGGCCAGCACGAAGATCGAGAACGAGAACTCGAACTGCTGCGCGTTCACGGTGTTCAGGTACGACCCCAGGAACACGCCGGAGATGCCGCCGAAGGCGGCCCCGGTGCCGTAGGCGAGCAGCTTCGTCTTGACCAGCGGCACGCCCATCGAGGCGGCCGCGACCTCGTCCTCGCGCAGGGCGATCCAGGCCCGGCCAAGGCGCGAGTCGCGCAGCCTGTAGTTCACGAACAGCACCACGGCCACCATCGCCAGGGCCACCCAGTACCAGGGTCTGAGCTCGAGCCCGGTGAAGGGTGCGATGAAGGGCAGGTCGATCTTGTCGATCGGCGTGATCCCCTGCCGCCCGGCGGTCAGCTCCTGCCCGCCGATCCTGATCTCGTCGCCGTTCAGGACGAGGCGTCCGACGATCTCCCCGAACGCGAGCGTCACGATCGCGATGTAGTCGCCTCTGAGCCGCAGCGTCGGCAACCCGATCAGCATGCCGGCGATCGTGGTCACGATCACCGCGATCACGATCACCAGCAGGAAGTTCAAGTGGACCCCGGGCAGCGTGGAGGCCGGCTCGCCGACCAGGAAGGACCACCCCTCGCCCCCGCCGGCGCCCGAGAAGAAGCCTGACATGAAGTAGCCGGCCATCAGCGCGCCGAGCGCGTAGAAGGCGACGTAGCCCAGGTCGAGCAGGCCCGCGAAGCCGACGATGATGTTGAGCCCCAGCGCCATCACGGTGAGCGCGAGGGCCTGCGTGGCGTCCTCGAGGAAGCCGCCGCCCGAATCCTGGAAGAAGGGCAGCACGATCGCCCAGACCGCGAGCGCGACGAGCGTGCCCGTCAGCGCCGCCCTGTTCTCGTGCAGGACCACGCGCACGGCGACCAGGACCCACAGCACGAACGCCATGAACAGGTTCATCTCGATCTGGCCCGCCATCCACAGCGTCACGACGAGGCCGGCCCCGAGCGCGACGAGCGTGCGTGTGTCGGTCCTGACCCCAGGCCTGCGCAGGGCCGCCGCGGTCTTCGTCATCCGGCCTCCCGCGTCTCCTCGCCGAGCAGGCCGGACGGGCGGAAGACCATGATCAGGACGAGGTACGAGAAGACGATCGCGGGCGTCCACTCGCCGCCGATGCGGTTGTCGGAGATCTGCTGGATGATGCCGATGATGAAGCCGCCCAGCACGGCGCCCTGGAGGTTGCCGATGCCGCCCATGACGGCGGCGGTGAAGGCGATCAATCCCGCCTGGAAGCCCTGGAAGAACCAGATCGTCGTCTGGTAGAGCGCGTAGATCAGCCCGGCAGCGCCGGCCATGATGCCGCCGAGCAGGAACGTGAGCGAGATCGTGGTGTCCACGTTGATGCCCATCAGCCGCGCGGCCTCCGGGTCCTGCGCCGTGGCGCGCATCGCCCGGCCGAGCCGGCTCTGCGACACGAACGTCGTGAGGAGCAGGACGAGCGGGATGGTCGCCCCGACCGCCAGCATGTCGCCCTGCGCGATCGACACCCCGCCGATGTTGAACAGCTCCTTCTGCGCGCGGATCAGGTCGGGAATGCCCTCCGGCGAGCCGCCGATCCAGAGGATGCCGACGTTCTGCAGGATGAACGAGAATCCGACCGCCGTGATCAGCGGCGCGAGCTTTGGCGCCGATCTGAGCGGCCGGTAGCCGACCCGCTCGATCATCACGTTGAGCGCCCCGGACGCGATCATCGCCAGCACCAGCGTCACGAGGAGCCCGAGGGCCAGGCCGGGCACGCCGGTCGCCGCGGTGAGGCCAAGCGTGCCGAAGAAGCCGGCCGTGACGAGCGAGCCGATCATGAACACCTCGCCGTGGGCGAAGTTGATCAGCTCGATGATTCCGTAGACGAGGGTGTAGCCGAGCGCAACGAGCGCCCAGATCGCTCCGTTCGAGAGCCCGTCGACGACGTTGTTGCCGAGCCGGGCAAGCGTCGGCTCGTCGTTGAAGTCGAGGATGACGTCCTTCCACGTGAAGAGGTCCCCGAGGGCGCAGGCCACGGGCAGCACCAGCAGAAGCGCGATGAGCCCGTACTCCCCGATGAAACCACGCACCCGCTCCCAGGTATTCGTCCGAACCGGCAGACGGGCCGCTTGGCTACTGGCCTCCAGAGATCCCCCTCATTCCCGTGTCCTGCGACTTCTATCACGGCCGGGGGGCGGACCGTAAGGCCCGCCCCCCGAAACCGCTACCGATAAACCGCCTGGACTAGGCGCCCTCGGCCTTGATCGTCTGGTCGAACTGCAGCTCGCCGCCCTCGATCGTGTAGACGCCGTAGTCCGTCAGCGTCGTGTCGCCGTTCTCGTCGATGTCGTAGGTGCCGAGCACCGACTCACGACCCTTGACGTTGAACAGCGCGTCGATCATGGCCTGCTTGTCCGTGCAGTCCGGGCCGAGCTGCTCGCACGTGTCGAGCACCAGCCGCATGGCCTCGTAGCCGTAGATGGCGTACGGGTCCGGGTTCGGCTCGCCGTACTCGGCCTCGAAGTCCTCGAAGAACTTCTGGCCCTCCGGCGGGTACTCGTCCGGCGCCAGCGTGGCGACCGTGACCTTCACGCGGCTCGCCACGTTACCCGGGATGCCGCCCTCGGCCGGATCGGAGAAGCCGGACTCGGCCACGCCGTCAGGCCCGTAGAGCTGAGCTTCCGGCAGCGCCGCAGCGACGTCCTTGTACAGCTGGACGGCGCCGTTGGCGGTGATGCCCGAGAACACGAAGCACTCCGCGCCCTCCGACCGCATCGCGGCCGCCTGGGAACGGAAGTTCGGGGCCTTCGGGTCGATGCCCTCGTTGCCGAGCACCTCGAGCCCGACCTCACCCGCCGCGGCCTCGATGTTCCGCGCCAGGCCGGCGCCGTACACCTCCTTGTCGTGGAGGATGTAGACGTTGCCGCAGCCGTCCTCGCTCATGAGCGTCGCCAGAGCGGCGCCCTGGACGGTGTCCTTCGGGACGATGCGCACGTAGTGGCGCTCGCCCGTCGGGTAGTACTTCTCCGGCTCGCCCTCGTCGGCGCCCGGCTCGTCCGAGGTCAGGCCCACGGCCGTGTTGGCCGGGCTGATCTGGGCGATCGGCACCTCGTTCAGCAGGGGCATCGAGATCGCGCTCGCGCCCGAGTTGAACTCACCGATGTAGGCGAT
>DASZJZ010000061.1:0-7879 GCA_035947555.1 Thermoleophilaceae bacterium | reverse complement strand
ATGGAGCGCGAGTCGTTCGAGGACGAGGAGACGGCGCGGCTGATGAACGAGCTGTTCGTCTGCATCAAGCTGGATCGCGAGGAGCGTCCCGACATCGACGCCATCTACATGGAGGCGTGCCACGCGATGACGGGCTCCGGCGGCTGGCCGCTCAACGCCTTCCTCACCCCCGAGCAGGTGCCCTTCTATGCCGGCACCTACTTCCCGCCCCAGCCGCGCATGGGCATGCCGAGCTGGCGCCAGGTGCTCGAGGCGGTGGCGCACGCCTGGCAGGAGAAGCGCGACGAGATCCGCGCCGGCGGCCCGCGCATCGCGGAGCGGCTGCGCGGCGGCGCTCTGCTGCAGCCGTCGTCCGAGCCGATGCAGCCCGCGGTGCTCGACGCCGCCGTGGAGGGCCTTCGCGCCGGCTACGACGCCGCCAACGGCGGCTTCGGGTCGGCGCCCAAGTTCCCGCCCGCCTCGGCGCTCGAGTTCCTCCTCCGTCGCGGTGATACAGACATGACGTCTCACACTTTGCGTGCTATGGCCTCAGGGGGGATGTACGACCAGGTCGGCGGCGGGTTCTCTCGCTACTCCGTCGACCCCTACTGGCTCGTCCCCCACTTCGAGAAGATGCTCTACGACAACGGGCTGCTCGCCCGCGTTTACCTGCATGGCTGGCAGGTGACCGGCGACGATCTCTTCCGCACCGTCGCCGTCGAGACGCTCGATTGGGCGCTCCGCGAGATGCGCGCCCCCGAGGGCGGTTTCTTCTCCGCCCTCGACGCCGACTCCGAGGGAGTGGAGGGCAAGTTCTACGTCTGGACGATCGAGGAGATGCGCGAGGCGCTCGGCCCGGACGCGGACGAGGCGATCGCCTGGTTCGGCGCCACCGACCGCGGCAACTTCGAGGGACGCAACATCCCGGTGCGCGGCCCGGGCGCGCCGGAGCAGCTCGGCGAGTGGCGCCGGCTGCTCTACGAGGCGCGCGCGAAGCGCGTCTGGCCCGGGCTGGACGACAAGCGCCTCACCTCCTGGAACGCGCTCATGATCTCGGCGCTCGCCGACGCCGGCGCCGTGCTCGAACGGCGCGACTACCTCGATGCCGCCGAGCGCTGCGCCGGCTTCGTGCTCGGCTCGATGCGCGACGCCGACGGCCGCCTGCTCCGGACCTGGAAGGACGGCCAGGCGCGCCTCAACGCCTACCTCGAGGACCACGCGTACCTACTCGAGGCGCTGCTGAGCCTCTACGAGGCCACCTTCGAGCCGCGCTGGTTCGGCGAGGCGCGGGCGCTGGCGGACACCACGATCGAGCGCTTCGCCGACGACGAGAACGGCGGCTTCTTCGAGACCTCGTCCGACCACGAGCGGCTGCTCGCCCGGCGCAAGGACCTCGAGGACCACCCGATCCCTTCCGGCAACGCGAGCGCCGCCTACGGCCTGCTGCGTCTGGCCGCGCTCACCGGCGAGCACGCCTACGAGCATCGCGCGGTCTCGGTGCTGCGGCTCCTGCACGAGCTGGCGCCGAAGCACCCGCAGGCGTTCGGGCACCTCCTGCAGGCGATGGACTTCCACCTCTCGCCGGTCCGAGAGGTGGCGCTCGTGGGCGACGACCTGAGGCCGCTCGAGCGAGTGCTGCGCGGCGAGTTCCGGCCGCACCTGGTCGTGGCGGGCGGTGCGCCCGACGGCGTGCCGCTGCTGCAGGACCGCCCGCCGGTGGACGGCCGGGCGGCGGCCTACGTGTGCGAGCGCTTCGCCTGCAAGGCGCCGGTCACCGAGCCCGAGGAGCTGGAACGACTGCTCGCGTGAGCCGGACCGCCTCGACCCGGTCTGGCTACGCCTCGCCCGCCGCCTGGCGGAAGCTGCGCTGAGCGCCCGCTAGCCGCTCGATCGCCTCGAGCAGCTCCTCGATCGTCTCCTCGCTCGTGGCCGGCGCCATCACCGACATGCGCAGCCAGCGCACTCCCGACACCACGGTCGAGCTCAGGTGGAAGCGGCCCTCGGACAGCAGCCGCTCGCGCAGCTCTATCTGAAGCGCGTCGTCGTCGCCGTAGCGGAAGCAGAGGATGTTGCTCTCGGGCCGGCACAGGCACTCGAAGCCCTCGCATGCGGAGATCAGCTCCCAGAAGCGCAGCGTCTTGTCGTACTGCTCGGCCACGTACTCGCCGAGGCCCCGCTCGCCGCGAAGGGCCAGGTTGAGGAGCACCTTGAGGCCGAGCGGCGCCTTGGTGCACTCGACCTGGCGGCCGAGCAGGTCCGGGCCCGCCGCCTGCGGGTCGTCGTAGATCAAGTAGGAGGCCTGCTGGCGGAAGGCCGCCTCGAGCCGCGGCGCCTCGCGCACCAGCACGGCCGCGCACAGGCTCGAGGTGCGGAGCATCTTGTGGGCGTCCCACACCACCGAGTCGGACTGCTCGATGCCGCGCAGGAGATGCCGGTGCTCCTCCGACAGCAGCGCGGAGGCGCCGTGCGCGGCGTCCACGTGGAACCAGATCCCGCGCTCGCGGCAGAAGCGCCCGATCGCGTCGAGGTCGTCGTGCAGCCCGGTGCTCGTGGCGCATGCCGCGGCCACCAGCGCCATCGGCCGCCTTCCGCCGGCCGCGGACCGCTCGACCGCGGCCTCGAGGCCGGCCGGCACGATCCGCTCGTACTCGTCGACGTCGAGCGGCACGACAGCCAGCTCACCGAGCCCGAGCATCGCCACGCTGCGCTTGACCGAGTAATGGGCCGAGGGCGGCGCGAGCACCGCAAGGTCGCCGCCCACGCCGTCCGTCCAGGCCGACGGCGCCGCGGCGGCGCGCGCGGCGAGCAGGCCGGTCAGGTTGGCGAGCGAGCCGCCGTGGGTGAGCACGCCGCCTGCGCCCGGGCCCCAGCCGATCCGCTCCGCCATCCACTCCACCACCGCCACCTCGGCGGCGTTCGCCGCCGCTCCCATCTCGTAGATCGACATCGGCTGGTTGATCGCGCCGTGCACGAGATCGGCCAGCGCGGCGCCAATGTCCGGCGAGGCCACCTGGTGCGCCAGCTCGCCGGGGTGGTGCAGCCTGGTGCTGCGCTCGAGGAACGTCTCGAGCCAGGGGCCGAGGCGGTCGGCGTCGAGGCCGCCCTCGCGGACCAGGCGGCGCAGGTCGAGCTCCTCGAGCACGTCCTCGAGCGGTGGGGCCGACACCGCCGGCCCCTCCCCCGCCTGGCTCGCGGCCACGTAGCGCGCCACCGCGGCGACGCCGGCGCGTGCAGCGCGCTCGTACGCGTCGACGTCCCACATGGCGGAGGCCGGCCTAGACCTGCGCCGGTTCCCGCTCCTCCCGCTTGGCGAGCGCCGACGGCCACCACGCCTTCGGACCGGTCTCCAGAACGAGCGCCGGCACGAGCACGCTGCGCACCAGGAAGGTGTCGAGCAGCACGCCGAACGCCACTACGAAGCCGATCTCGGTGAGGAACACGAGCGGCAGCACGGCCAGCACCGAGAACGTCCCCGCGAGCACGATCCCGGCGCTGGTGATCACGCCCCCGGTCACCGCCAGCGCGCGCAGTATGCCCTCGCGCGTGCCGTGCTTGAGCGTCTCCTCGCGCGCGCGGGCGACCAGGAAGATGTTGTAGTCCACCCCCAGGGCCACGAGGAACACGAACGCGAAGAGCGGCAGCGACGGGTCCGAGCCGGGGAAGCCGAAGATGACTTCGAAGGCGAAGTAGCCCACGCCGAGCGCCGCCAGGAAGCTGAGGATCACGGTCCCGATCAGGATCAGCGGCGCCACCACGGCCCGCAGCAGCAGCACCAGGATCAGGAACACCACCACGAGCACGATGGGCGGGATCACCGCCGAGTCCCAGGCGGCCGCCTCGCGCACGTCGAACTCCACCGCGCTCGCCCCGCCCACCAGGGCGTCGGGGGCGGCGTCCTGCACCCGCTCGCGGATCGGCTCGATCAGGTCGAACGCCTCGGTCGAGTACGGCGGAGGCTCGAGCGTGGCCTGGACCAGCACGCCCTCCTCCCCCTGGGCCACGGGGGGCGTGACAGACTCCACGCCGGGGGCGCTTTCCAGGGCCTGTGTGACTCCGTCCAGGTCGGCCGGGTCGCGCACGATCACGTCGGTCGGCGCGCTGGCGCCCGACGGGAAGCTCTGGCTCAGCAGCTCCTGGCCCTCGACCGACTCCACCTCGGTCCGGTAGCTGTCATTTGTGGTGAGGTCCGTGGAGAAGAAGCCGAGGCCCGCGCAGAGCAGGACCAGGACCGCCACGGAGCCGACGGCGACGCGGCGCGGCCCCTGCGCCACGCGGTCGCCGACCCGCTTCCAGAAGCCGTGGGTGGCGTCGGCCAGGTGCTCGTGCTTGGTGCGGCGCACCTCGTAGGGCTTGAAGAACCGGCGGTCGAGCGGCCCGACGATGAGCGACGGGAAGCGCGCGCGCCCGCCGCTCACGAGCGCTACCAGCCCGCGCAGCGCCGCGTTCAGCAGCACCAGCGGGAGCAGCACCAGCACGACCAGCGACGCGCCGACCGCTCGAGCCGCCGCGCCCACGCTCGAGCCGTCCACGATCCGCCGTCCGACCGCGGTCGTCGGCTGCTCGTCCGCCAGGCTCCAGCTCGGCGTGTGCGGCACGAAGGGCCAGAAGGCGCGCCGGCCGAAGATCGTGAGCAGGGCCGGCAGCAGGGTCAGCATCGAGAGGGCCGCGCATGCGACGCCCATCGCGACGATCGGGCCCATCCCCGACGTGCCGTTGACCTTGGCGATCGAGAGGCAGAGGAGGGCTGCGATCACGGTCGCGGCGGATGCCAGCACCGCCGGCCCAGCGGATGTCATCGCGGCCCGCGCGGCCTCGTGCCGGTCGAGCGTGTGGTGCAGCTCCTCCCGGTACCTCGCCACGATCAGCAGCGCGTAGTCGGTGCCCGCGCCGAGCACCATGATCGACATGATCGCGCTCGACTGCCCGTTGATCGTCACGCCCAGCTCCGAGAGCCCGTAGCCGACCGAGCGAGCGAGCATCTCGGCGAACACGATCGCCGCGAGCGGGACGAACAGGAAGATCGGCGAGCGGTAGATCAGAATCAGGAGCACGATCACGAGCGACACCGCCGCCAGCAGCAGGGTGCCGTTGATGCTCTCGAAGACCTCGATCGCGTCCGCGGCGTAGCCGGCGCCGCCGGTGATCTTCACCTCGAGGCCCCCGCCGGGGTCGGAGACCGTGTCGCGCCAGAACTCGACCGGGTCGAGGATCCTGTCGCCGTCGCCCTCGCCCTTGAGGTAGGCGGTCACGATGGCGGCCTTGCCGTCCTCGGAGCAGAGCGGCCCGACGAAGGGCGCGTAGCCCTCGGGCTGACCCGGGATCGGGGTGGTGGGGCCGCCGCAGCCCTCGGCCGCCTGACCCGCGCCGCCGGGCGCCTCGCCGGCGCCACCCCCCGGCCCCTGCTGCGCGCCGCTCTCCTCGCCACCCGCGGCGGCGGTGGCGCCGTCCGGCACCACCCCCGGGAAGCGCCGCTCTGTCAGCCGCTGGACGTCGTCGAGGATCTTCGCCTTGTCGCCCGGGGTCAGCCCGGACTCGCGCCGGTACACGATGACCGCCGGCGCGAGCTCGCCGCCCTGAAGCTCCTCCGAGATCTCCAACGCCTCGGTGGACTCCGCGTCCCCGGGCAGGAACGAGGTGGACTCGTTCTCCTCCGCATCCGTGAACTTGCCCGGCAGGTTCGCGGGGCCGGCGGCGATGAAGATGGCGACCAGCCAGATCGCGAACACGACCCACTTGGCGGTGGGCCCTACGGGACTGGCGAAGATCGAGCGGCGTTCGGACATGCGGCGGCCTTTCTAGGTTGTGGCCCCCGCAGGCTCCGTCAGAGTATCGACAAGTAGCGGTCCAGCTCCCACTGGGTGACCTGCACGCGGTAGTCCTCCCACTCCTGCCGCTTGATCTCCACGTAGCGGTTGAAGATGTGCTCGCCGAACGTGCGCAGCACGAGCTCGGACTCGGCGGTCAGCTCGATCGCCTCGCCGAGCGTCTCGGGCAGCTGCTCGATCCCCAGCCGCTTCCGCTCCTCCGGGCTGATGTGGTACAGGTTCTTCTCCATCGGCTCGGGCAGCTCGTAGCCCTTCTCGATGCCCTCGAGCCCGGCCGCCAGCAGGATCGCGAAGGTCAGGTAGGGGTTGCAGGCCGGGTCGGGGCAGCGCAGCTCCATCCGCGTGGCCTGCTCCTTACCGGGGTGGTAGAGCGGCACCCGCACGAGCGCCGAGCGGTTGCGGCGCGACCAGGCGCAGTAGACCGGCGCCTCATAGCCCGGCACGAGCCGCTTGTAGGAGTTGACCCACTGGGCGAACACCGACGTCATCTCGCGCGCGTGCTTCAGCTGGCCAGCGATGAAGGCCTTGCCGGTGTCTGACAGGAAGTACTGGTCGTTGGCGTCGTAGAACGCGTTGCTCGAGTCCCTGAAGAGCGACTGGTGCGTGTGCATGCCCGACCCGTTCTCGCCGAACAGCGGCTTCGGCATGAAGGTGGCGTGCCAGCCGTACTTCATGGCGTACTCCTTGACCGTGATGCGGTAGGTCATGCAGTCGTCCGCCATCTTCAGCGCGTCGGCGTAGCGCATGTCGATCTCGTGCTGGCTCGGCCCGACCTCGTGGTGGGTGTACTCCACGTGGATGCCGAGCTGCTCGAGGGCGAGCACGGTCTCGCGTCTGACGTCGGAGCCGGCGTCGAGCGTGGTGAGGTCGAAGTAGCCGCCCTCGTCGAGGATCTCCGGCGCCGCGCCGTTCTCGGTCTTGGCGTTGCGGAAGTAGAAGTACTCGAGCTCGGGACCCACGTAGTAGTTGGAGAAGCCCATCGCCTCGGCGCGCTCGAGCGTGCGGCGCAGCACGTGGCGGGGGTCGCCCTCGTACGGCTCGCGGCTCGGCGTGACGATGTCGCAGAACATGCGCGCCACGCCCTTGTCCTCCGGACGCCAGGGCAGCACGTTGAAGGTCGAGGGGTCCGGCATCGCAATCATGTCGGACTCCTCGATCGCGTTGAACCCGGTGATCGACGAGCCGTCGAAGCCCATGCCGCCCTCGAAGGCGTCGTCGAGCTCCTGCGCGTTGATCGAGAAGCTCTTCAGCTGACCGAGGATGTCGGTGAACCAGAGGCGGACGAAGCGGATGCCCCTGTCGTCGACGAACGACTTGATGTCGTCGGCGGTCCGGGGCGGCTGATCGGGCATGTGGTTTCGGCTCCTTCGGCGGTGAGTTCGGAGCCGGGAAGGCTAAAGCTCTACAACCAAGAGCGCGCCCAGACCTTCAGCGAGCGCACGGCGGGCTCCAGGGCCCGGCCCTTCTCGGTGAGGGCGTACTCGATCCGCACCGGGACACCCTCGCTGCTGCGGCGCTCCACGATCCCCTCCTGCTCGAGCTCCTTGAGCCGCTCGGACAGGAGACGGTCGGACAGGTCCGGCACCAGGGCCTTCACCTCGGAGAAGCGCAGCGGGCCGTCGAGCAGGACGAACAGGATCGCCCCCGTCCAGCGCTTCCCGATCAGCTCAATCGCCGCGTGGTACGCGGAGCAACAGCTCTCCCTCCGCACCGCGACCGAATTGTCTTCCGCGGTGGCCTGCTCGGCCATGCGGTAATCGTACCCGGCTACGACGTGGACCGACGCGGGCATCACGCAGCCTGCTGCAGGCGGGCCTCTTCGGTCGACCCGTCGCGCGGCACGTCGCCGGCGCGGGTGACGAGGTTGGCGAAGGTGGCGAGCGCCACGTGGGCGATCGCCTCGAGGATCTGCTCGTCGGCCCAGCCCGCCTCGCGCGCCTCCTCGTGCTTGTGCCGCGGGGGCGCCCCGTCGGACTCGAGCAGGGCCTTCACGAAGCGGAGCAGCGAAGCCTCGCGCTCGTCGTAGGAGTCGAACTCGCGGGCGAGCGCGATCTCGTCGAGGCCGAGACCCGAGT
>DASZJZ010000060.1:0-21002 GCA_035947555.1 Thermoleophilaceae bacterium | reverse complement strand
TGCTCGACTGCACCGACTGCCCGCGCAACGTGATCCTGCTGGAGCCCCACGAATCGCTGGTCACGGCCCTCGGCGGCGCGCTCAACCTCGTCGGCGCGGTTGCCGTCGGGGCCGTGCTGTTCGTGCTCGTGATCCTCGTGCGGCGCTGGCGCAGCGCCACGCCGAGCCAGCGGCGCTTCCTGGTGCCGGTCTACTCGGCCGGGGTGGCGGTCACGATCCTGCTGATCGGCGTCGTGCTGGTCCAGACCAGCGGCAGTCTCAAGACCGAGACGCTCGATGTCGTGGTACTCGCCACGATGGTGCCCTTCGGCCTCGTGCCGTACATGTTCCTCGCCACGCTGGTCCGGGCGCGGATGATCCAGACCGGCGCCGTCGGCGAGCTGATCGCGCGCATGGGCGAGGCGCCCCGACGCGGCGCGCTGCGAGACGAGCTGGCGCGCGCGCTCGGCGACCCCACTCTCGAGCTCTTCTACTGGCTGCCCGACGACGAGCGCTTCGTGGACGCCCGCGGCCGCTCCGTCGAGCTCCCCGCCCCGGGCTCGGGCCGCGGCGTCACCCGGGTGGAGCGCGAGGGCCGGTTGGTGGCCATGATCGTCCACGACGCACTCGTCATCGACAAGGAGCTGGACTCGATCGCCGCGGCCGCGGCGATGGCGCTCGAGAACGAGCGGCTCGACGCTGAGCTGCGCGCGAAGGTCGCGGAGCTGCGCGCCTCCCGTAGCCGCATGCTCCGAGTGGGTCTCGAGGAGCGCCGCAGGCTTGAGCGCGACCTGCACGACGGCGCCCAGCAGCGGCTCGTCTCGATGGCCCTCAACATCCGGCTGGCACGCGACAGGATGCGCGAGGACCCCGCGGCCGCCGAGGGCCTTCTCGACAGCGCCGGCGCCGAGCTCGACGCCGCCCTCGCGGAGCTGCGCGAGCTGGCACGCGGCATCCACCCGGCCGTGCTCAGCGACCGGGGCCTCGACGCCGCGCTCGAGACGCTCGCCCACCGTGCCCCGCTGCCGGTCGAGCTGACCAGGATCGAGCACGAGCGCCTGCCGGAGGCAATCGAGCTTGCCGCGTATTTCGTGGTGGCCGAGGCGCTCACTAACGTCGCGAAGTACGCGAGCGCGACACACGCGAAGGTGAACGTGGCACAAGACAACGGAAGACTGGTGGTGGAGGTGGCGGACGACGGCGTGGGCGGCGCGGATCCCGACAACGGGACGGGCCTGCGCGGTCTCGCCGACCGGCTCGCCGTGATCGAGGGCCGGCTCGAGGTGGACTCGCCGCCCGGCGCCGGGACGACTGTCAGGGCGAGGATCCCGTGCGGGTAGTCGTCGCCGACGACTCCGTGCTGCTCCGCGAGGGCGTAGTGCGCCTGCTGGAGGACCGCGGATTCGAGGTCGTGGCCCAGGCCGGCGACGCCGACGACCTGCTCCGCAAGGTCAACGCCCACAAGCCCGACGTTGCAGTGGTGGACATCCGCATGCCCCCCACCAACACCGACGACGGCCTGCGGGCGGCGCTGCGGATCCGCGCCGAGCACCCGCAGACCGGTGTGCTGGTGCTGTCGCAGTACGTCGAGGAGGGCTACGCACTCGAGCTGGTGGGCGAGGCCGCCGACGGGGTGGGCTACCTGCTGAAGGACCGGGTCGCCGACGTGGAGCGCTTCATCGACGCGGTCAAGCGCGTGGCGGAGGGTGGCTCGGCGCTCGACCCGGAGGTGGTCGCGCAGCTCGTCGGGCGGGCCCGCCGCGAGGATCCGCTCCAGGAGCTGACCCCGCGCGAGCGCGAGGTGCTCGAGCTCATGGCGGAGGGCCGCTCCAACACCGCGATCGCCGAGCAGATGGTCGTCACGGAGCGCGCGGTCGAGAAGCACGTGACCTCGATCTTCGGGAAACTGGGCCTCGTGCCCGCCACCGAGGACCATCGCCGCGTGCTGGCCGTTCTGACGTTCCTGCGCTCCTGATGAAGCGTCGCCGGCGCTACCACGCCCGTCTCGGCGGGCGCGACATCGCCATCGACCTCGGCACCGCGAACACGCTGGTCTACCTGCGGGGGGAGGGCATCCGGGTGTCCGAGCCGTCGGTGGTGGCGATGGACACGCGCTCGGGCGACGTGCACGCGGTCGGCGAGGAGGCCCAGCGCATGATCGGCCGCACGCCGGCCACGATTTCGGCGGTGCGGCCGCTCCGGCACGGCGTGATCACCGACTTCGAGACCACCGAGGCGATGCTGCGCCACTTCATCGGGCGGGTCCACAAGAGCCGCTTCGCGCACCCGCGGCTCGTGATGTGCGCGCCGTCCGGGATCACCGACGTGGAGCGGCGGGCGCTCGAGGAGGCGTGTCTGGCGGCCGGCGCCCGCTCCGTCCAGCTGATCGAGGAGCCGATGGCGGCGGCGATCGGCGCGGGCCTGCCGATCGCCGAGCCGGTGGCCACCGTGGTCGTGGACATCGGCGGCGGCACGAGCGAGGTGGCGGTGATCTCGCTGGGCGGGATCGTGGTGTCGCGCTCGCTGCGGCTCGGCGGCTACGACTTCGACGAGGCGGTGGCGACCTACATCCGCCGCCATCACAGGCTCGCCGTGGGGGAGACCACGGCGGAGGCGGTGAAGCTCGAAGTGGGTGGCACCGCGCCAGACGAGAGCGAAACAGTCACCCAGGTGCGCGGACGCGACCCGGCCAGCGGGCTGCCGCGCGAGGCCGAGGTCACGGCGCGCGAGATGCGCGAGGCGATGGAGCCGCTCGTGAACGAGATCGTGGACGCGGTCCGGGACGCGCTCGAGAACACGCCGCCCGAGCTGTCGGCCGACCTCACCCGGCGCGGCATCATGCTGGCCGGAGGCGGGGCGCTGCTGCGAGGGTTCGCAGAGCGGCTGCAGACGGAGACCCAGGTGCCGGTGTCGCTGGCCGACGACCCGCTCAGCTGCGTCGTGCTCGGCGCCGGGCACGCGCTCGAGGAGATCGACTTCCTCGAGCGGACGGCTCTCTAGACACCGGTTACCCGTACCACGCGCCGCGCGCCGGCCTGCCAGTCTGCCGCCCATGGATTCGATCGTGAAGGCCACGGACGTGCGCCGCCGCTATGGAGAGGGCGCCGCCGCTGTGGACGCCCTCGCCGGCGTCAGCGTCGAGTTCGAGCGCGGCCGCTACAGCGCCATCATGGGCCCGTCGGGGTCCGGCAAGTCGACCCTGATGCACATCCTCGCCGGCCTCGACCGCCCCACCGGCGGCTCCGTGGTGCTCGACGGCGTGGAGATCACGAGCCTCGACGACGGCGACCTGACCAGGCTGCGGCGCGACAAGCTCGGCTTCATCTTCCAGTTCTTCAACCTGCTTCCGGTCCTCACGGCCGAGGAGAACATCGTGCTGCCGCTGTCGATCGCCGGCGAGCGCCCCGATCCCGAGTGGGTCCGGCGCCTGGTCGACACGGTCGGGCTCGCCGACCGCCTCACCCATCGACCCGCGGAGCTCTCCGGCGGCCAGCAGCAGCGCGTGGCCGTGGCCCGGGCCCTGGTCTCGAAGCCCGCCGTGGTCTTCGCCGACGAGCCCACCGGCAACCTCGACTCGAAGGCGAGCGAGGAGGTGCTGCGCATGCTGCGCCAGTCGGTCGACGAGCTCGGCCAGACGGTCGTGATGGTCACCCACGACCCCGAGGCGGCCTCCTACGCCGACCGCCTGATCGTGCTGCGCGACGGCCTGATCGTCCGTGACGGCGCCGCCGGCACGCCGGACGAGGTGATCGAGATGATGAAGGAAGTGGCGTGACCAAGCTCGCGCTGCGGGGCATCGCGCAGCGGAAGCTGCGTGCCTTCGTGACCGCCCTCGCCGTGCTGCTGGGCGTGGCGTTCATCGCCGGCAGCTACGTGCTCACGGACACGATCAACCAGTCCTTCGACGACATCTTCGACGAGGCCTACGCCGGCACGGACGTGGCGATCTCCCCGAGCACCACCGGTCAGGGCGAGGGCCTCGACCTGCCTCCCTTCTCGGCGGAGTTGCTCGACCAGGTGCGCGAGGTGGACGGCGTCGAGAAGGCGGCGGGCGGGATCTTCTCGACGATCCGCTTCGTCGACGAGGAGGGCGAGCAGCTCAGCTCTGCGTTCGCGCCCGAGTTCGTGTCCTCCGTCGCCCCCGAGCCGTTCGAGACGCTCACCTACACAGAGGGCCGCCCGCCGGAGACGGCTGCCGAGGCCTCCATCGACGAGTCCACGGCCGACCGGGAGGACCTCGAGATCGGTGGCACGCTTCGGATCGCCGGTCCCGCCGGCGTGAAGGGCTACGAGATCGTCGGCCTGCAGCGGCTCGGGTCCACGTCGTCGGGCGGGTCGAGCACCGCGCAGCTCACCCTCGAGGAGGCGCAGCGTCTCACCGACAAGGTGGGCGAGTTCGACGGCATCTCGGTGGAGGCAGAGGAAGGCGTCTCGCCCGACGCGCTGGCGAACCGCATCGCCCAGGTGGTGCCCGACCAGCTGACCGTGGAGACCGGCACCGCGGCGGCCGAGCGCCAGTCCGAGGACATCAAGGACGACCTCTCCTTCTTCCGCATCGTTCTGCTCGTGTTCGGCGGCGTGGCCCTGCTCGTGGGCAGCTTCCTCATCTTCAACACCTTCTCGATCACGGTCGCCCAGCGGATCCGCGAGCTCGGAATGCTGCGCACGCTGGGCGCCACCCGCGGGCAGATCCTGCGGGGCATGGTGCTCGAGGCGGCGATCATCGGCGCGATCGGGTCGGTGCTCGGAGTGCTGGCGGGGATCGGCTTCGCGGGCGCCCTCAACGCGGCGTTCAAGAGCTTCGGGATCGACCTGCCGAACACCGGAACCGTGATCGCGCTGCGCACGATCGTCGTGGCGCTGGTGGTGGGCATGGTGGTCACGCTGGCGGCGGCGCTGTCGCCCGCGCTGCGCGCCACCCGCGTCTCGCCGATGGCGGCGCTGCTCGAGGCGGAGCTGCCGGAGAGCCGCCGGCGCGGACGGATCTTCACGGCCGTCGCCGTGCTCCTGATGCTCGGCGGCATCGGCCTGACCTGCCTCGGCCTGTTCGGCGGCCTCGACTCCAACGCCGCGGCCGGGGCCGTGGGCGGCGGGGCGGTGGCCCTGCTGTTCGGCGTCTCCATGTTCAGCCCCCGGCTGGTGCGGCCGCTGGCCTCCGTGGCGGGCTGGCCGCTCGAGCGGCTCCGCGGGATCACGGGCCGCCTTGCGCGCGAGAACGCGGTTCGCAAGCCGGGACGCACGGCCGTCACCGCGGCGGCGCTCATGATCGGCTTGGCGGTGGTGGTCTTCGTGACCGTCTTCGCCGCCGGCATCAGCGCCTCGATCGGCAACGCGATCGACCGCAACTTCCAGGGCGACGTGGTCCTCCAGAACGTCGACGGCTTCTCGCCGATCAGCCCTCAGGCGGGCCGCGAGGCGGCGCAGGTCGAGGGCGTCCGGACGGCGTCGTCGCTCAGCTTCGCGGGCGCCGAGTACGAGGGCGGCGACATCCGCGTCTCTGCCGTCGACCCGGAGACCGTCTCCGATGTGCTCACGCTCGAGTGGGAGGAGGGCTCGCCCGACACCCTGGCCGGGCTGGCCGGGGACGCCGCCGTGGTGGACGACGCCTGGGCGCAGACCAACGACATCGAGCCGGGCGACCAGGTCACGGTCCGCACGCCGCTCGAGCGCGAGCTCACGCTCACCGTGGCCGGCACCATCAAGGACAACGCCGACCTGCTCGGCAACGTGGTGGTGAGCGAGGACACGCTCAGGCGCGACTTCGGCGCACGGCAGCCCAGCATGACGCTGGTGGCGCTCGAGGAGGGGGCGAACGCCGAGGCCGTGCAGGAGGGGATCACCGAGCGAGTCGACCGGCGCTTCCCGACCGTCGAGACGCTCAACCAGCAGGAGCTGAAGGACACCCAGGAGGAGCAGATCAACCAGCTCGTCGGGTTCTTCTACGTGCTGCTGGCGCTGGCGATCGTGATCTCGCTGCTCGGCATCGTGACCACGCTGGCGCTCTCGATCCACGAGCGCACGCGCGAGCTCGGCATGCTGCGCGCGGTCGGCATGTCGCGGCGGCAGGTGCGGACGATGGTGCGCTACGAGTCGGTGATCACCGCGCTCATCGGCGCGATCCTCGGCACGGTGCTGGGCGTGATCTTCGCGTCGCTGCTGGCGGTGCCGCTGTCCGACGAGGGCTTCGAGCTCGCCTATCCGATCGGCACGCTGGTCATGCTGCTCGTCCTCGCGGCCCTGGCCGGCGTGCTGGCGGCTATCTTCCCGGCCCGCCGGGCCGCGCGGCTCGACGTGCTGCGGGCGCTGGCCTACGAATGAGACAGGCAACCGACCTTGTGGATCGCCTCCTCGCAGGCGATCGGCGCGCCCTCGCGCGTGCGATCACGCTCGTAGAGAACGACGATCCGGAGGGCTGGGCTCTCGTGCGGGAGGTCTACCCGAGGACCGGCCGGGCGCAGATCGTCGGCTTCACCGGGCCACCGGGAGTAGGGAAGTCCACCCTCATCGGGCGGCTGATCGAGGAGGGCCGCGCCGACGACCGCCAGATCGCCGTCCTCTCGATCGACCCGAGCTCGCCGTTCACGCAGGGCGCCCTCCTCGGCGACCGCATCCGGCTGGCCGACCACTTCCTCGACCGCGGCGTCTACATCCGCTCGATGGCGACCCGCGGGTCGCTCGGCGGGCTGTCAGAGGCGACGCTGCAGGCGGCGCTCCTGATGGACGCGAGCGGGCGCGACGACGTGTTCCTCGAGACCGTCGGCGTGGGGCAGGCCGAGGTGGACATCATCGACCACGCCGACACGGTCGTGCTCGTCCTCATGCCGGGCAGCGGCGACTCGATACAGGCCCTGAAGGCCGGCGTGATGGAGATCCCCGACGTGATCGTGGTGAACAAGTCCGACCACCCGCTCACCGACACGATGGTGCGGGAGATCCGCGGCGTGCTGTCGCTCGGGCCGCAGGAGGGCTGGCGCGTGCCGATCCTGAAGACCGAGGCCAGCCGCGGCGAGGGGATCGCGGAGCTGGCCGAGAAGATCCGCGAGCACCACGACTACATCCGCGAGGAGGGGACGCTGGCGGAGCGGCGCCGGCGCAACCTGATGAACGAGGTGCTCGCGCTGGCCGCGGGGCGGCTTCGCCGGCGGCTCGAGGCGCAGGTGCGCGACGACGAGTCGGTACAGGAGCTGCTCGACGAGGTGGTGGCGCGGCGGCTCGACCCGGCGAGCGCCGCGGCCAAGCTTCTCGAGCGGGAGTTGTAGGCTCGGGGCCATGTCGGCACGAGCGTTCCGGTTGAAGCAGGGCGAGGCCGTGCCGGAGGGGGTCAGGCGCATCGCCCGCGGCCGCATCGACCACGCGGTCGAGGCACTCGCCGACCCCCGTGAGGAGACGGTGCACGAGGCGCGCAAGGACATGAAGAAGCTGCGCGCACTGCTGCGCCTGGTGCGCGGCGAGATCGGGGGCAAGGTCTACCGGCGCGAGAACGCGTTCTTCCGCGACGTGGCCCGGGAGCTGGCCGGGGTACGCGACGCGGACGTGATGCTCGCCACGCTCGCCAACCTCGAGGAGCGCTACGACGCCGACGTGGGCCCGGTCCGGCAGGCGGTCGAGGCGCACCGTCTGCGGGTGGCCGGGGGCTCGCGCGGCCGCGCCGCCGAGGCGGCGACCGCGATGCTCCGGGAGGCGCGCGCCCGCGTGGATGAATGGCCGCTCGAGCGCGACGGCTTCGAGGCGGTCGAGGACGGGCTGCGGCGGACGTACCGGGGCGGCCGGCGCGGCTGGCGCGCCGCCTTGGCCGACCCGTCGAGCGAGAACCTGCACGCGTGGCGCAAGCGCGTGAAGGACCTCTGGTACCACTGCTCGCTCTTAGAGGAGAGCTGGAAGCCTGTGATGAAGGCGCTCGGGGACGAGGCGCACGAGCTGTCCGACCGGCTGGGCGACGACCACGACCTCTCCGTGCTGCTGGAGTTCGGCGCGGAGGGGCTCGAGGAACCGATCGCCACGCGGCGGCGCGAGCTGCAGGAGGAGGCGTTCGCGTACGGCGGGCGGCTATACGTCGACAAGCCGAAGGTCTTCGTCCGGCGGGTGGAGCGCTGGTACAGGCCCGTGCCGGTGGCCTCCTCGCCGGGCTAGCCGCCGGCGGCGTACGACCCGAAGTTAGGGTTCCCTAATACGATGCCGGACGATGAGCGCCGGCACTGCAGAGATCTGGGCGGCGCGCGCCTGGAACGTCTTCAACGAGGGACGGCCCTTCTCCGTCCTGTATCCGGTGCTCGTGCTGCTCGCCTCCGTCCCGGCCGGCGTGGCCCCCGACGGGCCGCTCGTCCTGGCGCTGGGCGGCTCCGTCGCCATGTCCGCCGTGCTGGCGTGCTTCACGTTCCCGCTGCGCGGCCGGGTACTGCTCTGGGTGGCCCTCGCCCTGTCCGTGCCGCTGCTCGAGCCGTGGCGCGCTCCGGCGCTGCTGGCGGGCGCGATGGCCGGATGGCTCGTCTTCACGGTCGTGGTGTGGGGGAGCGTGTACTACCACCTGCGGACCGGCGCGCCGTGGCTGAACGGGCTGCGCTTCTGGCGCCTGGTCCTGACGAACTCGGACCCAACCAGCGGGAACGCGCTCGAGCAGGTGCCGAAGCTGCTGATGAGCCTGAGCGCCGCAACGCTGCTGGCCGAAGAGCCGGCCGCGGGCTCGGCGGGAAGCGTGGCGCTGGCGGCGGCCGTGGCAGCCGCCCTCGGCGCGCTGGCGGCACGCCACTTCGCCCGCACGCGGCTGCCGCGGTACGCGGAGCGCGCTCCGGCCGCTCTGCCCGGGCCGCCGCTCGCGCGGCGCGTGTACGTGATCGTCATCGACGGCTGCAATCGCGGCCGGCTGTGGCAGGCGGACACTCCGGTCATCGATCGCCTCGCCCGGGAGGGCACCGAGTACCTCGCCGTCGAGCCGGCCTATCCGGCGCGCACCGTCGTCTGCTTCTCGTCGATGCTCACCGGCGCCACGCCGGCCGAGCACGGCATGCGCTCCAACTTCGTCGCCCGGCTCGGAGTGCGTTCCGAGTCGATCTTCGACGTGCTCGAACGCGAGGGCCGCAGCGGACGGCTGGTCGGCATCGCGCACCTCCTCGACCCGTTCGGCGAGGACGTGGTGCGCTCGGTCACCTCCGTGCAGCCGACCGAGCGGATCGACCACTCGCTGTCGGCCGAGGCCCGCCGCGTGGTGGACGAGGAGGACCCCCACCTGCTCGTGCTTCAGCTGCTCGCCGCCGACCAGATGGGCCACGTCCGCGGCGTCCGCAACCGCGAATACCTGGAGCAGCTCGCCGACGCCGATCGCCGGGTGGGCGACTTCCTCGCCTTCCTCGACGAGCGCGGCAAGCTCGACGGCGCCACGGTCGTGCTGATGGCCGACCACGGCCAGGGCCGCGGCATCGGCGGCCACGGCCACCTCGACTGGGGCGAGAGCCCGGTCCCGTTCGTCGTCTGGGGGGAGGGTGCCCTGCCGGGAGCGATCAGCCGCGAGCCGCGCTCGGTGCTGGAGCTGAGCGCGACGATCGCAGAGCTGCTCGGCGTGGAGCGCCCAGCAGCCGCGCGCGGCCGCCCGCTGGTGCCCGCCGCGGACCCGGCCGTGGAGGCGGCGGGGCCGGCCGCGCATAGGCCCGCCGCGGACCTCGCGCTGCCGAGCCGCTCGCCGGCCGCCGCCCCGCGCCGCTCGCCGGTCGCACGCGGTCGCTGCCTCGCCATCCTCCCGGCCTGCAACGAGGAGACCGCCATCGCCGGCGTCCTCGCCGGCATTCCGCGGCGGGCGTGCGGCATGCACGTGGACCTGCTCGTCGTGGACGACGGCTCCCGCGACGCCACCGCGCACGTCGCCCGCGAGCATGGCGCCCGTGTCATCCCACACGCCTGCTCGCGCGGCCTCGGCGCCGCCGTTCGCACGGGGCTCGAGCTCGCCCGCGACGAGGGCTACGACGCCGCCGTCTACCTCGACGCCGACGGCGAGTACGACCCCGCCGACTTCGAGACCCTGCTCGACCCCGTCGCCCGCGGACGCGCCGACTACGTCACCGGCTCGCGCTTCCTCGGCGCCGCTCGCACCGGCATGAGCTGGCACCGGACGCTGGCGAACCGCGCGACCAGCGCGCTCCTCGGCACCCTCCTCCACACCGTCGTGACCGACGGCCAGACCGGCTACCGCGCCTTCTCCGCGCGCGCCCTCGCCGCCGCCCGCATCCGGCACGACTACAACTACGCGCAGGTGCTCACGCTGTCGCTCTGGGGCGCCGGCATCGACGCCCTCGAGGTGCCGATCTCCTACCGCCGCCGCACCAGCGGCCGCTCGTTCGTCCGCTACCCGGAGTACCTGGCACGCGTGGCCCCGGCGGTCTGGCGCGAGTGGCGTGCCTCCCGCAGCACGAGGGCCGCCAGCGCCAGGCCGATCGCGCCGGCCAGCCAGTACCCCCAGCCGCCGTCCGGCCCGAACAGCGGGAAGGCCTCCTCGAGCGGGCCCAATGGCGCGTCGGGACGCTCGGTGACGAACGAGCCGCCGGCCCAGCGCAGGTCCACGTAGACCCAGACCGACGCCGCCAGGGTCAGGAGCGCCAAAGCGAAGCCGACCCGCGGCGCATGCCGCAGCCCCCAAGCCACCAACGGGACGGCCAGTGGCAGCGACGCGAGCAGGTGCCGCGGCGGGAACCAGAACCCGAACATCGTCGGCGCGAGCACGGCCACGATCAGCTGCGCGCCGAGCACGGCGCCGCAGAGGCCGGCGGTCACCTCGATGTCGCGCGCGCCGGGCACCGCGCGGGCGAGCCGGTCGCGCAGCGAGCGCCACAGCCACCACAGCCCGGCGAACATCAGAGCGAAGACGGGGGCCCAGCGCAGCAGCCCGTACTCGCGGTCGATGAACAGCGCCACGAGGCGGTAGGAGCGCTCGAGGTAGCCGACCGGGAACGAGGCGTCCGTGGCGGTCTCGCCGGGCACGTCGGCCGAGTACGGGGTGGGACCGCCGTAGAGCGCCTCGTTGATCCCCACCAGCAGCGCCACGCTGACCAGCGACAGCTCCACCGCGCCGACCGCGAGCGTCCGCCGCCGCGCCTGCCACAGCACTCGCGCCGCGAACACGCCGATCACGAGCCCCGGAAGGGCGAACTTGGTCCCGAGCCACGGCAGCGCCCCGAGCAGGGCGAAGCATGCGAAGGCGCGCCGCCACCCCGGCCGCTCGCGCAGCTGGAGCGCCAGGAGAGCGGCGCCCGCAAGCGCCGCCCCGGCGCTCAGCTCCGGATAGACGGCGCTGCCGTAGGCGAGGAAGGGTGGGCTGAGGCCCACCACCGCCGCCGCCCCGATCGCCCATGGATCGGGCACCACACGAAGCGCCAGCCGGTAGGCGAGCGCCAATGCCAGCGCGGCGATCGCCGCCAGGAAGAGCTCCACGCCCTGCGTCCCGCCGGCGGCATATGCCGGCAGGATCAGGAGCGGGAAGCCGACCCCATGCGGCTCGTGGAGTCGCCCGTCGGTCTCCTCACCATGCCGGTCGAGGTCGTACGGGTAGAAGTCGTCGTAGGCGCGGGCGGCGTACTCGTCCTGCACGTCGATGTCACCGTCGTCGAGCAGCGACTCGGCCGCCAGCAGGTAGTGCGGCTCGTCACCGCCGTACTCGGAGTCGCCGAAGGCGTCGAGCCCGATGGTGGCCGCATAGACGCCGAAGAGGAGCAGCCAGAGGGCGAGGGTGCGTCTCAGGCGAGCTCAGCCACCTCGTTCTGGTACACGCTCATCTGCCGCCCAAGCTCCTCACCGAGGGCGGCGGGGACGATCCCGAGGCCCTCGACGATGAGGCTGGCTCGCGTCAGCTGCCGCTGGAACTCCTCCTCGTTGTGCACGGCGTCCATCTGCTCCTGGCTGCCGCGGAGCAGGACGAAGCCCTGGACATCGCCGCGAACCACCTCGCCCCACCCGATGAACACTCCGGAGTCGGCCATGGATTACCTCCTTGGGTCGGTGCGGCTCAACCTACCTCAGCAGCCGAGGGCGCGGGCGATCACCATCTGCTGGACCTCGTCTGTGCCCTCGCCGATGGTGAGGATCTTGGCGTCGCGGTAGAAGCGGCAGACGGGGTACTCCTCGATGTAGCCGTACCCTCCGTGGATCTGCACCGCCTCCTCGGCCGCGCGGACCGCCAGGCGGCCCGTCTTCAGCTTCGCCTTCGCCGCGGTGAGGGTGAACGAGCGGCCGGCGTCCTTCTCGCGCGCCGCCTTGTAGGTCAGCAGCCGCGCCGCCTCGATCTCTGTCGCCATGTCGGCGAGCTTGGCCTGGATCGCCTGGTACTTCGAGATCGGCTGCCCGAAGGCGATGCGCTCCTTGGCGTAGGCGAGCGCCTCGTCGAGCGCGCCCTGCGCGAGGCCCACACCCATGGCAGAAACCCCGATCCGGCCCCCGTCGAGCGTCTGCAGGAACTGCCGGAAGCCCTGCCCGGGCGGGCCGACCAGGTTGTCCTCCGGCACGCGGCAGTCCTCGAACGTGAGGGGCCGGGTGTCCGACGCGTTCCAGCCCATCTTGCGGTACGGCTCGCCGATCACGTAGCCGGGCGTGCCGTTCGGCACCAGCAGGTTCGAGACCTCGTCCTCGCCGGTGCGGGCGGTGATGGTGACGAACCCGCTGATGTCCGTGCCGCTGTTCGTGATGAACTGCTTGGCGCCGTTGATCACCCAGTGGCCGTCCTCGCGCGCCGCCCGGGTGCGGGTGTTGCCGGCGTCGGAGCCGGCCTCGGGCTCGGTGAGCCCGAAGGCGCCGAGACGCTCGCCCGAGCACAGCCGCGGCAGCCACTCCTCCTTCTGGGCGTCCGAGCCGAAGGCGTAGATCGGCCAGGTGCCAAGGCTGGTGTGGGCGGCGACCGTGATCGCGACCGAGGAGTCCACCCGCGTCAGCTCCTCGATCGCAAGCGCGTAGGCGAGGTTGTCGGCACCCCCGCCGCCGTACTCCTCCGGATAGGGGATTCCCATCAGGCCGAGCCGGCCCAGCTTCTCGACGATCTCGTACGGGAAGCGCTTGTCGCGGTCGAGCTCCTCGGCCACCGGCCTGACCTCGCTCTCGGCGAACTCGCGCACCAGCCGGCGGATGGCCTCCTGCTCGTCGGTGAGGTCGAAGTCCATCGGGCCGGTGATGCTATCCGGGCCGTGTTTGATCCCCCCGTGGCGCGGGGAGCAGCGAGCTAGGTGCTGACGATCACCCCAACGGCCGCGGAGGCGATCCGCGCGATTATTGAGAGCACAGACGTGCCGGACGAGGGCGGCATCCGCATCTCGATCGCACGCCAGAACGGCGCGGAGGCGAGCTTGGAGCTGGCCCTCAGCCCGGCCCCCATGGAGGGC
This sequence comes from Thermoleophilaceae bacterium, assembly GCA_035947555.1. Lineage (GTDB taxonomy): Bacteria > Actinomycetota > Thermoleophilia > Solirubrobacterales > Thermoleophilaceae > JACVRW01. The sequence continues at coordinate 7,674 of DASZJZ010000060.1, read as the reverse complement.
GACAGCGTGCTCGAGATGAACGGCGCGCACGTCTTCCTCGACGAGACGGCGTCGCTGGCCCTCGAGGACAAGTTGCTGGACGCCGAGATCGAGGGCGGCGAGATCAGCTTCGGGATCATGGAGCAGGAGGAGGAGGGCCCGGCGCCGCCTCTGTAGGGGCGTCAGCCGGAGGGCGTCACCACGCGCAGGCCGGCGACACGGCCGAATTCCACCGAGTTCCGCGTGGCGACCCCGAGGCCGTGTGTGAGCGCGGTCGCAGCGATCCACAGGTCGTGCGCGCCGATGCGCCCGCCGCGCGCCGCGAGCCCCGCCCAGATCTCCGCGTGGACACGGGCGACCGGCTCGGTGACTGGCAGCGCCTCGAGTCCGGCGAGCACATGCTCGACGAATGCGCGCCGGCGCGCCCTTTGCTCGGCGCTTCCGCGCAGCGAGCCATGAAGTAGCTCGCTCACGGTGATCACGCTGATCGCCCGCTCTTCGTCACCAAGGATCGCTTCCATCTCCGGGGTGCCGGCGCCGCGCTCGCGATCGATCAACAGATCGGTGTCGATCAGGAGTCCCAGGGATCCTCCGGTGCGCCAACCGCCGCCCTGAGGCCCAGCACGTCCTCCGCGAAGTCCTCGTCAGGACGTGGGGCGGAGTTCATCAGGTCCCTGAAGCGCTCCGCTGAGACCAGACGGGCCCTGACCGGCCGGATCACCGCGACAGGGGCGCCGTTGCGCACGACCTCGACCTCCTCGCCGGCAGCGACCCGGTTGAGCAGATCGGAGAAGCTGCGTGCGGCATCAGTCGCGGTCATTCGGGTCACCGACGCGACTTTATCAGATAAATCAGAGAGCGAGCGCTAGCGCTCCAGCCGCCCGCGTCGGCACCGCGGCGGCGCGGTCACCGGGTTGCAGCGCACCTGGACGGGCCCGGGCAAGGCGGCCACGTAGTTGCTGTCGTAGCGGGCGCTCATGCCCACTTCCGGGAAGTCGGTCGAGATGAGCTGCGCCCCGCTCCTGAACGCCGCCCGGCGCTGGCTCGTATTCCCGGACTTCACCGTGGCGAGCGGCACGTCCGAGCGCGTCCGGACGAGGAAGCCGGCCCGCACCAGCCGGCGGATCCGCGGCAGGTTCGAGCCCGTCGGATCGTTCCGCTTCACGAAGGCCGCGTCCGGCCTTCCCGGCCGGGCGTTCGTGAACAGGACCCGCCCCTGCAGGCTCGGCCGCCCCCGGGTGTAGGCGGCGCTGATCGGCCCGGGGTCGTTGTCCATGAGGAACACCACCTTCCCGCGCGCACGGCTGAGCGCCGGCCAGCCGCGCCGCAGCACCGACTGCCGGAGCGTGAGGCCGCGCCTCCGCACGTCGTCCGGGGTGATCAGCTCGTCCGGCCGGAAGACCGAGCGAATCTCCGCGTCGAGCCGGTTCAGGGCGGCCCCGTTCCACGGGGGCACCTGCACGCCTCCGGCCTGGGCGGCGACCGGATCTGTGCCCTTCAGCTCGAGCATGATCAGGAGCGGCACGTGGCCGCGGTTGGACCGCGTCCAGTTCCGCACGCGCCGCAGGCAGTCGACCAGCGGCACGCAGGTGGAGTTGAAGTCGAGGTCGTGGGTGTGCAGGACCTTGATGCCGGGCCGGTGCCAGTCGGGGTCGGTGAGCGGACCGGCCGACATCCGCTGCCGCACGAGCGGGTTGGCGTACAGGCCGCCGCGGGGGTCGGGGTAGAGGTCGAGCTCCATGCCGCGCACGCCCTGCCGGCGCAGCTGGTTGCGGAGCGACGCATGGCTGTAGGCGAGGAACTGGTCGTAGATGGAGGCGCCGCCGTAGAAGGAGTCGTGGACCGACTGCGCGGGCTCGGAGAGCTCGCGGTGATAGCTGTTGTGGGTGCCGATCAGCTGGATCTGGTTCATGCGAAGCGGGTGCTTGGCCGCTTGGGCGCCGCTTGCCGCGGGCGGGGCAAGGGCCATGGGTGCGGCGTTGGCGGAGGACGGCCCGCCCGCCAGGGCGGTGCCGCCGGCGGCGAGCGTCAGCGCGAGCGCGGTGCGGGCGGGCATGAGCGCGAGGGCGGGGCGGCCACGGCGCGGCATGGACACGCCCATCAAACCACGCTTCGCAGCCGTCGGCTCATCGCCGCCCCGGACGTCCCGAAGATCCGGCAGAGCTGGCCGAAGCAGCCGTGGGGGTCGCGGCGCCGCAGCCGTTCGTAGTGGCGCCGCACCAGGTGGGCCGGCATCAGAACGGCCGCGGCGAACTCGTTGGCCTCGCTCTCCTCGGGCGGGTACGCGCGGCGGCCGCGCGGTTGCTCGGCCGGATCGGGGTCCACGGCGTGCGAGCGGCACCAGACCGCGCCGCGCGTCCTGTGGAGCGTCCAGTGGCCGAGCTCGTGACCGATCGTGAAGCGGCGCCGCGGTGGCCAGTCCCTGGCCTCGGCGGCGTTCACCCAGATCTCGCCGAGCGAGGGGAGCAGGAGGCCGGAGAGGCCCTGTTCTTGAGGGAGGTCAGAGGGCACGCCGGGTGCGTGGCGCAAGTCCTCGACGTCGCGCACGTGGAGCCCGAAGCAGGAATCCGCGATGTGCTCGACGGGCACGGGGAGCCGGTCCCCGTCCCATATCCAGTCGGGCACGTCGGCAAGGACGCGCTCGGCTCGCTCTTCGATCGCCGATGCCGCCATGACGGGCTCGATCCTACGCCCGGCTACCGCCGCGTCGAGCGGGTCGCCCCGTCCACGGCCGCCCCCGGCCCGCTCGTGCGCGCCCATCTACGGCCGCGCGGAGCCGATCCGCCGCAGCGCGCCGGCGACCGCTCGCTCCGCCGCGGCTCGCTCCGCTCCCTCGAACCGCCGCGCCGGGCCGCGCGGCAGCTCCTGCAGCTCGAAGTCGGCCCGCCGGCGCAGCGCCGCATCCGACCGCGTCGCGCGCGCGAGCGCCTCCGCCAGCCGGTCGTCTCCCGAGCGCAGCGCGAAGCGGTAGAGCGCGAGAAGTTCCTGCATATCGGCAAGGTCCGGAGGAGCGGGACAAGCTGACGCTCAGGCGCCGCCGCGGAACAGCCGGTCCACCTCGTCCCACTGACCGGGGGGGTCGCCCGGCTCCGGGGCGGCCTCCCCGGGCGCAGCCGGCTCGCCATAGGTCGCGCGCGCGAACACGGCGCCCTCGTCGCCGCGCGGCGGGCCGGGCGCCGGCAGCTGCCCGGCCTTGCGGAGCGCCGACGCGGTGGAGCCCACCACCCTCCCGAGCGCCTCCAGCACCGTCTCGGACACGCCCGACTCGGGCAGCAGCCCCTGCTCCATCTGGTGGTAGTACAGCCCTACCTTGTCCTGCTGGGCCTGCGCGCCCAGCCGCGCCGCCAGCTGCGCGACCACCTCCGCACGTCGCAGCCGCGCCCGGGCCCGCAGCCGCGGCAGCAGCGCCGGCCACATGCCGCCCGCCCCGGCCAGCGAGCGCTGCACCTCCTCGGCCACCGGCGCCGCACGGGACTCGCCGAACGCCTCGACCGAGAAGGACCGCCGCGGCGCCTGGGCGAGGTAGGCGTCGATCAGCCCGGCGAGCAGCTCTCGGTCCAGTCCGGACACGCGCTCGAGGTAGGGCCGCGGATCGGCGTCCCCGCCGCCTAGGTGCGCCTCCTTGTACTCGGCGAGCAGCCGGTCCACGTCGGTCACTCGAGCAGCTCCTTGACGCGTCTCTGGAAGCGCGACGCGATCTGGTGCACGTTGGCTTCGGACATCCCGTCGCCCACAAGCTTGGCCGCCTCGGCCGCGGGATGCGGTCCGAGCACGTACAGGTCGATCACGCGCCGGTGGCGCGGATCCTCGATCTCCTCGAGCGCGCGGCGGATGCACTCGCGGGCGAAGAAGGCGTCGCCCTCGAAGCCGACCGAAGGCTCGTCGCCCCACACGTCCTCGTCACCCTGGTGCTCGCTGGGCAGGCGCGTCTTGTCGAGCTTCCGCTCCCGCGCCTCCCACCAGTCGGCGACGCGGCGGGAGAGGATCGTGTGCAGCCAGGAGCGAAACTCGCCGACGGACTTGCCGTCGAAAGCCGACGCGATCGCGCTCGCCACCGCCTCGGCCGCCACGTCCTCGGCGTCGGCCTCCGAGCGCAGCTTGAGGCGGGCGCGGTTCACGAGCGTGTCCCAGTAGCCGTAGACGAGGACGGCGACGGCGGGCTTCATGGCGTCATGCCGGCCCGCCTCGCGGGCGCGCCGCAGGTAGTCCACGAGCTCCTCGTCGGCGAGGGGCTCGAGCTGATGCGCCTGGAGCTCTCGGAAGTCGCCCAATGGAGTACAGGGTCGGTGCGACCGTGCCGGATCTGACAGCCCATATTCTGGGCCTATGTCCGATCCCGAGGCGCCGCCGCCCGCGCAGCCACGCCGGAAGCTCGCCGTGGTCGCGTGCATGGACGCGCGGCTCGACCCATCCCGCGCGCTCGGCCTCGAGCAGGGCGACGCCCACGTGATCCGCAACGCCGGCGGCATCGTGACCGAGGACGTGCTGCGCTCGCTCGCGATCTCCCAGCACCTGCTCGGGACGGAGGAGGTCGTGCTGATCCAGCACACGGACTGCGGCTTGCTGAAGGTGACCGACGAGGAGGTCGCGGAGAGACTCGAGGCGCAGATGGGGCGCCGGCCCGAGTGGCGCGCGCACGCCTTCTCGGACCTGGAGGCGAGCGTACGGGACGGGATCGAGCGGGTCCGCACCAACCCGTTCGTGCCTCGCACGGACAGCGTGCGCGGCTTCGTCTACGAGGTCGAGACCGGCCGCTTGCGCGAGGTCGGCTGAAGCGTCGCGAAGGCCACGCCGGCGAGCACGATGGCCACGCCGGAGAGCTGCACGGCGGAGGGCTCCTCGGACAGCAGGAGGGCGCCGAGGATGACCGTGCTGACGGGCTGGAGCATGAGGAGGATCGAGGTGAGCACGGCCGGAAGGCGCGGCAGCGACACCGAGATGAGCAGCCAACCGAGCACCTGCGACGACACGGCGAGGAGTACGAGCCAGGCCTGCGCCTCGAGGTCGGGCACCCAGTCGATGTCGCCGATCGCGATGCCTGCGACGGCGCAGAAGACCGCGGAGCTGAGCGTGGCGTCGAACAGCGGCCCGGCGGGGCGGCGCAGGTCGGAGTTCGCGTGGCGCAGCAGGAGGATGAAGAGGGCGTACGAGATCGCGGTCAGCACGCCGTACACCACGCCGAGCAGGGGATCCTCCCCGTAGGCGCCGGCGCCCACGACGCCCGAGATCAGCACGACGCCCACGAAGACGATCGGGATGGAGGCCAGCGTGCGGTTCCCGGGCCGCTCGCCGAGCACCGCCCAGGCGAGGAGCCCCACCAGGACCACCTGGATGTTGCCGAGCACTGTGGCGAGCCCGGCGCCGACCGCCTCGATCGAGTAGTGCCAGAAGACCAGATCCGCGGCGAAGAGCGCACCGGCACCGAGGGTGGGCGCTCGCTCGCGGAAGGGACGCGCCCCATAACGGCGCCGCTCGAGCCAGGCGAGAAGGCCGAGGAGTGGGAGGGCATAGGCGCAGCGAAAGAACGCCGCGGTGGCGGGGGAGACCTCGGCGAGTCGTACGAGGATGGCCGAGAAGGCGATCACGAGGGCGCCGAGGGCGCCGGCGAGAACGGGGCGCTCGTTCACCGGCCCGAGAGTAGAGAGGCCCGGCACGCGAGCCGGCCGCTCCGCCTCCGGCCCGCGGCTATCGTGCCGGGGCCGTGGACCGCAACACGATCCTCTGGACGATGGTCGTCTTCTTCGGGGCGTCGCTGATGTTCTCGGCGATCCGCGAGGCGTCCGACGAGGACGGCATCGGCGTCTCGCTCGCGGCCCAGCTCGTGGCCGGCCTGCTCCTCGTCGCCTTGATCGTCCTCTTCGTCAGGCGACGTGGGTGACGCCGCTCGAGGAGCAGCGCATCCTCATCACCGGCTCCACCGACGGGCTCGGCCGGGGCGCGGCCGCCGACCTCGCGCGGCGTGGGGCGCAGGTGATCGTCCACGGCCGCGATCCCGCCAAGGTCGAGTCGATCCGGCGCGAGGTGGGCGCCGTGGAGGGGCTGGTGGCCGACCTCGCCGACCTGCAGCAGGTCCGCCGCCTGGCGGGCGAGGCCGGGGAGCTCGACGCGCTCGTGAACAACGCCGGCCTGATCGTGGCCGAGCGGCGGGAGAGCGGCGACGGGTACGAGCTCACCTTCGCGGTCAACTACCTGTCGCACTTCCTGCTCACCGAGCTGGTGCTGTCGCGGATGCGCGAGCCGGCGCGGATCGTGAACGTGTCGTCGATCGGTCAGGCGCCGGTCGACTGGGACGACCTGATGCTCGAGCGCCGCTACGACGGCTACACGGCGTACGCCAAGAGCAAGCTGGCGCAGGTGATGTTCACGCTCGAGCTGGCCGAGCGGCTGGCGGGACGCGACGTGACCGTCAACGCATTGCATCCGGCCACGCTGATGGACACGAAGATGGTGCTCGACAACCTGGGCCGCCCGCGCAGCTCCGTGGAGGAGGGGGTGGAGGCGGTGGTGCGCCTCGTGGCCGACCCGTCCCTCGACGGCGTGACCGGCCGTTTCTTCGACGGCACGCGAGAGTCGGCCGCGCACTCCCAGGCGTACGACCCGGACGCCCGCCGCCGGTTGTGGGAGGTAAGCGAACGCCTGACCGGGCTGGCGCGAGGCGCCCCCGCGTGACCCGCTCCCGCCGGGCCCGCTGCCCCCGATGACGGGCCCGCTCGCATGACCCGCTGGCTGGTGGACGGGATGAACGTCATCGGCTCCCGGCCGACGGGCTGGTGGCGGGATCGCCGCGGGGCGATGCGGGAGCTTGTCGAGGAGCTCGGCAGGCTGGACGAGCCGGTGACGGTCGTCTTCGACGGCCGCCCGTTCGACCTCGAAAGCGACGACAACGTAACCGTCCTGTTCGCCTCCCGTCACGGACGCAACGCCGCCGACGACGACATCGCGGCACTGGCCGCGGACTCGGACCAGCCGCTGCGGGTGGTGACCTCGGACGGAGAGCTGGCGGAGCGCGTCCGCCGAGGTGGAGCGGACGTGATGGGAGCGGGAACGTTCCGCGCGAGGCTGGACGAGCTGGCGTGAGCGGTCGCGGGCGTGAGGTGCTTGCTGGGCGGGCGTCGGTCGCGGGCGTGAGCTGTTCGAGGGGGGGCGTGAGCGGTCCCGCGCGTGAGGCGTTCGAGGGGCGGGCGTGAGCGGGTACCGCGTCGCTCTTCTCGACTGGCTCGCCTGCGCCGCTCGGGGCGCTCGGGAGCCCGCCGCGAGGGCGGCGCGTGGGCTTGGCGATCGGGTCGCGTTCGCGGGGACCGCCGGTCATGTCCTCGACTTCGACGACACGTACCTGCCCGGCATCGCCCATTTGAGTGCGCCCACCGCGCCCGCCGCCCTGGTGGTGGCGGGCGAGCTCGGTCGCAGCGCCGGCGATGCGCTTGCCGCATACGAGGAGGGCTTCGAGGCGATGGGCGCGCTCGCCCGCGCCGGCCATCCGGCGCTGTACGACCGCGGCTGGCATCCGACCGCGGTCTGCGGCGGCGTGGGTGCCGCGGTCGCGGCCGCGCGGCTGCTCGACGCTCCGCGCGAGAACGCCGTCGCGCTGGCCTTGCTCCGCTCCGGCGGCCTGCGGGCCGCGTTCGGGTCGGACGGGAAGTCCCTGCAGGTGGGACTCGCCGCGGCGTCGGGCGTGCGCGCCGCCCGCCTGGCCGC
>DASZJZ010000059.1:0-8552 GCA_035947555.1 Thermoleophilaceae bacterium | reverse complement strand
GCCAGCACGGTGGCGGTGGTGGTGCCGTCGCCCGCTACGTCGTTGGTCGCCGTGGCGACCTCGCGCACGAGCTGGGCGCCCTGGTTCGAGAACGGCTCCTCGAGCTCGATCTCACGAGCGATCGAGACGCCGTCGTTGGTGATTGTCGGGGCGCCGAACTTCTTGTCGATCACCACGTAGCGGCCCTTGGGGCCGAGGGTGACCTTGACGGCGTTCGCGACGGCGTCGACGCCGTCCTCGAGCGCCTTGCGCGCATCAACGTCGTACTTCAGTTCCTTGTGAGCCATTCTGTGCGTGTCCTCCTACGCCGCTACCTTGGCGAGCACGTCCGACTCACGCAGGACGAGGAGATCCTCCCCCTCGACCTGGACCTCGGTGCCGCCGTACTTCGAGTACAGGACCTCGTCGCCCTCGGCGACGTCGAGCGGGATGCGCTTCTCGCCATCCTCGTCCCACTTGCCGTCCCCCACAGCCAGGACCTTGCCGCGCTGCGGCTTCTCCTTGGCGGTGTCGGGGAGGACGATGCCGCTCGCAGTTGTCTCCTCTTCCTCGATCGCCTGGACGATCAGGCGATCTCCCAGAGGCTTGAGATTCATGGGCATACCTCCGATTGAAGTGCTTTCCTTGGCACTCCATACGTGCGAGTGCCAGGGTTGGCACTCTAGCAATCAGAGTGCCAGGCGACCAGCCTCCGGCCAGACATCAGCGGGGGGCCGGGGGCGCGAGCCCCCGGATGGCATCAATTTTGATGGGGACCCGCTTGGCGCAGCCGGTCGCGGATCTCGGAGGGGCGGTCGGAGACCTGCGAGAACCGCACCACGGTCACCGTGTCCTCCATCTCGACCTTGCGCCCGTAGATCTGCTCCAGAAAGTGGATCATCTCGTCCAGGCGGCGGAACTCGGGGTTGTCGTGCTCGATGTCGCGCGGCGAGAGGTCGCGCGCCTGCTTGACCTCCACCGAGTCGATCACGGCCTCGAAGATCCGCTCGCGCGGGGAGTGCTGGAAGCCCACGGTGATCAGCACGAGCTCGCCCTTGCGGTACTTCTTGCTCTTGTCGCCGAGGCGGATCGTCGCGGTCTTGCGGCCGCGCTTGAGCTGATCGACGAAGATCGGCGAGTAGAAGTTGAGGACGAACACGAGCGGGCAGCCTACCGGCCTTCTTCCAGTCGCGACAGCGCCGACCTGGCGATGTCGCGCTCCCCTTTGTAGGCGAGTCGCTCCGGCGCCTCGTCGAGCGGTATCCAGAGTGCCTCCTCGACCTCGTGGTCGTGGTCGGCGACGCTTCCGGAGCGGTAGCGGAACAGGAAGAACGAGACCGTCTTCATCACCCGCCGGCCGTTGCGCGCGTACCAGTAGCGGATGTCGCCGAGCTTCTCGAGGAGCTCCACCACGAGGCCGGTCTCCTCGCGCACCTCGCGCTCGGCGGCCTCGGCGGGCGACTCCTCGCCGAAGGGATGGCCCTTGGGCAGCGCGAGGATCTGGTCGCGCACGCGCACCACCGCCACGAACGGCCGCCGCTGCATGCGCCGCACGACCACGCCGCCGGCGGAGAACTCGCGGATCGCGCGCCGGGCGCCGCGCCCCGGAGTGGCGCGGGGATCGCTCACCGCGCGCCGCGCCCCGGAGTGGCGCGGGGATCGCTCACCGGCCGCCGCGCCCGCGAGTCACTCACCGGCTTCCCCGCTCACCAGGGGCACGAACCGGACCGACGCCACCGCCTCGGCCTCCCCGTCGCGGAACCGCATCAGGTGCTCGCGGCGCCCGCGGGCGACCGGGCAGACCAGCGCGGCACCGGGCGCGAGCTGCTCGAACAGCGCCGGCGGCGGCTCGCCGATGGCGGTCGCGGTGACGGAGATGCCGCCGAACGGAGCGCGGTCGGGCGCGCCTTGGGCGCCGTCGCCGACCCTCACGTCGACGTTGTCGTAGCCGAGCTCGGCCAGCGCGGCGCGGGCCTGCTCGGCCAGGCTCTCGAAGCGCTCGATCGTCACGACCTCGGCGCAGATGCGCGACAGCACGGCGGCGGCGTAGCCGGAGCCGGTGCCCACCTCGAGCACGGTCTCGTCGCCGCGCAGCTCGAGCAGCTGGGCCATGCAGGCCACGATCCACGGCTGCGAGATCGTCTGGCCCTCGCCGATGCGCAGGGCCCCGTCGCGGTAGGCGCGGCGGCGCAGCTCCTCCGGCACGAAGCGTTCGCGCGGCACCTCCCGCATGGCCTCGAGCACCCGCTCGTCGTGGATGCCGCGCCGCCGGAGCTGGCGCTCGACCATCCGCTCACGCTTCTCAGTGGATGTAGTTCCGAAGTCGTGAGGCGTCATGCACGGTCACCTTGCCTCGGCCGAGGGTGACCACGCCGGCCCGCTCGAGCGTGGCGAGGAAGCGACTCGCGCTCTCCCGGGAGGTCCCGGCCAGGTTGGCGATCTCGGCCTGCGTGGCGCGGATCAGTACATCCGAGTCGGGCGCGCCCTCGGCCTGGCGGGCCACGGTCTGGGCGAGGAGGGCGCTCGCCACGCGGCCGGCCACGGTCTGGAAGGACTGCTGGAGGAGCCGCTCGTTGGTGCGGCTGACGCGCTCCGCCAGGGCGGCGAGCAGCTTGAGGGCGAGCTCCGGGTGGTGGCGGATGAGACGCTGCATGTCGCGCGCGAGGAGCGCCACCGCGCTCGCGGCCTCGACCGCCTCGGCGGTCGCCGAGCGGGTCTCCCCGCGGAACATCGCGAGCTCGCCGAACATGGCCCCGGCCCGCAGCTCGGCGAGCGCCACCATCCGCCCGTCCTGGTGCTCGCGCGTGAGCACGACCGCGCCGGAGCGGAGCAGGTAGCAGGTGTCACCCTCGTCGCCCTCGCGGAAGATGATCTGGCCGCGCTCCCACCTGCGTGGAACGGCCACCTGGGCCACGGCCTCGAGCTCGCGCGGCGCGAGGTCGGAGAAGACCTCGGTGCGCGCGAGCAGCCGGGCGGTTTCGTCGCCGTTCGCCACAGGGCGGATAATGCCGGATGCGATGGCAGTAATCCCTACCGCCGTGGGTCTCGAGGACGTCGAGGACGCCGCCCGGGTGCTCGCCGGGCGGGTGCGCGAGACGCCGCTGCTGTCCGCCGGGGAGCTGTCGCGCCGGGTCGGGGCGCGCGTGCTCTTGAAGGCCGAGAACCTGCAGCTGACCGGTTCCTTCAAGGCGCGCGGCGCCACCAACGTGGTGCGGCGGCTGCCAGAGGAGGCGCTGCGGGCCGGCGTGGTGGCGGCGAGCGCGGGCAACCACGCCCAGGCGGTCGCCTGCGCGGCACGCGCCGGGGGCGCCGACGCGGTGCTCGTCATGCCCGAGAACGCGCCCCTGGCGAAGGTGGCGGCGGTGCGCCAGTACGGCGGCGAGGTGCGGCTGCACGGCGGGACCTACGACGACGCCCAGGCCGAGGCCCGCCGGCTGTCCGAGGAGGAGGGCCGGACGCTGGTGCACGCCTTCGACGCGCCCGAGGTGGTGGCGGGACAGGGCACCGTGGGGCTCGAGATCGCGCAGAGCGCGCCCGACGTGCGGCTGGTGGTGTTGCCGCTCGGCGGCGGTGGACTTGCCGCGGGCGTGGGCGTGGCGGTGAAGGCCCGCCTGCCTGGCGTCCGCGTGGTGGGCGTCCAGGCCGAGGCCTGCGCGCCCTACATCGACTCGCTCGCCGCGCACCGGCCGATCGGGGCCCGGTCGGCGAACACCATCTGCGACGGCATCGCCGTGAAGCGGCCCGGCGACTTCACGCTTCCGCTGGTCGAGCGTTACGTGGACGAGGTGGTCACGGTCTCCGACGACGAGGTGGCCCAGGCCATGGTGCTGCTGCTCGAGCGGTCGAAGCTCGTGGTGGAGGGGGCGGGCGCGGTGGCCGTGGCGGCGCTGATGCAGGGGCGCGTGTCGGCGCCGGCGGACGGCGAGGTGTGCGCCGTGCTGTCCGGCGGCAACGTGGACGCGTCGCTGCTGTCCGAGTGCATCCGCTTGGGCGAGACCGCCGCCGGGCGGCGCATGGTGCTGTCGACCGTGGTCCCGGACCGGCCGGGTGCGTTGGCGGGGCTGCTGCGGGTGGTGGCCGACCACGGCGGCAACGTCGTGGACGTGGAGCACCTGCGCGACGGCATCGACATCCACCTGCGCGAGACCGCCATCAAGCTGGTGCTGCAGACCCGCGGCCCGGACTCGAACCAGGACATCCTGGACGCCGCCCGCGCCGAGGGGTTCTCGGTGCGGGTGGAGCGGGACGCCTAACCCGCCGCCGGCCTGCCCCAAAAGGCGCCACGCCCCTCGAAAGGGCGAGACAAATCGGCCGACTGCGCTTACGCTGGTGCGAGTGCGCCGCTGGCCCGCCCTCCTCGTCGCCCTGACCCTTGCGCTGATCGCCGCCGCGCCTTCGAGCGCCGAGCCCGGTCTGCGCAAGGTGCTCTCCATGGGCTCGATCAACCACGGCGGCGACTGGGAGGACCTCACCGCCCACGGGAACCTCGACATGGTCCGCCAGACCGGCGCGCGGTGGGTGCGGCTCTGGGTCCGCTGGGACAAGGCCCAGCTGTTCCCGCCCTCGCGGCTGTCGATGACGCAGCTCCACACCACGAGCAACGACCTGCCGGGCTGCGGCACCGGCTGCGGCTTCCGCTACATCCAGTCGATCGACTCGCAGATCGCCGCGGCCCGGGCGGCCGGCCTGAATGTCGTGCTCGTGACCTGGCACTTCCCGCGCTGGGCGAACGGCACGGAGGGCCTCCCCGCCGACTGGGCGCGTGAGGACCGCGGCTCAGCGAGCACGCCGGTCGAGCGGCTGAAGCCCATGGAATACCGGGTGCCGGTCGGTCAGCTCGGCAGGTACGGCTACTACGGGCGCTGGATCGACTGGCTGATCGGGCGCTATTCGCGCTACGGCCGCAGCCTGGCGCTCGAGATCATGAACGAGCCGAACCACCAGCTCTGGCCGCAGCAGGGACCGAGCACCAACGGCGATCCATACGGGCCCGGCCCCGTGGTGATCGACGACTACGTGGCGGAGATGATGGAGACGGCGCGGGCTGTGTCAGCCTCGCGTGGCAACCCGGTGACGCTGGTCGGCCCCGGCCTGTCGGACCGCTTCGGAGCCGACAGCCGGTTGATGACGAACTTCCAGACGGCGGTGCCCGAGACGCTCAGCAGGCTGCAGGAGCGCGGCTTCCGGACAGCCTCGAACTTCGTCTGGAGCCACCACAACTACTCGGACGTGGAGCGCAACATCGCATCGCCCACGCGCGCCGAGCAGGCCCTCGGCTACCTGGTCGGCCGCTGGCGCGGCCTCGGCGGCACGTCGGCGCCGAAGCTCTGGCTCACCGAGGGCGGCGCCCGCCTGGGCCAGGCGCAGGCCACCGACCTGACGATGCAGGCCGAGCTGGTGCGCCTGAACCTGGAGCGAATGAGCGCCGCCCCCGGCATCCAGATGTGGACGAACTACCTCCTCTACGCGAACGCCGTGGCCAACTCGGGCCTGCGCGAGGACCGCTTCACCAGCGCGGCGCCGCGCCCGGTGTGGAACGTGTTCGCGTCGTTCCCGGCGTACCGCTGAGCGTTCAGCGCTCCACGGACGCCATGCCCTCGGGCATGTAGCGCTCGCCTGCGGTCACGCCCGGCGCGAAGGTCTCGTCGAGCGCCGCAAGCTGCTCGTCCGTGAGATCCACGCGTACGGCCGCGGCGTTCTCCTCGAGCCGGCTGATGCGCCTGGTCCCGGGGATCGGCGCCACGTCGTCGCCCTGGGTGCAGGAGCCAGGCGAGCGCCAGCTGCGCGGGGGTGCACCCCACCTCGGCGGCGATCTCGCGAGCCCGCTCGACGAGCACGAGGTTGCGTTCGCGGTTCTCGCGCTGGAAGCGCGGGAAGTAGCCGCTGCCGCGCGTGTCGTCCTCGCCTGCGATCTGGACGGCACCGGTCAGCTCGCCAGTTGGAGCGCGCTCTGAGTCAAGGGTCTTTCGGAACCTTCTAGGCTGCGCCGATGCTGCTCTCGCCCGAGGTGGCCGAGGCGCTCGCCGGCGGGCGAGCGGTCGTGGCGCTCGAGAGCACGTTGATCGCGCACGGGCTGCCGCGGCCCCGCAACCTGGAGGTCGCTCGCCAGATGGAGGAGGCCGTGCGACGGGGCGGTGCCGTGCCCGCCACGATGGCGATCCTCGGCGGGGAGGTGCGGGTGGGGCTCGACGAGGCGGCGCTCGAGGTCATTGCCTCGCGGGACGACGTAGTCAAGTGCGGCGTGCGCGATCTCGCTCCGCTGGCTGCCCGCGGCGGCGACGGCGCGACCACCGTGGCGTCGACGGGGCACCTGGCGGCGCTCGCCGGCATCGGCGTCTTCGCCACGGGCGGTCTCGGCGGGGTGCACCGGGGGTCGCGCGAGACGTGGGACGAGTCGGCCGACCTCGAGACGCTCGCCCGGACGGACATGGTCGTGGTGTGCGCGGGGGTGAAGTCGATCCTCGACGTGGGGGCCACGCTGGAGCGGCTGGAGACCCTCGGCGTGACGGTGCTCGGCTATGGCACCGACCGCTTCGCGGGCTTCTACCTGTCGGATTCGGGCTACCCGGTCGGCTGGCGGGTGGACTCGCCGTCGGAGGTGGCCGCGGTGGCGGCGGCGCGAGGAAGGATGGGGGTGGCGGAGCGCGCGGTGGTGGTGGCGAATCCGCTGCCGCCTGGCGAGCAGCTCGACCCGGAGCTGCACGACCGCGTCCTGGCGGCTGGGCTGGCGGCGGCCTCGCGCGAGGAGGTGAGCGGCAAGGACGTGACTCCGTTCCTGCTCGACTTCGTCCATCGGGAGACCGGCGGAGCGAGCCTCGAGGCGAACGTGCGGCTGGTGGTCAGGAACGCCGAACTGGCGGGCCGGATCGCCGCGGCGATGCCGGTGACGTGACCCGCCTGGTTGTGCTCGGCGACGTGATGGTGGACGTGGTGTGCCGCCTGAACGGCCCGATCGCACTCGGAAGCGACGCCCCGGCCCGGATCGAGTTCGGCTATGGCGGATCGGCTGCGAACGTGGCGGCTTGGGCGGCGAGCGCATCGGGAGTGCCCGGACGCACGGCCGGCGATCCTCCGGTGCTCGCCGGCCGGATTGGCGCGGACGAACGCGGCGTGGCGGCGGAGGGCGAGCTCCGGGCGGCGGGCGTGGACCCGCGGCTGGCCGTGGACGGCGAACGCCCGACGGGGACGTGCGTGGTGCTGGTGGGACCGGATGGTGAGCGGTCGATGGTGCCGGACGCCGGGGCGAACGAGCGCCTGGCGGAGGCAGACCTCCCCGACGACGTGCTCGTGGAGGGAGCACACCTGCATCTGACCGGCTACTCGCTGGTGAGGGAGGGGTCGCGGCCGGCTGCACGCGCCGCTATCGAAAGGGCGCGGGAGCGCGGGATGAGCGTCTCGGTGGACCCGTCCTCGGCGGCGCTGCTGTCGCCCGCGTTTCTGGACGAGCTGAGCGGCGTCAGCCTGTTGCTGCCGAACGAGGAGGAGGCGGCGGTGCTGACCGGAGAGGAAGACGCCGAGCGGGGGGCGGTCGTGCTGGCAGGACGGGTGCCGGAAGTCGTGGTGACGCTGGGTCGGCGCGGAGGCCTCTGGACCGATGGGACTCGTGTATCTCACATTGCTGGAGAGAAGGTCGCACCTCCAATCGACACCACTGGAGCAGGAGACGCCTTCGCCGCCGGCTTTCTCGTCGCGCGGCTCGGGGGCGCCGCTCCCGAGGAGTGTCTCCGCGCCGGCTGCCAGCTTGCCGCCGTCGCCGTCCGCACACCCGGCGCGCGGCCGGGCTAGGCGAGCACCGATTCCCGGCGCCGGCGGCGCAGGGCGCTCGTCACCGCCCAGCCGAGAGCGGCGATCAGCGCCAGTGGGAGCGCTATCGCGAGCACCCGGATCAGCACCCCGGCCAGCCCGACCGCGAGGTCGCCGGCGTCGCTCACCGCGTCGTCGAACGCTCCGCCCGCGCCGCCGCTGCCGGAGTCGCCCTCGGTGCCGGCCAGCTCCACGGTCACCACCGCATAGTCGGTGCGCAGCCGCAGGTTGCGCAGCACGGCGCGCAGGCCGTTGATCTCGCCGGCCACGATGTCGAGCCGGCGGCGGATCGACTCGGCCTCCTCGTCCGTCGTCGCGTTCTCGAGCCGTCGCAGCAGGCTGCGCCGCTCGGCCCGCGCGGACTGCAGGCGGTCTCGGGTCGTCACGTGGCGCCGGGTCACGTCCTGGCCGGTCTGGCTCTGCGAGCGCACCGTGGCCAGCCCGGCCAGGTCGGCGAGCGCCTCGCGCAGGCGGCCGGCGGGAATGCGCAGCTCGAAGAAGCCGTTCGCGCCCTCCTGGTCCGAGTCGAGCGTCGACGACAGCACGAACCCTCCGTGACGGTTCGTCACCTCGGTGACATCCTGCGCCAGGGCGGGGACCTCCTCGTCGGGGGCCTCGAGCGTCATCGAGATCGTGCGCTCGACCTTCCGGTCGCTGCGGCCGGGCGCGAAGCCGCCGCCGCGCGCGGGTCCGGGCGGGGCGATGGCCGACGCGTCCCGGTCGGGCTGGGCGAGTGGCACCACGGGCGCGCGGCGAGCGGCCTGATCCGT
>DASZJZ010000058.1:0-18824 GCA_035947555.1 Thermoleophilaceae bacterium | reverse complement strand
GCAGGCGCCGCCGAGGCGGGTGCGGCAGGGGCCTCGCCCGGGTTCGGCGCAGGCACCGGTCCGGGCGAGCGGGCGTCGGCCCGGCCTGGGTCCCCGCCGGAGCCGGGTGCGCTGCTGCACGGCGTGCCGGCCTCTTCTGGGATCGCCATCGGGCCGGCCCGGCTGCTGCGCGTGCCGGAGCCCCCGGTCGAGGAGGGGCCCGGCGGCACGCCTTCCGAGGAGCGCGCGCGGCTCGAGGCGGCGCGTGCGGCGGTGCGCGAGGACTTGGAGGAGGCCCGCGCCGCGGTGTCCGCCCGCGCCGGTGCGGCGGAGGCCGAGATCTTCGACGCCCACGCGGCCCTCCTCGACGACGCCGCGATCACCGAGCCCGCCCTGCGCCAAATCGAGGAGGGGGAGCCGGCCGGCCGGGCGTGGCGGGCGGCCTCCCGCGAAGCGGCCGCCGCGTTCCGCGCGCTCGACGACCCCTACCTGCGCGACCGGGCGGTGGACGTCGACGACGTGGCATCCCGCGTCCTGGCCCGGCTCGCGGGCGTATCGCCGCAAGTCGCGTTGCAGGGCCCCGGCATCGTCGTCGCCGCCGACCTGACGCCGGGCGACGCCGCCGCGCTCGACCCGGCCGACGCCTGGGGGATCGCGACGGCGCGCGGCGGCGCCACGGCGCACGCTGCAATCCTCGCTCGGGCCCTCGGGATCCCCGCGGTGGTCGGGCTCGGGGACGGCCTGCTTGCGGTCGGGGAGGACACCTTGCTGGTGGTCGACGGCGACGCGGGCGTGGTCCACGCCGACCCCGACCCGGGCACGACCACCGAGTACGAGCGCAGGCGCGAGGCCGCCGAGGCCGACCGCCGCGCCGCGCTCGCTCTGGCGGCAGAGCCCGGCGCGCTGCGCGACGGCCGCCGCGTCGAGGTGTTCGCGAACGTCGGCAACCCGGCGGAGGCGCGCGCGGCGCTCGACCAGGGCGCCGAGGGCATCGGCCTGCTGCGTACGGAGTTCCTGTTCCTCGACCGGGCGGAGGCACCTGGCGAGGAGGAGCAGGTCGAGGTGCTGCACGAGATCGCCGGCGCGATGGAGGGACGTCCGGTCATCGTTCGCACGCTCGACACCGGGGCCGACAAGCCACTGCCGTTCGTGCCGCAGGAGCCGGAGGCCAACCCCTTCCTCGGCCGCCGCGGCATCCGGCTGTCGCTGGCGAGCCCCGACCTCCTGCGGACACAGCTGCGGGCGATCCTGCGCGTAGCCGCCGACCACCCTCTGAAGGTGATGTTCCCGATGGTCGCCACGCTCGACGAGCTGCGTGCCGCGCGCGCACTGCTGAACGAGGCACGCGCGCAGCTCGACAGCACCGCCGCGCTCGACGTCGGCGTGATGGTCGAGGTGCCCGCCCTCGCGCTGCAGGCGGGACGGTTCGCCGCGGAGGTCGACTTCTTCTCGATCGGGACCAACGACCTCGCCCAGTACGTGATGGCGGCGGACCGCGGCAACGCGGCCATGGCGGAGCTGCTGGACGGCGCGCTGGCGCCACTGCTTGCGCTGGTCGCCGCTGTGACCGCGGCAGCCGCCGAGCACCGCCGCTGGGTCGGCGTGTGCGGCGAGCTCGCCGGCGATCCGCGCGCCGCGGTCCTGCTCGCCGGCCTGGGCGTGCGCGAGCTCAGCATGGCCGGGAGCCGGATCCCGGGCGTCAAGGCGGCTCTCCGCGAAATTGACTCGCCGGGCGCGGAGTCGGCCGCACGCGCCGCGCTTCCCTCGTCCGCGCACTCCCCGCGCTAGCATGCGCGCGCCACGTGGCGATCTTCACAGTGACCAGGGATGGACTGCGCTCCGCCCGCGTGATCGCCGCGAGCAGCGCGATCCGAATCGTCCTCACCCCGGTCGTGATGTGGCTCGTCCTCGAAGGCGACGGCGACGCCGCCGAGGTCCTCGCCTGCGCGCTGTTCTGCGCGGCGGCGGCCACCGACTGGCTCGACGGGCGCCTCGCGCGGCGCTGGGGCGTGACCAGCAGCCTCGGGTCGTTCCTCGACACGACCGCCGACAAGCTGCTCGTCTCGGGGGTGCTCGTCGCCCTGCTCGAGGCGGGCCGCGCCTCGGCGTGGATCGTCGCGCTCATCATCGGCCGCGAGCTGGTGCTCATGGGTCTGCGCGGGGTGATCGCCTCCGAAGGCGAGGTGATGGCCCCCTCGCTTCTCGGCAAGCTCAAGACCAGCATCCAGTTCGTGGCGATCGCGCTGGCGATCCTCCGCCCGGGTGAGCCGGTCGGCGGTCTCTACGTCGACGAGTGGGCCATGCTGGCGGCCGCCGTCATCACCGTGGCGTCGGCGGCCGACTACCTGCTTCGGGCCATCCCGGTCGTCGCGCGGCGGGACGCGGGCGAGTGACCCGGGTCTTCCTCACCGGGGGCAGCGGCCTGATCGGCGGTGCCCTGGGAGCGCGTCTGGTCGAACGCGGCGACGAGGTCGTGGCGCTGGCGCGCTCGCACACGGCCGAGCGCGCCCTCGCCGGCCGCGGCATGCGCGTGATCCGCGGCGACGTGCTCGACGAGGACGCCCTGGCCGCCGGCATGGCCGGGTGCGAGGTCGTCTACCACGTGGCCGGCATGAACACGCTGTGCCCCGCCGATCCCGCCGCGCTCCTCCACGTCAACGTGCGCGGCGCCGAGACGGCCGTGCGCGCCGCTGCGCGCGCAGGAGTGCCGCGGATGGTGCTCACGTCATCGGCCGCTTCCGTGGGCGAGGCGCCCGGCACGGTGGCCACCGAAGCGACCAGGCATCGGGGCAGCTTCCTCTCGGTCTACGAGCGCTCCAAGTACGAGGGCGAGCTCGCGGCGTTCGCGGCGGCACGCCGAGCCGGCGTCGAGTTGGTCTCGATCAACCCCTCCTCGGTTCAGGGGCCCGGCCGCGCCGGTGGCACCGGACGCATCATGATCGCCTACCTCAACGGGCGTCTGCCGGCGTTCCTCGACACTCACGTCAGCATCGTCGACATCGCCGACTGCGTGGAGGGCCACCTGCTCGGAGCGGAGCGCGGGGTCCCCGGCGAGCGCTACCTGCTGAACGGGGCGACGCTGTCGTCGCGCGAGGCCCTCGAGACGTTCGCTGCGATCTCGGGGGTTCGCCGCAGAGTCCGCTTCCTCCCCCCGCGGGTGGCCGGCGCGGCAGCCGCGCTGGTCGAGGCCGCCTACCGCGCACGCGGGCGCCATCCACCCGTCTGCCGGGAGATGGTGCGCACGCTGGTGCACGGTCACCGCTACGACGGCTCGCGGGCGGAGCGTGAGCTCGGGCTGCGCTACACGCCCATCGCCGAGACCTTCCGGCGCACGATCGAGTGGGCGGAGCGTGAGGGCCTGGTCAAGCGGCGGCCGAATAGCCCGGCGCCCAGCGGGTAAAAGGAAACCATGGAGCACGACAAGCATCCAGCGAAGCCGAAGCAGAAGGACAGCTTCGAGAAGGGTCTGGACCAGAAGCCGGACCCGCCGGAGGAGAACCTCGAGCCCGACTTCGCCCGCGGGTTGCGCCACGGCGAGCCGGATGAGGAGGGGCGCTTCAGCGAAGGGCATGAAGAGCTGCCCGACTCGCCCGAGAAGCACGTGGAGCGCCGCTTCAGCGAGGGCATCGAGCGCAGCCCGACGAGCGAGTAACGCCGGGCGCCCCCTTCGAGACGGTATCGTCGTCACCCCACGACGAAGGAGGCAGCGATGGCTGCTCTGTGCCGTTCGTACGCGTCGCACGCAGAGGCGCGCAACGCCGTCGATGCCGTCCTCGGCGCGGGGATCTCTGGAGACGACGTGCGTGTGCTCACCGGCACGCCGGAGATGGACACCCGTGAAGAGCCGGTGGGCGAGTTCGCCGGTCAGACCCCGCCCGACGCCCCGGTCGGGGAGTTCGCCGGAGGCAGCCACCCGCAGGGGCACGAGCGCGGGCACTTCGCGGGCGGGGAGCAGCGCGGAGGCAGCTTCGCCGACGTCGACCGCGAAGAGGTCATCACCTACCCCGGCGGCGTCGAGCACGCGCGGGTAGCGGGCCACCGCAACATCAAGAAGCTGCTCACCGACGCGGGGCTCGACGAGGCGACGGCCGAGCGGGACCTGAACGCGCTGCACGCGGGCCGCGTGCTCGTGCTGGTGCAGGCACCGGAGGGCGAGGCCGAGCGGGTCGGCGCTCTGCTGGGCGACTGAGCCTGACGTCAGCCGGTCGCCGCCGCGCGCGGATCGGCGGCGAGGCGCAGCGTCTGCTCGACCAGACGCTCGGCGTCGCGGGCCGCGGCGGCGAGCACCTCGGAGCGCCGCTCGAGCTGCCCGACCACTTGGGTGCCCGCCGGTGGCCGCAGGCCGAGCACGTGAGGAGGCCCGCCGCCGTCGAGCGAGCGGCGCGCGATGTCGGCGACCACCTGCTCGTAGTGCTCCACACGCGCCTGGTAGAGGGCCACCAGCGCCGGATTGAGCCGGCGTAGGTGGCGCACGATCATCACGTCGCCGAGCCGTGACGCGCTCCTGCGTCGCACCCCGTGCGGGCGCGTTTGCAGCACGAGCACGTGGGTGGCGCCGGCCGCGAGCGCCTCGGCGACGGGGATCGGGGCGCCGAGACCACCGTCGACATAGCGCCGTCCCGCGACCTCGACGGGTGGGCCGCCCGCCCAGGGCATCCGGCTCGACGCAAGCACCGCGTCGTATAGCTCGTCCTTCGAGCGCATCCCGGCGAACGTGACGGGTTTCGCGGTCTCGACGTCGACGGCCACGCAGTGCAGGGCGATCCGGCTGGTCAGCACGCGCTCGTGGCGCCCGCCGTCGAGCTCGGTGGAGGCGTAGTCGAGCACGTACGAGACGTCGATGACCGGCCGGCCGCGCAGCGCGCGGGCGGGATTGACGAACCTGCGCGAAGCCAGCGGACCGTGGTAGGCGGCCGCGCCGGCGCGAGCCACCCCTGCGATGAGCGCTGCGCCGTTGATCGCCCCAGCCGACGCGCCGACCACGAGGTCGAAGCAGTTGGCGAGCCCGAGGCGCTCGAGGGCCGCCGTCATTCCGGCGGACACGACGCCGCGCATGCCACCGCCTTCGAGCACGAGCGCCACCCGATGCGGATCGTGACGCCGGCCCGGCTCGCTGCCCTCCCGGGCGCGCCGGCGGACCACCTCCACCACGGGATGCCGTTCGCCTGGCACGGCGGACCAATGTAGAGAACGGCCGGGTATCGTCGTCTCCGTGCAGCGCATGAAATGGTGGGGCTGGGGCGACGACGACGTCTCGTTCACGCACGAGGACAAGCCCGGGCTCGGGCCGTTCATCAAGCGCCATCTCGACCTCGACGTGGATCGCGTCACCTCGCGGCCCGTGGCGTTCGAGACGCTCGACGTGCCCGATCCCGGGCTGCCGGCGGAGCTGCGGGTCGCGCTCGAGGAGGCCGTCGGCGCCCGACACGTCTCCACCGACGCGCTCGATCGCGTCGTGCACGCGCGGGGCAAGTGCCTCCGCGACCTTGTCCGCCACCGCGCCGGCGACATCGGGCGGGTTCCCGACGTGGTCGTGCGCCCGGGCGGCGAGGAGGAGGTCGGCGCAGTCCTGAGTGTTGCGCTGGAGGCCGACGCCGTGGTGATCCCGTTCGGCGGCGGCACGAACATCTCCGGGAGCCTCGAGGCACGCGAGGATGAGCTCCGCACGGTCATCTCGGTCGACCTCGGTCGCATGGACGCCGTGCTCGAGATCGACGCCGAATCAGGCCTGGCGCGCGTGCAGCCCGGCGTGTTCGGCCCGCGGCTGGAGCAGCAGCTGAACGCGCGCGGGTGGACGCTCGGGCACTTCCCCGACAGCTTCACCCACTCGACGCTCGGCGGCTGGATCGCGACGCGCTCGTCGGGCATGCAATCGGACAAGTACGGCGACGTCGCCGACCTCACGCGCGGGCTGCGGGTGGCCACGCCCGCCGGCATGCTCGTCACGCGGCCGATACCCCATACCTCGACGGGTCCGAGCGTGCGCGAGATGGTGCTCGGAAGCGAGGGGCGGCTGGGGATCATCACCGAGGCGACCGTCCACGTGCACCGCGTTCCGGAGGTGCGGAAGATCCTCGGCTACCTCTTCCCCGACTGGCCGGCCGCGCTCGCGGCGATGCGCGAGATCGCCGCCGGTGACGTGGCGCCGTCGGTCACGCGCGTGTCCGACCGGTACGAGACCGCCTTCTCGTTCTCGACCAAGAAGGGCGACTCGCTGCTGGACCGCGTGAAGTCGCGGGCGCTGCGGGAGTTCCTCGAGCGGCGGCGCGGCTACGACCTCGAGGCGATGTGCCTGTCCTTCATCGGCTACGAGGGGAGCAAGGACCACGTCGCCCGGCAACGCAAGCTCGTCGGGCGGATCGTGGGGCGCCACGGCGGGATCTGCATCGGCAGCGGCCCGGGCGAGCTCTACGACCAGAAGAAGTTCGATACGCCCTACATCCGCGACTACCTGCTCGACCGCGGCGCGCTGGCCGATGTGTCGGAGACGGCTGCGCCCTGGAGCCGGCTGACGCCGCTGTACGACAACGTGATGGCGGCGGCGCGCGGCAGCTTCTCCGAGCTGGGCGTGACCGGCTACATCATGTGCCACCTCTCGCACTCGTATCACGCGGGAGCGTGCCTGTACTTCACGTTCGCGTTCAAGCCCTCCGGTCGGCGCGAGGAGCTCGAGGAGTACGACACCGTCAAGTCCGCGATCCAGCAGACCTTCGTGGATTCGGGCGCCACGCTGTCCCACCATCACGCTGTCGGCATCGAGCACGCGAAGTGGCTCGAGGAGGACATCTCGGCCCCGGGCGTGAAGATGCTTCGGACGCTCTTCGACGGCATGGACCCCGACAGGAACCTGAACCCGGGCAAGATCGTCACCTCGCAGGACGATGCGCTGCCGGCGCGAGCCCACTCGCTCCGGGGCGGCTCACGCCAGGTGTGACCGCGGCTATCCGCCGCGGTACGTGGTGTAGCCCCACGGCGACACCACCAGCGGTACGTGGTAGTGGCCGCCGTCCGCTGCGAGGTTGACCTCCACCGGCACGCGGTCCAGGTAGGGCGGGTCCGCCGTCGGCACGTCATGGCTCGCGAAGTACTCGCCCACGTGGAACGTCACCCGGTGCGGTCCGGGCTCGAGCTCTTCGGCGGCGACGAGCGGCTCGTCGGTTCGCCCTCCCGCGTTCGTCCGGGTCGTCCTCAGCGGCCGCCAGTCGCTCCCGTCCCAGCGGCTCACCTCGATCCGCATGCCGTCGCCCGGCCGGCCGCGGGCGGTGTCCAGAACGTGGGTCGTCACGTACGTGTCCATCACGTCTCCGTCGAAGCGGCCGGGCCCACGCCGATGCCGAGCCGGAAGCGGGCGATCTTGCAGATCTCGTCGAGGTTGGCCTCCACCTCCGCCTCGGGCGTGCTGCCGAGCCGGCGCTCGATCGCCTCCACCACGCTCTCCACCGACTCGTGCTCGCGCACGCACACGATGCACAGCAACCCGAATCGCCGCCTGTACTCCGCGCCGAGCCCCACCAGGCGCGAGCGCTGCTCGGCCGTCAGCCGGTGGAGGCCGAGCGTGTGCTGCTCGCCGGCCGAGGACGCGGACAGCTCGCCTGTGTCGAGCGCGCGACCGCCCAGCTCAGGGTGGGCCTCGACGAGCGCGAGCTGCCGCTCCCGCCCGGCCCGCCGCACCACCGCGCACATCGCGTCGCACAGCTCCTCGAGCGAGGCGAACGGCCGCTCCTCCCACGCCGCCTCGGCCACCCACGGGCTGTCCTCGAACACGTGCCCCACCGCCGCGACGAACTCGTCACGGTCCATCGAGCCCAGCTCCTCCACGGTCGGCGGTCGGTCCGCGGGGCGGCTCTCCATCGCGCGGAGCAAACCCGATGCCGGCCACGCTGTCAAAGACCCGGCGGCGTGAGGGATGCCGCCGCGGGTATGCACGCTGCATGGCGAAGAAGATCCTTGCACTGGTGTCGGAGCCGGTCTCCGGCGAGGCGCTGAAGAACGCGGTGGGGGCCGAGCGGGCGGAGGCCGCCGAGGTACTGGTCGTGGCGCCGGCCCTCAACACCCGCAGGCACTTCCTGTTCTCGGACGTCGACGGGGCCATCGAGCGTGCCGACGAGGTGCAGGAAGAGACGGTCGAGCGGATGGAGGAGGAGGGCGTGGACGCCGCCGGCGACACCGGCGAGTCGGACCCCCTGCTGGCGATCCAGGATGCGCTGCAGACGTTCCCCGCCGACGAGATCGTCCTCTTCACCCACCCCGGCGGCCGGCAGAACTGGCTCGAGGAGGGGCTTGTGGAGGAGGTCAGGGAGCGGTTCGGCAAGCCGGTCGAGCACCTCGTCGTCGAGGGGGACTGACCCATGCGCATCGGGTTCTTCCTCGCCGCCGAGGAGTTCACGCCCGGCGAGCTGATCGCCCAGGCGCGCGCCGCGGAGGACGCCGGCTTCCATGGGCTCTGGATCTCCGACCACTACCACCCGTGGAACGACGAGCAGGGCGAGTCGCCGTTCGTGTGGAATGTGCTCGGGGCGCTCTCACAGGTCACCTCGAGAGGCCCCGTCACCACGGCCGTCACCTGCCCGACCGTGCGCATCCACCCGGCCGTGATGGCTCAGGCCGCGGCCACCACGGCCGCGATGTTCGGCGACCGCTTCCGTTTCGGCGTCGGCAGCGGCGAGGCGCTCAACGAGCACGTGCTGGGGGATCCGTGGCCCGAGGCCGAGGTCCGGCTCGAGATGCTCGAGGAGGCCGTGGAGCTGATCCGCGAGCTGTGGCGCGGCGAGGTCGTGAACCACCGCGGACGGCACTACCACGTGCAGCACGCCCGCATCTACACGCTGCCGGACGCGGCGCCGCCGATCCCGATCTCCGGGTTCGGCCCGAAGGCGGTCGACCTCGCGGCGCGGATCGGCGACGGCTACGTGACCACGATGCCGGACGCGGAGCTCATCGAGCGCTACCGCTCGAACGGCGGCGGCGACAAGGTGGTCCAGGCCGGGATGAAGGTCTGCTGGGGCTCCGACGAGGCCGAGGCGCGGAAGACCGCCCGCCGTATCTGGCCCAACGAGGGGCTGCCGGGAGAGCTGGCGCAGGTGCTTCCCACCCCCGAGCACTTCGAGCAGGCCACTGAGCTCGTGACCGAGGAGATGATCGGCGAGGCCGTGCCCTGCGGCCCGGACCTCGACCGCCACGCCGACGCGATCCAGGAGTTCGCCGACGCCGGCGTGGACGAGCTCTACCTGCACCAGATCGGCGGCCCGGACGACGACTTCTTCGGCAAGTACGCGAAGGAGATCCTGAGCCGCTTCTCGGGCTGAGCGACGTTCCCTAGACTCCCGCCGCCGGATGCGGCTCCCCGGCCTCATAGCGGCGCTCCTCGCCTGCGCGGCCGTCGCGGTCGGTTGCAACGGCGACGACGGCTCCAGCGGGCCGCTCGAGTCTTCGCTGGCGTACGTGCCGTCGAGCACGCCCTTCGTCGTGGCGATCGACACGGACGTGGAGGGCGATCAGATCCAGGCGCTCGACGACATCCTGGGCCGCTTCCCGAGCGGCGACAGCGTCGCGCGGATGCTCCAGGAGCAGATCGAGCAGGGTGCCGACGGGGTCGCGTACGAGGACGACGTGCGGCCGCTGCTCGGGAACCCGTTCGTGGTGAGCGCCACCGACCCCGCGTCCTTCGTGTCCGACTCGGACGAGGAGGACTTCGTCGCCGCGATCAAGGTGGACGACACCGGCGCCCTCGATTCGTTGATCGAGAAGACCGGGGCGCGCGAGGACGGCGAGGTGGCGGGCGCGACGCTCTACCAGGACGATGGGACCACCTTCGCCGTCGAGGACGACATGGTCGTGTTCGCGGCCTCGAGGGACCTGCTCGAGACATCCCTCGAGCGGGCCGACGGCGACGACCACCTCGACCTCGAGACCTTCGAGCGCAGTCTCGAGGGGCTACCCGGCGAAGGGCTGGCGCGGGTCTACGTGGACCTGCAGGCACTGATCCGGCAGGAGGCCGGCGGGGAGGCCGCTCAGCAGGTGGACTGGGTCGGGGCGCTCCGCACGCTTGGCATGACCGCCACCGCGGAGGATGACGCGCTGGAGGTCGAGTTCAACCTGCGCACCGCGAGCGAGGGGCTCAGCGAGGAGGACCTGCCGCTGGCGGCCGGCGACGAGGCCGCCCAGGTGGTGCGGATCCCCGGCGAGGTCGGCTTCGGGCTGCGCGACCCGAGCCGGCTGATCGGCTTCTTCGAGTCGGCCTTCCAGACGCTCGACCCGCAGGGCTTCGGGGACTACGAGACCGGCAAGCGGGCCATCTCCCAGCGCTACGACATCGACGTGGACGAGGACCTGTTCGGGCAGTTGACCGGCGACCTGTCTGTGTCGGCGGCGGTGAACGGGGCGTTCGGGGCGCGCGCCGAGGTGGAGGACCCGGATGCCTTCTCTCGCACCGTCGACCGGCTGGCGGACGCGCTGCCGGAGCTGGGCGAGGGGCTCGGGGTCAACGACGTCGTGCCGCGCGGCGACCTCTACGAGGCCCGGCTCGCGGACGGCGGCCGCTTCTTCTTCGGCGTCCTGGACGGTGTGTTCGTGGCGGGCAGCGACGCGGCGCGCGCCCGGGCGATGGCGTCGGAGCAGCCCGAGGACGTGTCCGGTGCGAGTGGATCGCTCGTCATGGCCGCGGATGCCGAGGAGGTCGCGCTCGCGGTGATCCGCCAGGTGGCGCCCGAGCTCGGGCTCGGCGGGCTCTTCGGCGGCGGGCTGTTCGCCCGGCCGCTGGACGAGCTGAACGGTTCCGTCACCACCAGCACGGACGGCATGCGTGGGTCGGTCAGGCTGACGCTGGACTGAGCCGCTCAGGCCCAGCTCTGCAGCGGCGGCAGCGGGTCGATCGGCTCGCCGCCCGAGTACCAGCCGCCCACCCAGATCTCGAAGTGGAGGTGCGGACCGGACGAGCGGCCGGTGTTGCCGACCTCCGCGATCCGCTGGCCGGTGCGGACGTGGTCGCCCTCCTCCACGTGGATCGAGCCGGTTCTCAGGTGCATGAAGACGTAGTCGTAGTCCTCGTCGTCGCCGTCGATTACCACGTAGTGGCCCGCGCCCTCGGCCTGGTACTGGACGGCCTCGACAAGGCCGCCGCGGGGAGCGACGACCGGGGTCCCCTCGGGTGCGGCCAGGTCGTGCCCCTGGTGGCTGTGGCCGGTGCGCTTCGCGCCGAAGCGGGAGCCGTCGCCGCCCCAGTCGAAGGGGCCGGCGACGGGGAAGGCGTGGTGGGAGAACTCCACGTCGGCGGTGCTGCTCGCGGTGGGGGCGCGGCGGAGGCCGCGGCCGGCGATGTGGAGGAGGTAGGTGCCCTCGGGGAGCACGCCGGCCTCGAGGCCGGTGAAGGTGGCGGTGTGGTCGCCGGGGGAGCGCTCGCCGAGGTCGACGGTGGCGACGGGCGAGCGGTCCGCGGTGCTGAGGACGCGGAGGCGGACGTGGACCGCGCGACTTCCGGAGAGGCTGAAGCGGATGCGGGCGGGGCGGCCGTGGAGGTAGAGGCGCTTGCGACGGAGCTCGAAGGAGGTGAGGAGGGTGCCGCCGCGCCCGGCGGAGGCAGTGCTGGGTGGTGCCACCGCGCCCCCATTGGCGACAGCTACGGCCGGAAGCGACACGAGGCTCGCCAAGCAGACAAGAAGAATGAGGGAGGTGCGCACTGCCCGTTCGCATCGAGCGTCTCGAGCGCCCCCTTGAGGTCTGGGCGGAATTTCCTGCTCGGTGCACGCGATCTTGCGCCTTTGTCGTCCGGCGAACGCTTATTGGTGCCGTACCACGGGTAGCGCGAAGGGATGCGACTCCTCCAGCTTCCAGTCACCGTCGTCCGCGTCCCAATCGAGCTCGGCGTAGGAGCCGCGAAGGGAGCGGTGAAGTTCGCCCAGGACCTCGTGGGAGGCGGGGAGAAAACCGCCACCGAGACGCCGCGCGAGGCACCGCCACCACGCCGCCGGAGAACGTCCACGAAGTCCGGCAACGGCCGCGGCGAGACCAGCGGTACCCGGACGACCCGCGGTGGCAGCCGCCGGAGCGGCACGAGGCGCGCCCGTGCGAGCACACCGGCCGCCGCCCCCGAGTCCACCGCCACTCCGCCGGCGGAGGCGGGCGCCGAACCGACGATCCCCACGTCGGCGGCCACCGCTGAGCCCGCCACTGCTCCGGCGGCCGAGGCCACCGCGACTCCCCCGGCGGAGGCTCCCGTCGAGCCCGTGCCGGTCGCCCCGGCTCCCGAGGCGGAGCCGGCGCACGTCAGCGAGGAGCCGGAGCTCGTCGCCGAGATGGCCGAGGCCGGCGCCGAGGATGGCGCCGGGGCGGAGGTCGCCGTCGAGGAGCCGTGGCCCGGCTACGACGAGATGACCGCGTCGGACATCGAGGACCGGCTCGTCACCGAAGGGCCGGAGACCGCCGCGGCGGTCAGCCTGTATGAGGCCTCGCGGAAGGGCCGGGCGTCGGTCCTCGAGGCCGCCTCGCGCAACATGACTTCCTGAGGCTCCTCACCTGGAATGTCGCCGGGCGGCTGACGCGCCAGCCCGACCAGGCGGAGGCGGTCGCCTCGATGGGCGCGGATGTGGTGGCGCTCCAGGAGGTGACCGCCCGCTCGCTGCCGCTCTGGCGCGCCGCGTTGACGGAGATGGGCTACGAGGCGGCGGAGACGGTCCTGCAGGCTGTACGGACGGTCGAGCCGCGCGGCACGCCGCAGCGCCGCCGCCGTCTCGGCGTGCTCACGGCCGCCCGCACACCGATCCGCCGCCTGTCGTCGCCCGACATCCCCTGGCCGGAGCGAATCCTCTGCTGCCTGGTCGACGACGTGGAGGTCGTGAACCTCCACTCGCCGATCGCCCCCGCGCCCGAGCTCGCCAAGATCCGGACGCACGAGGCCGTTGCGGCCTACCTGGCCACAAGGCCCGGCGGCCGCAGGGTGCTCTGCGGGGACCTCAACACCCCGCGCCGCGAGTTCGAGGACGGCGACGTGATGACGTTCGCGTACGACAGCGCCGCGCGCCTCCGGCCCGAGCGCGGCGAGCGCTGGGATCAGGCCGAGAGAGCGCTGGTGCACGGGCTGAGGCAGCAGGGCTGGGTCGACGCCTTCCGCGAGGTGAACGGCTACGGCGACCGTCAGGCGAGCTGGACGTATCCCGGCGACCGCGGCGGCTGGCGCCTCGACCACGTGCTGGCGCTGGACCTCGAGCCACGCGCCGCCGCCTACGCCCACGAGTGGCGCCGTGAGGGCCTCAGCGACCACTCGGCGCTGATCGTCGACTTCGCCTAGCCCGCCATCCGCCCCAGCAGCTCCGCGGCCCCGCGCTTGTTCAGCGGCTCGTTCAGGTTGCCGCACTTAGGCGACTGCACGCACGAGGGGCAGCCGGCGTGGCAGGGGCACTCGGAGATCAGGCGGAGGGCGTCGTCCACCAGTGACTCGAAGCGCTCGAACCCCACGCGGGTGATCCCCACGCCGCCGGGGTGGCCGTCGTAGATGAAGATCGTCGAGCGGCCCGTCTGCTGGTGGAAGGCCGTGGACAGCCCGCCGATGTCCCAGCGATCGCACATCGCGATCAGCGGCAGCACCGCGATCTGCCCGTGCTCGGCCGCGTGCAGCGAGCCCTGGAGCGCCTCGAGTGCGAAGTCGTCGCGCAGCAGCGACTCCGGCAGCTCGTACCAGAGCGCCTGGGTCACGAAGTCCTGCTCGGGCATGTCGAGCGCCAGCAGGTCGAGCACAGAGTGGTCCGCCACGTGCTTCTTCTGGTACGCCACCACCTGCTCGGTCACCGACACGATTCCGAACGAGAGCTCCACCCCGCAGCACGACCGGCTGTCCCGCACCTGCTCGATCCAGGTCTCGGATTCCTTCTTGGGCTGCGTGTACCAGTCCCCCTCGAAGGGCCGCACCAGCGCCCGCCGCCCTCTCAGGTCGAGGTCCTCCACCTCGTAGGCCGCGCCCATGTGCAAATAGACGGCGCCTGGGTGCACGGCCGAGCAAGCCCGCCCGGCCTCCACCGTCCCGATCACCTCGCCGCCGACCGACTCGACGATCGCCACCGAATCCGGGGAGGCCGATCGCAGCGCGATCCGCGCCGCCGGGTACCCAGGCCCGCGCGGGAGGTAGCGCCCGCCGCGCTCGCGCAGCCGGCCCTGCTTCACTAGCCGCTGGGCGTGTTCCTCCCAGCGCTCGCCGAACACGTCCTCGTCCTCCGGTGTCAGCGGCAGCTCGTACGCGGCGGCGCACAGGTGCGCCCCGAAGATCTCCTCCGACTCGTGGTCGAGGATGGCCCGCTCCACCGGCCGCTCCAGGAAGTCGTCGGGGTGGCGGCAGAAGAACTGGTCGAGCGCGTCCTCGCCCGCGACGTACATCGCCAGGCCGGTGTCGCGCCGCCCCGCGCGGCCCCACATCTGCCGCAGCGAGGCGACGGTGCCGGGGAAGGTCACGCAGACCGCCGCGTCGAGGTCGCCGACGTCGATGCCGAGCTCGAGCGCGTCGGTGGCCACCACCGCGAGCAGCTCGCCCTCCGCCAGGCGGCGCTCGATCTCCCGCCGCTGCATCGGCGTGTACCCGGCCCGGTAGGGAGCGATCCGCTCGGCCAGGTCGGCCCGCCCGGCGTCCTCGAGCCGCAGCCGCGCGAAGCGCTGGATCAGCTCCACGCCGCGGCGGGACTTCATGAAGCAGATCGTCCGCACCTCGCGCTCCACGAGGCCGGCAAGCAGCATCGCCGCCTCCGACAGCGCGGAGGCCCGCTTGCCCAGCGCCTCGTCCACCAGCGGCGGGTTCCACATCACCACCTCGCGCTCGGCGTGCGGCGCGCCGTCGCGGTCCACCAGCCGCACGTCGAGCCCCGTGAGGCGCCCGGCCAGCTCGACCGGGTTGGCGATCGTCGCGCTGGTCAGCACGAAGCGCGGCTCGGCGCCGTAGGCGCGGGCGAGCCGGCGCAGGCGCCGCAGCACGTTCGCCACGTGTGAGCCGAATACCCCGCGGTAAACGTGTGCCTCGTCCACCACGATCCAGGTAAGGTTCGCGAGCACGTCGCCCCACGAGCGGTGGTTGGGGAGAACGCCCACGTGGAGCATGTCCGGGTTCGTGAGGATGAGGTTCGAGCGCTGACGGATCGAGCGGCGCTCCTCGCGCGGCGTGTCGCCGTCGTAGATGGCGTGCCGCAGGAAGCGGCCCCCCAGCTCGGACAACTTGCGCGCCTGGTCCTGGGCGAGCGCCTTCGTCTGGTAGAGATAGAAGGCGCGCGCGGCGGGGTCGGAGGCGAGCGTGTCGAGCACGGGCAGGTTGAAGGCGAGCGACTTTCCGCTGGCCGTGCCGGTGGTGACAATCGTGTGCCCGCGACGGGCACACTCGAGCGCGTCGGCCTGATGGGACCAGAGCGACTCGATCCCGGCCCCGTCGAGAGCCTGGCGCAGGGCGGGATGGACATCTTCGGGAACCGGTGCAACGATTCCGCGGCGCGAGGTCTCCCACGATGCCGCCACCAGCTCCTCTCCCGCCCCGGTTTCGAGGAGCGGCTCCCACGGGTGCGTCGCCTGGACACGGTGCACGGATTGCCATAGTACGACCGAGTTGATCCGCTCCTTCCACCACTCGCAGTTCCCTCTCGAGCTGCTGCGCGAGCGCAAGCGGGAGACGATCACGGTCGTGCTGCCGGCCCGCGAGGTGGCCGACACGATCGGCGACATCGTGGAGCGACTGCAGGCGCTCGGGGACCTGCTCGACCAGATCCTGGTGGTCGACGCCGCGTCCCACGACGGGACCGCCGACATCGCCGCAAAGCTCGGCGCCGACGTCCACCAGGAGTCGGACCTGCTCCCCGAGTTCGGCCAGGCGCTCGGCAAGGGCGACGCCATGTGGCGGGCGCTGGCCGTGGCGCGCGGCGACCTGGTCGTGTACCTCGACTCGGACACCCGCCACTTCTCGCCCCACTTCGCCACCGGGATGCTTGGCCCGCTCATCTGCGAGGGAGACGTCCAGTTCGTGAAGGGGTACTTCCGGCGCCCCTTCATGACGCCGGACGGCGAGGAGCGGCCGCTCGACGGCGGGCGGGTGACCGAGCTGACCGCCAGGCCGCTGCTGTCGGCGTTCTATCCCGAGCTCGCCGCGTTCATCCAGCCGCTGGCCGGAGAGGTGGCCGGCCGGCGCTCGTTCTTCGACCAGCTGCCGTTCGCCACCGGCTACGCGATCGAGACCTCGATGCTGCTGCACGCGCGCGACGCCCTCGGCGGCACCGAGGGCATGGCCCAGGTCGACCTCGAGGTGCGCCACAACCACCACCAGTCGCTGCCCGCGCTCGGCCCGATGGCCTACGCGGTGCTGCGGGTGGTGCTCGAGCGCCTGCGCGCCGACGGTCGGCTGGCCGACGACCACGCCCCGCCGCTCCAGACCGCCGACGGCCAGCTGATCCAGGTGGAGCTCGTCGAGCGGCCGCCGTATGCCACCCTGCGCGCTCGCGCCTGAGGGGGGTCAGACCCCTTAAGCGCCTCCGACCCAAGGGGTCTGCCCCCTCCCCGGAATGGCACTTCGCTGCGTCTACACGGATCTCGACGGCACGCTCCTCGGCAGGGGAGCCTCGCTCTTTCGCACCGCCGAGGGCGAGTTCACCATGCTCGCCGCGCGGGCGCTCGAGGCCTGCCACCGGGCGGGGGTGGAGGTGGTGATCAAGTCGGGTCGCCGCCGCGCTCAGGTGATGGAGGACGCGCGGCTGCTCGGCCAGACCTCCTACATCTTCGAGGTTGGTTCGGGGATGGTGATCGACGGCGAGCTGACCTTTCTCACCGGCGACCTCCAGCCGCAGGACGGTCGCACGATCCACGCTCAGATCGAGGAGACGGGCGCGCCGGCGCTGCTGCTCGAACGCTACGCGGGCCGGCTGGAGCCGCACTCGCCGTGGCACGTGGACCGCGAGGTGTCGCACCTCTTTCGCGGGCTGATCGACGCGCGCGAGGCGAACGAGCTGCTGGCGGCCGAGGGTTACGGCGGGCTCCGCCTCGTCGACAACGGCGAGATCGGCCCGGACACCCACACGTTCCACCTGATCCCGGCGGCGGCCTCGAAGGCGGGAGCGGTGCGGGCCCACATGCGGGCGCGCGGCTACTCGGCGGAGCAGTGCATCGGGGTGGGGGACTCGCGGGAGGATCTCGAGGTGGCGGAGGCCGTGGGGCGCTTCTTCCTGGTGGCGAACGCGGTGGTGGGCGACGCACCGCTGCCGCCGGGCGCCGAGCGCACAGAGGCGGCGATGAGCGAGGGCTTCTACGAGGCGGTCGTACGGGCGCTTGCAGAGTCGCGCTGACTCGTATCCAACGTTACAATCGAACGGCACCGCGGCGGTGCCGGCCGCACGCCGGCTCGGCTCCGTCGCACGGGTGAGGCAGCACGGGCGCTCCCGAGCGGGGCGCCCGTCGCTTATGGTCCGCGCATGGACGCCCTGGCGAGAGAGGCAGTCGAGGCGATCAACGCCATCTCCGGGGTGCACCCCGGCCATCGGGCGGCTCACGCCAAGGGGGTGCTGCTCACCGGCAGCTTCACGCCCTCGGCCGAGGCGAGCGGGCTGACCAGCGCGGCGCACATGCGGGGCGAGCCCTCGCGCGTGACGGTGCGCTTCTCCAACGGCGGCGGCGACCCCGGCATTCCCGACTACGCCCGCGAGGGCCGCGGCATGGCGGTGAAGTTCTACCTCCCCGACGGAAGCAAGACGGACATCGTGGCGCTCAGCCTGCCCTGCTTCTTCGTGCGCACCCCGGAGGACTTCATCGCGTTCACGAAGGCCCGGCTCGAGCCGGAGAAGCTGATGCCGGGCTTCCTGGGCGCCCATCCCGAGGCGCTGCCCGCGATCCAGGCCGCGCTGGGCGCCGACCCGCCCGAGAGCTATGCCACCTACACGTACAACTCGATCCACTCGTTCCGGTGGACGGGTCCGGAGGGGTCGCGCTGGGTGCGCTACCGGTTCGAGCCCGAGGACGGCGAGCGCACCCTGTCGCCTGACGAGGCGAAGGCCCGCGGGCGCGATTACCTTCGCGACGAGATCCTCGCTCGGGACGAGAGCGCCTTCCGGCTGCTCGTGATCGTCGCCGAGGAGGGCGACCCGATCCACGACGCCACCGTTGCGTGGCCCGAGGAGCGCTCGAAGGTCGAGGTCGGCCGTCTGGTGGTGACCGGCCCGGACACCGAGCGCGAGCGCGACGGCGACATCCTGGTGTTCGATCCGACCCGCATGATCGACGGCATCGAGCTCTCCGACGACCCGATCCTGCACTTCCGCCCCCGGGCGTACTCGGTGTCGGTGGAGCGCCGCACGGCTCCCTCGGTCTGACGCCAAGCCGCGACCACGCCCCTTCCGTCGCGACCCTGCGGCGGCCCGACCTCGAGCTGGTGATCCCGACCCTGGTCGTCGCCGAGGCGACCTACCTCATCGGCAGGCGGCTAGGACCGGAGGCCGAAGCCGCCTTCCTACGCGGGCTCGGTCAGATCGACGTCGAGCCGCCGACATCCGACGACTGGGAGCGCATTGCCGACCTCGTCGACGACTACGCCGACCTGTCGCTCGGCGGCACCAATGCGTCCGTCGTCACGCTCGCCGAACGCCTCGACGCCGCCGTGGTCATCACGCTCGACCGGCGCCGCTTCACCGTCGTGCGACCGCGCCACCGCGAAGCGCTGGAGCTGCTGCCCGCCACATAGTGCCGGCCCTCTACTCGACCAGCGCGCGCCCGGCCGCTCGCAGCTCGTCGAGAGTGGTCGCCTCCGTCACCGAGGCGAGGTCCAGGATGCGCTGCTCGAACGGCTCGAGTCCGATCGAGCCGACGATGGCGTGGCAGGTCACGCCGTTCTGGCGGCAGCGTGTGGC
>DASZJZ010000057.1:0-8565 GCA_035947555.1 Thermoleophilaceae bacterium | reverse complement strand
CACGGCCGGCGTGGCCGCACCGGCGTACGCGGGAATCCCCGTGACGCACCGCGACATGGCGTCGGCGGTGGCCTTCGTGACCGGCCACGAGGCTGACCCCGTCACCTCGCTCGACTGGGGCGCTCTCGCCCGCTTCCCGGGCACGCTCGTCTTCTACATGGGCGTCAGAAACCTTCCGCTCATCTCCGAGCGGCTTCGGGCGGCCGGGCGCGATCCGCGGCAGCCCGCGGCCGTCGTCGCCCGCGGCACGCTTCCCGGCCAGCGCACCGTCACGGCGACCCTCGCCGACATCGCGGATCATGTCGCCGAGGCGGGCCTCCGCCCTCCCGCCATCACCGTCATCGGCCCCGTCGCCGGCCTTCGCGACACCCTGGCCTGGCTCGAGCGCCGCCCCCTCCACGGCCAGGTCGTCGCTGTGACCCGCGCCCGTGCCCAGGCCAGCGGCCTGGCGACGCGGCTCCGCGAGCTCGGCGCCGAGGTACTGGAAACCCCTGCCATCCGCATCGAGCCCCGCACCGTGCTCCTCGCCCGCCCGGAGAGGTACGACCTCATCTGCTTCACGAGCGCGAACGGCGTTCGCGTCTACTTCGAAGCGCTGGGCAGCGACGCACGGGCGTTCGCCGGCGTCACCGTCGCGGCCATCGGGCCGGGCACGGCCGCCGAGCTCGAGCGGCACGGCATCCGCGCGGACATCGTGCCAGAGCGCTTCGTTGCCGAGGGCCTGCTCGAGGCACTGCCCGACGTGGACGGGAAGAGCGTGCTCGTGGCCAG
This sequence comes from Thermoleophilaceae bacterium, assembly GCA_035947555.1. Taxonomy (GTDB): domain Bacteria; phylum Actinomycetota; class Thermoleophilia; order Solirubrobacterales; family Thermoleophilaceae; genus JACVRW01. The sequence goes on along the minus strand of DASZJZ010000057.1, from coordinate 7,794 downwards.
AGCCGCCAAGGCGCGCGACGCCCTCCCGGACGGCCTGCGCAAACGCGGCGCGTCGGTGCACGTGGTCCCGCTGTACGACACCGTCGCGGAGCCCGTGTCCGACAGCCAACGACGGGCTCTGGAGGGGGCCACCTACGTCACCTTCAGCTCCAGCTCCACGGTGCACTACTTCCTCGATGCCTTGGGCGCCTTGCCCGATGGCGCGCGGGCCGTGTCGATCGGGCCGATCACCAGCGAGACCCTCCGCGAGCACGGCATCGAGCCGCAGGTGGAGGCGACCCAGCACGACATCGACGGCCTCGTGCACGCGATCCTGGAGGATGTGCGCCGGTGATCGTCACGCTGCTCACCGACTACGGCCGCGATGACGACTTCGTGGGGGTCTGCCACGGTGTGATCCGCTCGATCGACCCGGACGCCCAGATCATCGACATCACGCACGGCATCCGCCGCTACGCCGTGCGGCAGGGGGCGCTCGTGCTGCGCAACACGCTGCCGTACATGCCGATCGGCGTGCACGTGGCGGTGGTGGACCCGCAGGTAGGGAGCGAACGGCGCGCCGTCGCCCTTCGAACCGCCGACGGCCGCATCCTCGTGGGACCGGACAACGGCCTGCTCAGCCTGGCGTGGGAGCGCTGCGGCGGCATCGAGCTGGCCGCGGACGTGACGCGCTCGCCGCACCGGCTCGAGCCCGTGTCGGCCACCTTCCACGGACGCGACATCTTCGCCCCGGTGGCCGCCCACCTGGCGCGTGGCGTGGAGCTGGCGGACGCGGGCGAGCCGATCGACCCGGTCGACCTCGCGGTCGTGGCACTCCCGGAGCCCCGCTCCGAGGAGGGGCTGCTCGTGGCCCACGCTCTGGTGGTGGACCGCTTCGGCAACGTTGCGCTCGACGTGGACCACGACGACACAAGCGGCACCGGGATCACGCTCGGCGACACCGTCGAGATCGAGGCCGCCGGCGAGCGCTACCTCGCCAAGTACGCGCAGACATTCGCGGACGTGAAGCCCGGCGAGCTGCTCGTCTACGAGGACGCCTACCGCACGCTCGCGGTGGCGATCAACCGCGGCGACGCGGCCGGCACGCTCGGCCTGCGACCGGACGCCGAGGTGCGGCTGCGGCCGCGATGATCGGCCGGCCGCGGGTCCACCACCGGGTCACCGACTCCACCAACGAGCGCGCCCGGGCGCTGGCGACGGCCGGGGCGCCGCACGGGACGCTGGTGACGGCGGACGAGCAGACGGCGGGACGCGGGCGGCAAGGCCGGGCGTGGGTGGCGCCGCCGCGCGCCTCACTCCTTCTCTCCCTCGTCCTACACGACCCGAGCGAAGCCCTCCCGCTGGCGGCCGCCGTCGCGGTGTGCGAGGCGCTGCCGGTCGAGGCGGCGATCAAGTGGCCGAATGACATCTGGATCGATCGCGAGAAGGTCGCCGGGATCCTGGTCGAGGGGCGACCACAGGAAGGCTGGGCTGTGCTGGGGATCGGGGTGAACGTGGACGCCGCGCCGCCGCTCGAGCATGTGACGTCGCTCGCTCACAAGGGCGTCGGCCTCACCGTCGCCGCCCTGCTCGACCGCCTCCTGCTTGCCCTCGACGGGTGGCTCTTCCGGCCGCTTCCCGAGATCCTGGCCGCTTGGCGCTATCGCGATGCGTTGCTCGGCGAGACGGTGCGCTGGGAGAACGGCAGCGGTGAGGCGGTCGGGATCGACGATCGCGGCGCGCTCTTGGTGGACACCGCTTCAGGCCGCGTCGCCCTCGATGCGGGCGAAGTGCACCTGCTGCGCTAGGCGGCGTCGCGCTCCTCGTCCGGCTCGTCCTGGGGCTCGCCTGGGGCGTCCTGCTCCTCGCCCGGGGCGTCCTGGGCGTCGTCGCCGTCCGTGCCGGGCGTCTCGTCCACCCCTGGCTGCTGCTGTTCGGTGGCCGCCACGGCGTCGGCGCCCTCCGCATCGGCTCCTCCGCCCCCGCCCTTCCTGCGCCGCCGGCGCCCGCCCCGCCGCCGCTTCCCCTTCGGGAAGTTCTTCAGCAGCTCGCGCGCCAGCGCGCTCGGCTTGCGGGCCATCCGCATGCGCGCTCCGTCCAGCACCTGCTGCGCCTCCGGCGTGTGGGCCAGCGCCGCGGCCAGCAGCGCCGCCGAAAGCCGCCGGTCCTGCTTCCGCGCCGCCTGCACCAGCCGGCGCGCGTTCCGTGCGTGCGCGGCGCCCGCCGAGTTCACCAGCAGCCCCAGCAGCCGCTTGGTCTCCGGCCACCGCTGCACCGCGTACTCCTCGTGCACCTCGCGCGAGTACTCGGCCAGATGCCAGAGCCAGCGGGCCGCCTGATCGCGCCGGCCGATCTGCTTCTCGGTCAGCGCCTGCAGCAGCACCTTCACGCCCTCGCGGCGCTCGTCACGCGACCAGCCGCCCACGATCTCGACGGCGTCGTCGAAGGCCTCCGCGTCGCGCAGGTTCCCCACCTCGCCCAGGGCCCGCAGGCGCAGCTGCGTGTTGCGGTTCCGTCGCAGGCAGGTGACGAGGAACAGGCGCCGCAGCTCGCCGGTGGAGTCGAAGTGCAGCATCGCCTTGGCCCGGCGCCAGTTGTTCGAGGCCACCCGGGCGCCGGCCAGCATCGCCCAGGCCTGCTGCTCGCCCCACGTCAGGTGCTCCACCGCGATCCGCCACAGCTCGCGCTCGAACACCTGCGCGCGCCGCTGCGGGTCGGCCGTGACGGGCACCACGCGGCGCTCCACGCGGAGCCGCCGGCCGCGCCCGCGCCGCACCGGGCCCACCACGATCGCGCCGCCCCGGTAGACGTCTCGGTCGAGCAGCGAGTGCAGCGTCACGACCGGGTCGTCGTTCGGCGTGGCGGGGTGGACGAAGTCCACCACGATCCCCGCCTCCTTGCCGGGCGTCCGCCGCGTCACGCGGCCCACGCGCTGCTGGTAGATGCGCTTCGAGGCCGTCGGCGCCAGGTGCATGCACACCGTCGCCCGCGGCGAGTTCCAGCCCTCCGCCAGCAGCTGGGCGTTCACCAGCACGTCGATCTCGCCGCGCTCGTAGGCCGCCAGGGTCCGGGCCAGCTCCCGCTTGGGCGTCTCCCCCGACACCGCCTTCCCCTTCAGGCCCACGTCCCTGAACGCGGCCGCCACGTTGTGCGCGTGCCGCACGCCCGCCGAGTACACGACGCCGGGCAGATCCTTGAAGCGGGTCTTGTAGAGGTCGGCCACCGCCATGTTGAACGGCGTCTGATCAAGGAGGGCGGCCAGCTCTTCCTGGTCGAAGTCCTGGTCCACCTCGCCGCGCCGCAGCGGCACCTTGGCGATCGAGCGCACCCCCACCCCGGGCGGGATCCGCACGCAGCGGAGCGGTGCGATCACGCCGCGGCGGGCGGCCTGGGCGAGGTCGAAGCGCGATGTCTGGGTCGGGAAGAGGTCGGTGACGTGGCGGGCGATCAGCGCGCCCGTCGCCGTCATGCCGATGAAGACGGGGCCGATCCACTGGCGGATCGCGGCGCTCGTCTTCTCGCCGAGCGCCGTGTGGGCCTCGTCGCAGATGACGATCGTGTAGGCGTCGGAGACCTTGCCGGCGTTGCGCACGAACCACTGGTACGTCTCGACGGTGACCGGCCCGCCGGCGGGCGGCTCGTCCGAGCCGTCCTTCAGCAGGGCGGCGGAGATCCGCTTGCGATAGCCGCGCGTCCGCAGCTCGCCCATGAACTGATCCACGAGGTTGCGGCGGTGGGTCAGGATCAGGATGCCGCCGGTGTGCGACGCCTCCACGAAGCCGAGAGCCGCGACGGTCTTGCCGGCCCCCGTGGCGTGCTCGAACCAGAAGCGCCGCCCCTCGCCCGGGTCCTCGAGGTGCGCCTCGGCGGCGGCCTCCTCCTCGGCCTCCTCGACGGGGTCCCAGTCGAGCGGCTCCTCGTCGACCTCCTCGTCGCCCTCCACCTCCACCTCATCGGAGGGCAGCTCCTCGGCGGCGGCCGGCGGGCGCCCGTTGGCCCCGGCGCCGTTCTTCGCCTGGAGCTCCGAGGTCAGCGCGATCAGCGTGCCCGACAGGGCATCCACCTGATGCGGGCTCAGCAGCGTGCCGTCGGCGAGGTGGGGCTCCTCCTGAGACAGCAGCCGCTCGAGGCCGAGCATGAGCGAGAACTCGCGCCGCCACTCCACCGACGGCTCCTCGCGGCCTGCCTCGATCTCGGCCAGGGCGGCGTCGAGCGCCCTGCGGCGCGCGGTCCCGGGGACGAGCGCCTGAGCGGGATCCTCGCCGGGCAGCACGAAGGACTCGCGCGCGAACTCCTCGGCGCGCGCGAGCAGGTCGCCGGAAACCGGCGCATCGGCGAGGGCAGAGCTTGCGTCAGCCACGTTAGGGCGTTCTGGAAATGAAAAGGGGGACGGGCCGAGCTGTCGCCGGAAGGACGGGCCGTCTCGGTTCAGCGGGTCCCGCCCGTCGTGTCGCCGCTCTCAGAGTCCCGCGAGCGGTAAGGATGTCGATGGTCCTGGGGGGGCCGCCGACTGCACCTATTACAGCACACAGAACGCCAAAACGGGTGTGCCAAGCTTCGACTCGATGCGCCTATTCGCCATCGCCCTCAGCGGACTGGCGCTCGTGGCCTGCAACTCCGGCGACGACGAGCAGGCCTCGGGCCCGGGCCCCTACCTCCCCGGCGGGGTGGCGGCCTTCGAGGCCTACGTCGGCAAGCAGGACAAGCCCGTCGTGGTGAACAAGTGGGCCTCCTGGTGCGGGCCGTGCCGGCACGAGTTCCCGTTCTTCGAGAGCCAGGCGAGGAAGCGCCGGGGCGAGGTCGCGTTCGTGGGGGTGAACTCCCAGGACAGCCGAAGCGATGCCCGCAACTTCCTCGAAGAGCACTCCGTGCCCTACCGGCACTTCGAGGATCCCGACCAGGAGATCGCCGCCTCGTTCAACGGCGTGCAGGGCTTCCCGGTGACCGCCTACTACGGGGCGGACGGGAAGCGCGAGTACGTGCACATCGGCGGCTACGCGAACGAGGAGCAGCTCGCCGAGGACATCGACCGCTACGCTCGCTGACCCCTGGACGTCCGGCCCGTACAAAGCGAAGCCGAGCTCGATGCCGCGCTCGACCTGCGCGAGCGGGTGTTCTGCGTCGAGCAGGGCGTCTCGGTGGCCGCCGACCGCGACGGTCGCGACCATGAGGCCGTCCACATCGTGGCCATCGAGGAGGGCCGCGTGGTCGGCACCTGCCGGCTGCTGTTCCGCGGCCGGGTGGCGCGCCTGGGGCGGCTGGCGGTGGAGCCGGAGCGACGCGGCAGCGGGATCGCGGCGGCGATCCTGAGCGAGGCGGACAGGGTGGCGCGCGGGTATGCGGCGCGCTCCGTGTCGCTGCACGCGCAGACCTACGCGCTGAAGCTCTACCTCGACGCCGGCTACGAGGAGCGCGGCGCGCGCTTCACCGAGGAGGGGATCGAGCACGTGGCGATGGAGAAGGCGCTTGCCTGAGCTTCGGATCGACCCGCTGTCCGGTCTCCGGGTGATCGTGGCCGGTGAGCGCGGCTCGCGGCCGGGCGCGTGGCTCGACGTCCCGCCGCGGCAGCCGATCGACCCCGAGACCGACCCGTTCGCGGCCGGGCACGAGGACCGGACCCCGCCCGAGCTCTACGCGATGCCGGGGGACAACGGCTCCTGGCGCGTACGCGTGGTGCCGAACCTCTATCCGGCGCTGTCGCCGGGCGACGACGGGCCCGGCGGCGACCCGCTCGCGGCCGGGCGCGGCGAGCCGGACCTGTTCGCGGCGCGGCCCGCGCTCGGCGCGCACGAGGTGATCGTGAACGCCCCGGACGCGGTGCACTCGCTGGCGGAGCTGGACCCCGGCCAGGTGGAGAGCGCGATGGGCGTCTGGCGCGCGCGCATGCGCGTGCACGGTCAGGCGTCCTACGTCCACGTGATCGTGAACGAGGGCAAGGAGGCGGGCGCCTCGCTCCCTCATACCCATGCGCAGCTGTACGCGCTCCCGTTCGTGCCCGCCGCGGTTGCGCGCGAGCGCGAGCGCTTTACGGCCTACTCGGACCGCACCCAGGGCCGCAACCTGCTCGAGGACCTGGTCCAGGAGGAGGTGCGGCGCCGGGAGCGGGTGGTGGCGATCGACGACGAGGCCGTGGCGCTCTGCCCCTTCGGCGCCCGGGTGCCTTTTCACATGCAGGTGGTGCCGAGGCGGCCGGCGGCGCGCTTCTCGGACGACGGTCCGCTGGCGGCACGCATGCTGCACCAGGTGCTGTCGCGGCTCGGCGCCGTGCTGGGCGGACTGCCGCCGCTCAACATGTGGGTGCGCACCGCGCCGCGCGACGCCGAGCGCTTCTGCTGGCGCATCGAGGTGATGCCGCGGCTGGCTCAGCTCGCCGGCCTCGAGATCGGCACGGGCGTGCACCTCAACGTGCTCGCGCCCGAGGACGCGGCGGAGCGGCTGCGCCGCGCCAGCCTGTAGGTTTCCCCGCCGCCATGCCGCCCGTGCCGCGCCAGGTGCCGATGTTCGCTGCCGAGCCGCCCCAGGAGCCGATGCCCTACGGGCGCTGGGCCGAGGCGCTCGGCGGACGCTTCGCGGAGGCCGCGGAGGAGGAGATCGACGTCGGCCTCATCACGTGGTTTCCCGACCGCACGTGGGCCGGCCGCACCTACGTGCCGGCCACCGTGCCCAGCGCCGACGGCGAGGTGTTCGGCTACGTGTCCTACACGCGCGAGCACGAGGGCGCGCAGGCCGTCGACTTCCAGGCAACCGCCGACTTCACCGAGGAGACCGCGGCTCAGAACCCGGACTGGACGCTCGACCTGTCGGATGAGGAGATCGGGCAGTGGCGCGGCCCCGAGGGGCGCCGCGGGATCATCACGCTCGTCTGGGGTGTGTCCCTCGTGCCCAACGGGGCGGCGGCGACCACCGAGCTGGGGCCCACGACGACCGACCAGTGCACGCTGGTGGAGGAGCGCTTCACGCTGGTGTCGCTCGACGCCTATACGGGCGACTACGTGGAGGTGCGGCTCTACGGGGCGCGCGGGGCGGAGCTGGCCCGCGAATCGCTGTACGAGGAGGAGTAGCCCGAGTACCTTCTGGTCGTATGGCTGACGCCCAGCCCTGCGTCCTGCTCAAGTTCGGAGAGCTCGCCCTGAAGGGGCGCAACCGGCCGCTGTTCGTGGACGCCCTGGAGCGCAACCTGCGCCGGGCAGCGGAGGGGCTGGGGCCACTCGACATCCGCCACCGCGGCGGGGTGTTCGTCGTCACCGGCGGAGAGCCGCAGGAGGAGCTCGTTCGCCGCTGTCTCGCCCTGCCCGGCATCAGCGTCGTGCAGCCCGGGCTGCGCTGCGAGCGCGACCCCACCGCCGCCGTGGACGCCGCCGTGGAGCTGCTGCGCGGCCGGCCCGGCCGCACCTTCGCCGTGCGCGCGCGGCGCCGCGACAAGCGCTTCGCGCTGCGCTCGGTCGAGCTGGCGCGCCTGATCGGCGACGCCGTGCGGGTGCGCCTGGAGCTGTCGGTTGACCTCTCGAACCCGGACCTCGAGCTGTTCGTGGAGGTCGACAGCAAGGAGATCCTCGTCTCGGCCGAGCGGCTGAGGAGCGCCGGCGGACTGCCGGTGGGATCGAGCGGAAGGGCGCTCGTACTGCTGTCGGGCGGGCTCGACTCCCCGGTCGCGGCATACCGGATGATGAAGCGCGGCCTGCGCTGCGACTTCGTGCACTTCTCGGGCCGCCCCTTCACCGGGGCCGACTCCATCTACAAGGCGTATGCGCTGGTGGGGCGGCTGGACCGCCACCAGGGCGACTCGCGCCTGTACGTGGTGACCTTCGGGCCGGC
>DASZJZ010000056.1:0-5887 GCA_035947555.1 Thermoleophilaceae bacterium | reverse complement strand
ACGAGCAACGCCTTGCCGCCCGGCGCGGCCCCTGTGAGAGCCGCCTCGCCTGGGTCGAGCAGGCGGCAGTTGCTCGGGAAGAGCCGCGACTGGGCGAGCGCACGCACGGCTTCGGCGCCGTCCTCGAAGCCCTCGAACGTGACCGCGGCCGACTCCTTGAAGGCCGGCGGCTCCTGCACCCTCACCCACGCCTCCGTGATCACCCCGAGGATGCCCTCGGAGCCGAGCAGGAGGCGGTCCGGGCTCGGGCCGGCGCCGGAGCCGGGCACGCGGAGGCTCTCCCAGACGCCGCTCGGGGTGATCGCCCTCACCGACTCGACGAAGTCGTCGATGCGGGTATGGAGCGTGGCGAAGTGGCCGCCCGCCCGAGTGGCGATCCAGCCGCCGAGCGTCGAGAGCTCGAACGACTGCGGGTAGTGGCGCAGCGTCAGGCCGTGTCGCTTCAACTGCTCCTCCAGCTCCGGACCGGTGGCCCCCGCCTGTATGCGCGCGGCGCGCGAGGCCGGATCCACCTCGAGCACGCGGTTCATGCGCTTCAGGTCGATCGTGACCGCGGCCGCCTGCGGCACGCGCGCCTCAACGCCGCCGACCACGCTCGTGCCGCCGCCGAAGGGGATCGCCGCGGCGCGGGCGTCGGCGCACCAGTCGAGCACCTGCTCGAGCTCGTGCTCGTCACCGGGGTGGGCCACCACGTCGGGCGGGTGGTCGAAGCGACCGCGGAAGGCGCGGACCAGATCCCGGTACGCGCGGCCGTAGGCGTGCGAGGCGCGCTCGTAGGGATCGCTGCGGCAGATGGCGGCGAGGGATGCGGGCGGCTGCACGCGTGGCCGCGGCAGCTCGATGTCCTCGATCCGCGGAGGCGCCTCGATTTCGGCGGGCCCGAACCCGAGGTGCTCCCGAGCCGCGCGGCCGGCCTGCTCCACCTCCGCCTGGGGCGGCTGCTGGTCCTCGAACCCCCAGCCCCAGAACTTGCGCCGCCGCTCGGCCATGCGGGTCGCCACACTATCCCCATGCATCCGGTACGAGAGCGAAGGGGCGATGCCCGAGAAACGAGCCGCGGGTACGCCCGCCACCGCGTGCGCGAGCTCGCCCGGGTCGTGCCGGAGCTCGGGGTCCTCTTTCTCCGCCTGGCGCGCGACCGTCGCGTGCCGGCGCTGAGGCGGCTTCAGCTCATCGTCCTGGGGGCCTACCTGGCCTCGCCGATCGACCTGGTCCCCGACTTCATCCCCGTGATCGGCCAGCTCGACGACGCGGCTATCGCCGCCATCGTTCTGCGCGGCGTGGTGCGGTCGGCGGGGCCCGAGGTGGTCGCGGAGCATTGGCCGGGATCCGTCCGTTCACTGAATGTCGTCCTGCGTCTCGCGGGGTATCGTTGAACGACGGGATGGCCACTCGCGCGACGACCGTGCAGATCACGATGCCCCAGATGGGCGAGTCGGTCACCGAGGGCACGATCCTCGAGTGGCTGAAGCAGGTCGGCGATCGCGTCGAGGCGGACGAGCCCCTGGTGGAGGTGTCGACCGACAAGGTGGACGCCGAGGTGCCCGCTCCGGCGGCGGGGACGCTGACGAAGATCCTGGCCGAGCCCGACTCGACCGTGGCGGTGGGCGCCGCGCTGGGGGAGATCGAAGTGGACGGGGACGGTGACGGCGCGGCGCCGGCGGCGAGTGAGCCGAGTGAGCCGGAGGCGGAAGCGGCCGCTCAGGGCGCGAGTGAGCCGGAGGCGGAAGCGGCCGCTCCGGGCGCGAGTGAGCCGGAGGCGGAAGCGGCCGCTCCGGCCGCAAGCGCGCCGGCCGGCGAGACCGCTCCGCCGAGCGCTTCCGCTCCGCCCGAACCCGCTCCGGCAGAGGCCGAGCTCGTCGACGTCGCCATACCCGAGATGGGCGACTCCGTCGCCGAGGGCACCGTGCTCGAGTGGCTCGTCAAGGTCGGCGACACGGTGGCCGTCGACGATCCGCTCGTCGAGATCTCCACGGACAAGGTCGACGCCGAGCTTCCGGCCCCTGTCGCCGGGACGGTCGCGGAGATCCTGGTGGAGCCTGACGAGACCGTCGCGGTCGGGACGGTCGTCTGCCGCATCGTCGCGGGAGCCGAGGCGGCGCCGGCCGGCGGCGGCCCGGTGCAGCCCGCGGCGGAGAAGGTGGAGCGCGCCCCCGCGCCGGCCGGCAACGGAGCCGAGAACGCCACCCCCGTGGCCGCGCGCATCGCGAGCGCGCACGGGGTCGACCTCGCGTCCGTGACCGGGAGCGGGCCGCGCGGGCGCGTCACGAAGGAGGACGTGCTCGCGGCGATCGAGGGGAATGGGGCCGGCACCGCCGCCGGAGAGGCCGCCCCTGCCGGAAACGGTGGGGCCGCACCGCCCGCCGGCCAGGCCGACCGCACCCGGGACGGCGCCCCGGGAGCGCCCGCCCCCACCGGCGCCGAGCTCAAGCCCATCCGCGGCCCAGCCGCCATGCTCGCCCGCTTCATGGACGAGAGCCGCTCCATCCCCACCGCCACGAGCTTCCGGACCGTCCCCGTCGATGTCCTCGACGCCCGGCGCAAGGAGCTCAAGGCCGCCGGCAAGCGCATCAGCTTCACGCACATCATCGCCTGGGCGATCGTCCGCGCCGCGCGCGACATGCCGGTCATGGGCCACTCGTTCACCGAGGTCGACGGCAAGCCCCAACGTGTCGTCCCCGCCGCGCTCAGCCTCGGTCTCGCCGTCGACGTGGAGCGCAAGGACGGCACCCGCTCGCTGGTCGTGCCGGTGGTCAAGGGCGCCAGCGGGCTCGGGTTCGCCGAGTTCGTCGCCCGCTACGACGACCTGGTCACGGGCGCGCGCGACAACACCCTGCAGCCCGACGCCTACCAGGGCGCCAACATCACGCTTACCAACCCCGGCGGCATCGGCACCGTGGCGAGCGTGCCTAGGCTGATGCCGGGCCAGGGGACCATCGTCGCGACCGGAGCGATCGGCTACCCGCCCGGTCTCACCGGCGTGCCGCCCGAAAGGCTCGAGGAGCTGGGCGTCCAGAAGGTCATGACGATGACCTCCACCTACGACCACCGCGTGATCCAGGGCGCCGAGTCGGGCGCCTTCCTGCGCGCGATCGACGAGCTGCTCCAGGGCCAGCACGGCTTCTACGAGGACGTGCTCGGTGCGCTTCAGGTGGACGGCGTGGTCCAGGGCGAGACCGGCGCCGCGCCGGTCACCGCGGCGGAGCCCGTGCCCGCCGCCGCCACCCCCGCGGCGGCCGCGGTGCCCGACGAGGCGCTGCTGCAGGCGGTCCAGGCGGCCACCAGCATCGTCAAGGCGCACCGCATGCACGGTCACCTGGCCGCGCGGCTCGACCCGCTCGGCTCGGAGCCGGTGGGCGACCCGGCGCTCGACCCGGCCACCGTCAACCTCACCGAGGACCTGATGCGCCGCATCCCCGCTTCGGTGCTGCGGGTGGCCGTGCCCGGCGAGACGTTCGCGGATGCCCTGCCGGGCCTGCGCGAGACCTACACCGGCACGATCGCCTACGAGATCGAGCACATCTCGGACCACGATCAGCGCGTCTGGCTGCGCAAGGCGATCGAGTCAGGTGCCCACCGCTTCCCGCTCGAGCCCGAGGAGAGGCGCATGCTGCTGCGGCGCCTGTCCGAGGTCGAGGCGCTCGAGACCTATCTGCACAAGGCCTTCCTCGGCAAGAAGCAGTTCTCGATCGAGGGGCTCGACGCGCTCGTCCCGATGCTCGACCAGACGATCGAGCTGGCCGCGCGGGGAGGCGCCCGCGAAGTGGTGCTGGGCATGGCCCACCGGGGCCGGCTGAACGTGCTGGCCCACACGGTCGGACGCCCCTACGAGTCGATCCTGGTCGAGTTCGAGGGCGAGCAGACCTTGTCGGCCGACACCGCGGCGCCCGAGGGCGGCACCGGCGACGTGAAGTACCACTACGGCGCGTCCGGCACGTACAAGACGCGCAGCGGGCGCAGCGTGACGGTCACGCTGTCGCCCAACCCGAGCCACCTGGAGTACGTCAACCCGGTCATCGAGGGCCGGGCGCGGGCCGACCAGACGAGCCGCAAGGCGCGCGAGCTGGTGCACGACCCGAACGCCGTGCTGCCCGTGCTGATCCACGGCGACGCCGCCTTCCCCGGTCAGGGCATCGTGGCCGAGACGCTCAACCTGCAGGCGCTGCGCGGTTACTCCACCGGCGGCACGGTGCACCTGATCGCCAACAACCAGCTCGGCTTCACGACGGACCCTCACGAGGCGCGGTCCACCCGTTACGCCTCCGACCTCGCCAAGGGCTTCGACGTCCCGATCATCCACGTCAACGCCGACGACGTGGAGGCCTGCATCTCGGCGGTCCGGCTCGCCCACGCCTTCCGGCAGACCTTCAACCGCGACGCCCTGATCGACCTGATCGGCTACCGCCGCTTCGGCCACAACGAGACCGACGAGCCGGCCTACACGCAGCCGGTGATGTACGAGCGGATCAAGAAGCACCCGCCGGTGCGCAAGCTCTACGCGGACACCCTGGCGGCCGAGGGCGTGGTGCCGGAGGACGAGGCGCAGCGCGTGGCGGAGGAGGCCTACGCCAAGGTTGGCGAGGCGCACGCCGAGCTGAAGCGGGCGATGGGCGGCCCGCCGGACACGGGGCAGCACGAGCTCGACCGCACGATGAGCCGCGAGCCGCGCACCACGGTGCCCGATGACACGCTGCGCTCGCTGAACGACCAGCTCCTGCGGGCGCCCGACGGGTTCCAGGTTCACCGCAAGCTGAGGCCGTTCCTGGAGCGGCGCCGTGAGGCCTTCGAGCAGCCCGACGGGCGGATCGACTGGGCGCACGCGGAGACGCTGGCGTTCGGGTCGCTGCTGGCGCTGGGGGTGCCGGTGCGGCTGACCGGCCAGGACACCGAGCGCGGCACCTTCAGCCAGCGTCACGCCGTGCTGCACGACGCGCGAACCGGCGAGCCTTGGTGCCCGCTCGCCTCTCTGCGCGACGCCAACGCCCCGTTCGAGCTGCACAACAGTCCGCTGTCGGAGCAGGGCTGCATGGGCTTCGAGTACGGCTACAGCGTGCAGGCGCCGGACGCTCTCGTGCTGTGGGAGGCGCAGTTCGGCGACTTCGTGAACTCCGCGCAGGTGATCGTGGACCAGTTCCTCAGCTCGGGGCTTGCCAAGTGGGGGCAGACCTCGCGGTTGACCTTGCTGCTGCCACACGGCTACGAGGGCTCGGGGCCGGAGCACTCGAGCGCCCGGCTGGAGCGCTTCCTTCAGATGGCCGCCGAGGGCAACATCCGCGTGGCCAACTGCACGACTCCCGCCCAGTACTTCCACCTCCTGCGGCGCCAGGCGCTCGTCTCGAAGGCGCGGCCCCTCGTGGTGATGACGCCGAAGTCGCTGCTGCGCCTGCCGGCGGCCACGTCGTCGGTCGCGGAGCTGGCCGATGGCACCTTCCAGCGGGTGATCGACGAACCGTCGCTTCGGGCGGGCCGCGAGCGGGTCACCAAGCTCGTGCTCTGCTCGGGCAAGGTCTACTACGACATCGCGATGCACGAGGATCGCGCGGCGGCCGAGCACATAGCGGTAGCGCGCGTGGAGCAGCTCTACCCGTTCCCCGAGTCGGAGCTGGTGGAGCTGATGAACAGCTACCCGAACCTCGAGCGGGTGGTGTGGGTGCAGGAGGAGCCGCGCAACATGGGCGCGCGGGCCTTCATGCGGCGGCGGATGGCGAAGATCCTGCCGCAGCGGCTGGCCTACGACTACGTGGGACGCCAGCTGCGAGCGGCGCCGGGCGAGGGGTACTCGGCCGCCCACAAGCGCGAGCAGGCGCGCATCGTGCGCGTGGCGCTGGACCTCGAGGCGGACAGGCTCGAGCCGGACCTGTCGGCGCAGCGGCCGATGATGTAGAGG
>DASZJZ010000055.1:0-17661 GCA_035947555.1 Thermoleophilaceae bacterium | reverse complement strand
ACCGGTCGTCCGCCGCTCCACGCGAGTCGACTTCGGGCGGCCGGCGGTCGTCCGCCGCTCCACGCGGGTCCGCTTCGGGCGGCCGGCGGTCGTCCGCCGCTCCACGCGGGTCCGCTTCGGGCGGCCGGCGGTCGTCCGCCGCTCCTCGCGGCCCGCGCGCCCGCATGTTCGTCGCGCTCGACCTCCCCGACGACGCCCGCTCGGCGCTCGCGGACTGGCGCGACCAGCTCGTCGAGGGCCGGCGGGACCTCCGCCCTGTGCGCCCCGAGGCGCTCCACGTGACGCTCGTCTTCCTGGGCTGGCAGGACGAGAAGGCCGCCGACGCGATCGCCTCCGCCGCGTTCGACGCCTGCGCCGGCCTGCCCGCCGCGCGCCTCCGCCCGGGGGACGTGCGGCCGCTGCCGCCGCGCGACCCGCGCCTGTTCGCCCTCGACCTGCACGACGAGGGGGAGCGCGCCGTCGCCGTACAGGCCGCGATCTCGGACGCCCTCGAGGCCGGCCGCTGGTACCGCCCGGAGAAGCGCCCGTTCTGGCCTCACTTGACACTCGCGCGCGTGAAGAGGGGCGAACGGCGAGTACCGCCCCTCCCCGACACGCCGCGGCCGCCCACCGACACCTTCGAGGCGAACCAGATCACCCTGTACCGCTCGACGCTGCGCCCGCAGGGAGCGATCTACGAGCCGCTGTGGAAGGCGGACCTGTGAGCGAGCGAGCTGCAGACGGAGGGCCTCGCCGCCCGGCGGGCGAAGGCGGCGGTGTGACCGATCGAGCCGCGGGCGGAGGCCCTCGCCGGCCGGCGGCCCAAGCCGGCGCCGTGATCCATCCCGCCGCCGCCCAGGGGTTCGCCCGCTCCGCCGACGCCTACGAGCGCGGTCGCCCGCGCTATCCGCAGGAGGCGATCGACCTGCTCGCGTCCAGGCTCGCCGCCGGCGCTCCCGTGCTCGACCTCGCGGCCGGCACCGGCGCGCTTGCCCGGTCGCTCCACGACTCCGGCTTCAGGGTCACGGCCGTGGAGCCGGTCGCGGAGATGCGCGCGGCCCTGCCCGCCGCGGTCCGGGCGCTCGAGGGCACCGCCGAGGCCATCCCGCTCCGCGACGGCGAGGTCGACGCCGTCGTGGTCGGGCAGGCCTTCCACTGGTTCGACGGCGACGCCGCCCTCGCCGAGATCCACCGCGTGCTGCGATCAACCGGCCTGCTGGCGCTCTTCTGGAACGTGCGCGTGCTCGACCACCCGATCCACGCGGCGATCGACGAGCTGATCGGACCTCACCGCGGCGACACGCCGAGCCACCGGAGCGGCACGTGGCGCACCGCATTCGACCGGACAGAGCTGTTCGCGCCGCTGGAGGAGCACGTCCTGCCGAACGCCCAGGAGCTGGACGCGGACGGACTCGCGGCCCGGGTCGGCTCCACCAGCTTCGTGGCGGCCCTCGACCCGCCCGCGCGCGATCGGGTGCTGGCGCGGGCGCGAGCGCTCGCCGGCGACGGGACCGTCACGCTCCCGTACCGGACCGAGCTGCTGATCTGGCGCCGGACTTGAGCACCGGCGCGATCCTGTAGGACTCCCGCCCATGGAGCAACGTGTCAGCCTGATCACGCTCGGAGTCCGCGACCTCGACCGCGCCCGCCGGTTCTACGAGGCGCTCGGATGGCGCACGCGCGCCGAGCCGGGCGACGATGTCGTCTTCTTCGAGGCCGGCGGGATGGTCCTCGCCCTCTGGGACCGGGCCAAGCTCGCCGAGGACAGCGGGGTAGAGGACGCCGGCGGCTGGGGCGGGGTCACGCTCGCCCACAACGTGCGCTCACCGGCCGAGGTCGACGCGATCGCCGAGGAGGCCCGTGCCGCCGGCGCCGACATCGTCCGCGAGCCGGCCGAGACCTTCTGGGGCGGCTACTCGGCCGCGATCGTCGATCCCGAGGGCCACGCCTGGGAGATCGCCCACAACCCGCGCTGGACGATCCGGGAGGACGGCTCGATCGAGCTCCCGGAGTAAAACCAGCCGGGGGCTCGCGCCCCGGCCCGCCGCTGCGCCTGGCCGGTCGCCGTCTACTCGACCGGCGTGAGCTCCAGCACGGGGATGCGCCGGTCGGCGGCGCGCTTCCGGTACGTGGTCCAGCCGGGGTATATCTCGATCCCGCGCGCGTAGTGACGCTCGCGCTCCTCGCCCTCGAGCTCGCGGGCGAGCATGTCGCGGGTCACGCCCTCGAAGCAGACCGTCGCCCGTGGATCGGCCCGCAGGTTGTGGTACCAGCCCGGATTGCGTGACTGCCCGTAGTTGGACGCGATCACCACCAGCCGCTCGCCCTCGGGCAGCGCAACGAGCGGGAGCGTGTGCCGGCGGCCGCTCTTGCAGCCCGTCGTGGTGAGCATGACGATGGGCAGCCCGGCGGCCCACGATGCGAACGTGGCCCGGCCGCGGGTCAGTCGGTACACGAGCCGGTCCATGTGGTGGAGCGTCCGGGCGTAGAACCACGACACCGGGCGCCAGCTTGCGGTCGCCCGAACGATCCGCCGGAACGGGTTCGCCTGCCTGTGTTCGTACATGCGGGAGGCGATCCAACCACATCGCGCGGCTCAAGGGACGCTCGTTCCAGTCGATACAAGAGGACATGCGACCGCTCGGGTCGGTCCCTTCCACTGCGACGACGTCCCTTCCGTTTGCCTCGTACACCGTCGCCCGCGACGGCTCGAGCTGGCACGCGAACGCTCGGCTGGAGGCGCTTCTGGGGCATCCCGAGGGCACCCTGACGGCCGCGGTCCCGAGCTTCGACGACCTGATCCACCCCGAAGAGCGGCAGCGGGTCCGGGGCGAGATGGCGGCCGCGGTGGACCACCTGCAGACCGAGTACCGGCTGCGCCGCGCCGACGGCGACTACGTCTGGGTCCTCGACGAGTCAGTCTTCGCGAACGGCGAGCGCACCGGCTTCCTGCTCGACATCACCAGGCACGTGACCGCCGTCGAGGAGCTTCGCGTGAGCGAGGAGCGCTTCCGGACGCTCCTGCTGAACATCCCCGGCGCGATGTACCGCTGCGCGGCCAAGTCCAACTGGGACATGGCGTTCATCAGCGACAACATCGAGACGATGTCGGGCTACCCGGCGTCCGACTTCATCGAAAGCCGCGTCCGCACCTTCGCCTCGATCATCCACCCGGAGGACCGGCTGGCGGTCGAGCAGGGGGTCGACGAGGCGCTCGCCCGGCGCGAGCCGTTCATCCTCGAATACCGGATCGTCCGCGCCGACGGCGGCGTGGCGTGGGTGTACGAGAAGGGCCAGGGCGTGTTCGGCCCGGACGGCGAGGTGCTCTGGCTGGACGGCGCGATCTTCGACATCACGGAGCGCAAGCTGCTGCAGGAGGAGCTCTCCCGCCAGGCCTTCTACGACTCCCTGACGGGGCTGGCGAACCGCGCCCTGTTCGACGATCGCGTGCGGCACGCGCTCGCCCACGCCGACCGCCGCGGCCACCGGCTCGCCGTGCTGCTGCTCGACCTCGACGGCTTCAAGATCATCAACGACAGCCTCGGCCACCAGGCCGGCGACCAAGTGCTGGTGATGGTGGCGCAGCGGATCGAGGCGTGCTGCCGCCTGAGCGACACCGTGGCCAGGCTGGGCGGCGACGAGTTCGCCGTGCTGCTCGAGGAGGGCGTGGACGCCAAGGCCGCCGAGAGCGTGGCCGCGCGCCTGCTGGAGATCCTGCGCGAGCCGTTCCTGGTGGAGGGGCGGGAGATGACGGTGGGAGGGAGCATCGGCATCGCCCTCCACGAGGGGACCGCGGCCAGCACCGACGACCTACTGCGTGACGCGGACGCCGCCATGTACTGCGCCAAGAGCCGCGGAAGGGACCGCTACGAGCTGTTCGAGCCCTCGATGCACACCCGCGCAGTGCAGCTGTTCGAGCTCAACGCGGACCTGCAGAAGGGCCTCGACCAGCGCCAATTCGTCGTGCACTACCAGCCGATCCTCGACCTCGAGGCGCAGGAGATGCGGGGCGTGGAGGCGCTGGTGCGCTGGCAGCACCCCGAGCGGGGGCTGCTGGCGCCCGACGAGTTCATCCCGGTCGCCGAGCAGAGCGGGCTGATCGTGCCACTCGGGACGTGGGTGCTCCACGAGGCGTGCCGGCAGATGCAGGCCTGGCGGGAGGCGTTCCCGGAGCATGAGCCGTTCCTGAGCGTGAACCTGTCGCCCCGCCAGCTGTACGAGCCCGACCTGGTGCGTCAGGTGCGTACCGTGCTCGACGCCACCGGTTTCGACCCGGCCGGGCTGGTCCTGGAGATCACCGAGGGCGCGCTGCTGCAGGGGGTCGAGGTGACCAAGCGAAAGCTCGCCGACCTGAAGGAGCTCGGCGTGAGGCTCGCGATCGACGACTTCGGCAACGGCTCCACGACGCTGGCCTACCTCGGCGAATTCCCGGTCGACATCCTCAAGATCGACCGCTCCTTCATCCGCGGTATGAGCGACAACCCGGAGGGCCGGATCCTGGTGCAGGCGATCCTGGACCTGGCCCGCGCGCTGCACCTGGACACCGTGGCGGAGGGAATCGAGCTGCAGGAGCAGCGCGCCGAGCTGCTGACCTCAGGCTGCGCCTCGGGCCAGGGCTTCTACTTCGAGAAGCCGGTAACGCCCGACCGGATCGCGGGGCTGCTGGGCGGGGTGCGGGACCCCGAGCAGGTGCAGCCCGCTTCCTAGCCGGGGGCGAGCAATCCGTCCGACGGCCTTCCTAGCCTCGACGGCTCTTAGAGCATTGAGAGGAAGCGTATGGACAAGGAGCAGCAGAAGGCCGCTCAGGCCCGTGAGTCGGCGCTGAAGAACGCGCTCGGCCAGATCGAGCGGCAGTTCGGCCAGGGGTCGATCATGAAGATGGGGGATGAAGCGGCCGCGGTGCGCGTCGCTGCCATCCCGACTGGCGCGCTGTCGCTCGACCTCGCGCTCGGAGTCGGCGGCCTGCCGCGCGGCCGCATCGTCGAGGTGTTCGGCCCGGAGTCGTCGGGCAAGACCACGCTGCTCTACCACGTGCTCGCCAACGCCCAGCGGATGGGCGGCATCTGCGCATTCATCGACGCCGAGCACGCGATGGACCCCGCCTACGCGAAGCGAATCGGCGTGGACATCGACGAGCTGCTGGTCTCCCAGCCCGACCACGGCGAGCAGGCGCTGGAGATCGCCGACCTGCTAATCCGCTCCGGAGCCGTGGACATCGTGGCGATCGACTCGGTGGCCGCGCTGACGCCCAAGGCGGAGCTGGAGGGGGCGATGGGCGACCAGACCGTGGGCGTGCAGGCCCGGATGATGAGCCAGGCGATGCGAAAGCTGGCCGGAAACCTGAACCGGGCGAACACCCTCTGCGTCTTCACGAACCAGATCCGCGAGAAGGTCGGGGTGATGTTTGGATCGCCAGAGACGCAGCCCGGCGGCCGGGCGCTCAAGTTCTACGCGTCCCAGCGGCTCGACATCCGGCGCATCGAGACCCTCAAGGAGGGCACCGAGGCGGTTGGGAACAGGGTTCGGGTCAAGGTCGTCAAGAACAAGGTTGCCGCGCCGTTCCGGCAGGCCGAGTTCGACATCGAGTACGGCGCGGGCATCTCGAGCCAGGGGTGCATCCTCGACCTCGGAATCGAACACGGGATCGTCCAGAAGTCCGGCTCGTTCTTCTCGTACGGCGACGAGCGTCTGGGCCAGGGCCGCAACAACGTAAAGGGCTACCTGCGCGAGCACCCCGAGGTGGCGGCAGAGATCGAGCGCAAGATCTACGACACCTTGGGGGTGGAGCCGGCGGGAGTGCCGCTGGCGGCGGTGCCGGCGGAGGCCGAGGCGGACGCGGCGGTACCCTCACCGGAGGAGCGCGCCGCCTGAGGGTGAGCGCGCGAGCGCTGACCCCGCGAACGGAGCAGGGAGCGAAGCGTGATCCGCAGGTGAGCGACCGATGACGCACCCTGGCGCCGCCGATCGTGACGGTGAGCGCGACCTGGGCGCAGCCGACCAAAACGGTGAGTACGAGCCGGGCGCAAGCGATCGCACCCGTGAGCGTGAGCGCGCGATCCAGCTGGGCTACCGGGCCGTCGGCTACCGCGAGCGCACCGTCGCCGAGCTCCGCACCTTCCTCGAGCGCAAGCGCGTCGAGCCGGACGCGATCGGGGAGGCGGTCGAGGAGCTCACCGCCGCCGGCCTCCTCGACGACGCCCGCTACGCCCGCCGCTTCGCCGACGACAAGCGCGAGCTGGAGCGCTGGGGCTCCGAGCGGATCGCCCGTGACCTGCGCCGGCGCGGCGTCGCGCCGGACGTGATCGAGCGCGTCGTGGCCGCCCAGAGCCGCGAGGCGGAGCTCGCCACCGCCCTCGTCCTGCTGGAGCAGCGGACGCCCGCGCTCCGCGACGACCGCGATCGCGATCGCGCCTGGCGCCTCCTCGTCCGCCGCGGCTACCACCCGGAGCTCGCATACGAGGCGGTTCGCCGCCACGAGCGAGGTAGCAGCCACGAGCGCCGGGCGGCCTGACGTCGCAGGCCGCCGCATCGCGGGGCGACCGGCTGAACCGCTGCAGCGCTAGCTTTAGGCCGCGATGCGGACCCCTCGAGGCGAGGCGTGGTGAGCGGCTACCCCCACACCATCGACAACGGCGCCGGCGAGCGGCTCACCTTCCTCGGCATCCGCTCCGACGAGCGCGGCGAGTACCTCGAGGTCACCAACACGGTGTCGCCGGGAAGCGGCCCTCCGATGCACGTCCATTACCTCCAAGAGGAGGCGCTCACCGTGGAGAGCGGGACGATGGCCTGGCAGCGCGCCGGTGAGGAGAAGCAAATCGCCCGAAGCGGCGACTCGGTGACCTTCGCGCCCGGCGAGGTTCACCGCTTTTCGAACGCCGGCGACGACGACCTTGTAGGCACGGGCTACGTCCGCCCGCCGGACAACCTCGAGTACTTCCTCACCCAGATCTACGCCTCGACGAAGGCGAACGGCGGACGGCGACCTCGCGTGTTCGACGCCGCCTACCTCTTGTCGCGCTACCGCTCTGAGTTCGGCATGGCGGACATCCCCGCTCCCGTGCAGCGCTTCGTCTTCCCGATCCTGGTGGCTGGCGGTTGGCTGTTCGGCCTCCACCGGCGGTTCGCCGGCGCTCCAGAGCCGGTGCGCCGGGCGCGACCGAGGGGCGGCGCTGCGAGTTAGCCCGGCTGCCCCTCGGCGGGCGGCGGTCCCAGGGCCAGGCCGTGGTCCGCGGCCAGCCGCGGCGCGGAGTCGAAGTCCATCTCCAGCCCGTACCGGGCGGCCAGCGCCCCCAGGCGCTCCATATCCGGCGGGCCGCCCGGCGCGAACAGGGACGCGGCCTCCTCGAAGTACGCCTCGAATCCCGCGGGAGAAATTATCTCGAGGAACCGGGCCGGCTCGTCCGTCGCGTTCCAGAACGCGTGCGGCACGCTGCGGGGCTTGATGACCAGCTCGCCTGGGGAGGCCTCGAACGTGTCTTCTCCGATGAGTACTCCCACGCGTCCCTCCAGCACGAACGAGTACTCGTCCTCCCGTGAATGGGTGTGGACGGGAGACCCCAGGGTGCGCGGCGCCAAAGGATGCTCCACAAGGGAGAAGCCGCCGCCGGTCTGGTCCTCGCTCAGCATGAAGCGGACGCCCACGCCCGCCAGATCGATCAGGGGGCCGTCCTGCGGCCCGAGCACGTGATTCGGCATGGGCGGGGACCCTATGGGTTGTCATGGAACCGGCGCAGGGTTAACCTCATGTGAAGCGGCCTTCCGGGCCGCCATTGATTCCGAAACACCAGCAAATTGGCTTCTTTTCGCGGATGAATGCACCTGAGCCCAACGGAGGGAGCGCTCGGGAGGGTCCATAGAGCTGCACTTGCGCGCGCTGCCCTGGCGCGCGCTCCGCTTGAGGGGCCGAACGGCGCACTAGCGCCGGGAGGAGACACCCATGGAGATCGGATTGGCGGCGCTAGTAGCGGCAGCGGTCGCCGTGGCCGTGGCGCTGCTCTTGCAGCGGCCTCGCGCCGCGCCCACGGCCGCTGGCTCCGTCGTCACACCCGACAGGCGCGAAGGCGCGCCAGCCGGCCCGGCCGCGCCCCAGAGCGCCACGGTCGACGAGATCGAGGAAGAGCTTCGGGCTCGCCGCTCCGAGCTCGCTCGCCTCGAGGAGCGGCTGCGGGCCAAGGAGAGCTCGCTCGAGCTCCACGGCCAGCGGCTCGACGAGCGCGAGCGGTCGCTCGACGACCGCCAGCGCAACCTCGAGCACGCCCGTGAGGAGCTCAAGGCGGCGAAGCGCGAGCAGCTCCGCGAGCTCGAGCGCGTGGCCGGCCTGAGCGCCGGCCAGGCCAAGCAGATCATGATGCGCGAGCTGGAGGACGAGCTGCGGCACGAAAGCGCCCGGCTGATCCGCCAAGTCGAGGAGGAGACCCGCCACGACGCCGACCGCCGCGCCCGCAGCATCCTGGCCGCGGTGATGCAGCGCGTGGCGTCGAGCCACGCCGTGGAGACGACCGTCTCCGTAGTCGAGCTCAAGTCGGACGAGCTGAAGGGGCGGATCATCGGCCGCGAGGGCCGCAACATCCGGGCCCTCGAGACCCTGACCGGGATCGACTTCATCATCGACGACACCCCCGGCGCCGTCCTGCTCTCGGGCTTCGACGGCGTGCGCCGCGAGATCGCCCGTCTCACGCTCGAGAAGCTCCTGCAGGACGGGCGGATCCACCCCGCCCGTATCGAGGAGGCCTTCCACCAGGCCAAGTCCGAGATCGATCAGCACGTGGTAGTGGTCGGCGAGCAGGCGGTCTTCGAGGCCAACGTCGGATCGCTTCATCCGGAGCTCGTGAAGCTGCTCGGGAAGCTCCGCTTCCGCACGAGCTACGGCCAAAACGTGCTGCACCACTCGATCGAGTGCGCGCGGCTCGCGAGCATGCTCGCCTCGGAGCTGGGCGCCGATCCGCGCGTGGCGGCGCGGGCCGCCCTGTTGCACGACATCGGCAAGGCGGTCTCCCACGAGACCGACGGCCCACACGCGCTCGTGGGCGGCGAGCTGGCGCGGCGCTACAAGGAATCCGAGGCGGTGGCGCACGCCATGGAGGCCCACCACAACGAGGTGGAGCTCCAGACAGTGGAGGCCGTGATCGTCCAGATCGTCGACGCCCTGTCCGGCGCCCGGCCGGGGGCCCGCGGCGAGTCGCTCGAGCACTACGTGAAACGACTCCACGAGCTCGAGGCGATCGCCACGCGGCACCAGGGCGTCGACAAGGTCTACGCCATGCACGCCGGCCGGGAGATTCGCGTGATCGTGCACCCAGACGAGATCGACGACGACGCGGCGTCGCTCCTCTCGCACCAGATCGCCCGCGACGTGGAGAAGGAGCTCGAGTATCCCGGCCAGATCAAGGTCACGGTCATCCGGGAGAGCCGCGCCACGGACTACGCGAAATGAGGCGGTTCCTCGCGTGGCGCGGCCTCGACGAGTGGCGCGCGGAAGGCTGCAGAGTCGAGCGCGACGACGACGGGCTGCGGGCGGTCGGGGTGCAGCTCGGCTCCTCGTACCAGCTCGACTACGGGCTCGAGACCGGCCCCGAGCTGTACACACGACGGTTCGTGGTCACCGTCAAGGACGCCGCCGGCGAGCGCGGGGTGTTGCTCGAACGGTCCGAGGCGGACGGTGCCTGGACGGCGAACGGCGAGCCGCTGCCGCACGTGGAGGGCGCACTCGACATCGACCTGGCCCTGTCCCCGCTGACGAACTACATGCCGGCCGCCCGCCTGGGCGACGAGTCGCGCGACCACGTGATGGCCTGGGTGGACGTGCCGAGCCTCGAGGTGAGCGCTTCCCCACAACGCTACGAGCCGCTCGGGCCGCGCCAGGTGCGCTTCGTCAGCCTCGACGGCGATTTCACGGCCGAGCTCGACCTGGACGCCGACGGCTTCGTGCTGCACTACCCGGGGCTGGCAGGACGCGCGTAAGCGATCCGCGCCGGACGCGACCCCGCGCGCGCTCGGCCGAGCCGAGCGCTTGCGGCTGGGCCCGAGCCGAGTGCTTGCGGCCAGGCGCACTATCCTCGGCCAAGCATGAAGACGTACCACCTGACCACCTTCGGGTGCCAGATGAACGAGCACGATTCCGAGCGGATGAAGGGCATGCTCGACTCGCTCGGCTATCGCGAGGCACCCGAGCGCGCGGGCGCGGACCTCATCCTCTTCAACACCTGCTCGATCCGCGAGAAGGCCGACAACCGGCTGGTGGGCCACCTGGGCGAGGCCAAGCGCCTCAAGGCCGAGGATCCCGCGCGTGTGATCGGGATCGGCGGCTGCTGGTCGCAGTCGATGAAGGAGCGGGTGTTCGAGATGTTCCCGTTCGTGGACGTGGCGTTCGGCCCCGGCCAGGTCCACAAGCTCGCCGAGTTCCTGGCGAGCGACAGCCTGAGCGCGCAGGGCTACTTCGAGTTCGAGGGCTTCACGGGCCATCTCCCGGCAAAGCGGGCGCGAGAATTCCAGGCATGGCTGCAGATCTCGGTGGGATGCAATTCGGTGTGTGCGTTCTGCATCGTCCCGTCGACCCGTGGTCGCGAGGTCAGTCGCCCGCTGCCCGAGCTGGTTGCCGAGGCCGAGCGGTTGGTCGCGGACGGCGTGCGCGAGATCACGCTGCTAGGGCAGAACGTGAACTCCTACGGCCGCGACCTGCGTCCTGAGCGGGGCAGCTTCTCGCAGCTCCTCTACGCGCTGAACGCAATCGAGGGGCTCGCCCGGGTTCGCTACACGAGCCCCCACCCGAAGGACATGCGCGAGGACGTCATCCGCGCCCACGCCGAGCTCGAGTCCGTTTGCCAGCACATCCATCTGCCGCTGCAGTCTGGTTCTTCGACGATCCTGAAGGCGATGCGCCGCACCTACAACCGGCAGCGCTACATGGACCGCGTGGCACAGATCCGCGAGCACCTGCCGGACTGCGCGCTCACCACCGACATCATCGTTGGCTTTCCCGGCGAGACGGAGGCGGACTTCCAAGAGACGCTCGAGGTGTGCGAGGAGGTGGGCTACGACGGCGCATTCACCTTCATCTACTCGCCACGCCGCGGCACCGAGGCGGCGACGATGACCGATCGGTTCGTGCCGCACGAGGTGGCCGTGGAGCGGATGGGGCGTCTCGTCGAGGTCGTTCAGCGGCGCTCGCGCGAGCGTGCGCAGCGGTTCCTCGGTCGCACACTCGACGTCCTGGTCGAAGGCCCGTCGCGCACCGATCCGAGCCGGCTGCGTGGCCGCACTACCCATAACAAGGTCGTCAATTTCGACGGACTCGCCGCGCCGGGCGACATCGTGCCGGTCGAGATCACCGGCGCGACGAGCCAAACCCTCACCGGGGAGATGTCGCTGCTCGAGGCCGCGGCGGACCGCCTGTAGCCCGCTACCTGTCCAAGATCCCGCGCAGATCGGACAGCGCGGCGCGGGCCTGCAGCACCCCGCCGGGGCCCCACCAGGTTCTTAGGTCGACGTCGGCCTGCTCGAAGGCTCCGTCCACCTGCAGCTGCTCGCCCTTCGGCTGGGCGACCAGCACCAGGTCGGCGCGCGCCGGAGACCCCACCTGACGCAGACCGACATCGGCGAGGATCGTGCCGGCGAACGAGTCGCGCGGCGCGAACGCCACACCCCCCTCCGTGGGCCTGACGATGGCCACCTTGGACCGACCGCCCGTCGCCCTCCGCACCATCGCCACCCTGCGGTCGTAGTCGGTCAGCAGGCCCTCCGCGTCGTTCGTCCGCCCCAGCGCCTCGCCCATCAGCCGCAGGTTCAGCTTCCAGCGGTCGCTGCCGGGCTCCACGATCACCGTCGGGGCGATCTTGCTCAGCGCCTCGAACAGCGCACCCTGACGACCTACGATCACGCCGGGATTCGCCGCTCTGAGCGGTGCGAGGTCGCCCGGGGCCGGCTTCTCGCCGGCCGGCACCATCGGCTCGATCGTCTCGACGCCCCTCGCCGGCCCGCGCAGGTAGCCGGGCAGCGAGTCATCCTCCACGACGGCGAGCACGGGCCGCACACCGAGGGCGAGCGTGTCGTCGAGCGTGTCGAGCGTGAGCGTCGCCACCCGCTCCGCCTGCCCCGGGACCTTCGACTCGCCCTTGACGTGCTGCACCTTCAGCGGGCGCGCGGTCTCCTTGCGCTCGTCGAAGCCCGACTCCTGACAGCCGAGCGCGAGCGCGGCCGGGGCCGCGAGCAGCAGAACGAGGAGAACCCGCACGGCAGGTATTAGTAGCGATCTCATGCACGTGCTCGCCCTGTTCGGCCCCACCGGAGTCGGGAAGACCGCCGTCGCCATCGCGCTCGCCGCGCGCCTCGAAGAAGACGGCGAGCGGCCGCTCGCCGTGTCCGCCGACGCGCTACAGGTCTATCGCGGCCTCGAGCTGCTCTCCGGCGCGGCCACGCCGGAGGAGCAGCAGCGGCTGGAGCACCGCCTGCTCTCGTTCGTCGATCCACGCGACACCTTCTCCGCCGGCCAGTTCGCCGCCCTCGCGCACCGCGAGATCGACCAGGCGCTCGAAAAGGCCCGGCGCCCGATCGTGGTAGGCGGCACCGGCCTCTACCTTCAGGCCGCCCTCACGGACCTCGAGCTCCGCCCGCCGCCCGATCCCGCCATCAGGAAGCGGATCGAGCGCGAGCTCGCCGCCGGCGGTCCCGAGGCGCTCCACGAACGGCTCGCCCGCCGCGCCCCGGCTTCGGCGGCCGCCATCGATCCGCGCGACCGCACCCGCATCGCCCGCGCACTCGAGCTGCTCGAGATGGGGGAGGAGCCCGCGCCGGCCGGGGTCGACTCGCGCCTCTGGACCGCTCGCCTCCGCCACCCCACGCTGCTCGTCGGTCTCACCATGGAGCGCGAACAGCTCTACGCGCGCATCGACGCGCGCGTGGACGACATGGTCGCCGCCGGCACGGCAGACGAGGTCCGGCGCGCCGACGCCGCCGGCGCCTCCCGCACCGCCCGCGCCGCGCTCGGCTTCGACGAGCTCCTGCGCGGCGACGTCGAGGCCATGAAGCGGCGCACGCGCAACTATGCGAAACGCCAGCTCACCTGGATGCGGCGGCTCGAGCATGTCCATGAGATAGACATCACGGTGCGCTCAGCCTCTCTTGCGGCAGAGGAGATCGCCCATATACTGGCCGCGCAGCCAGGGGAGGCGCCGCCTGAGAGAGGAGATTCGTGACGCGCCGAGCCGTTCCCCTGCTGGTCCTCGCCATGTCGCTTGCGGCGGCGTCCGCCGTGGCCGCCGCCCCGCTCGACTTCGGCCGCCAGACGTACATGGTCATGCCGCCCGGTCAGGCCGGCTCCGTGCCGCCGTCCGAGAACAGCCTCGACCAGCTCCCGCTCTACGACGCGCTTACGCCGCTCTTCGGTGACGTGCGCAAGCGGCACGTCGAGAACCTCTTCAAGTCCGCCCGCTTCTTCGAGCCGCGTGGCGGGCGCGTCGAGCGGCCGAAGCGCGGCCTCACCATCCGGCGGGACCGGCAGTGGGGCGTGCCGCACATCCGTGGACGCACCCGCTCGGACGTGTACTTCGGGATCGGCTGGGCCACCGCCGAGGACCGCGGCCTGTTCATGGAGACGATCCGCTACCCCGCCCGCTTCGCAATTCTCGACGCACCCGGGTACGACGCCCTCGACCTCGCCACGTCGCTGCGCTCGTTCGAGCCGAGCGCGCGGACGGAGCGCTTCATCTCACGCCAGCGGAGGCTCGTGCTGCGGCAGGGCAGGCGCGGGCGGCGTGTCTTCAGGGACGTGCGGGCCTATGTGAAGGGCATCAACGCCTACAACCGCCAGGCGGGCAACAACATCGAGCCGTGGACCTACACGGACGTCACCGCGGTCACCGGCCTGCTCGGCCAGGTCTTCGGGGCGGGCGGAGGCGACGAGGTGCGCAGCTCGCTCCTGCTCGCCGAGCTGCGCGGGCGGCTCGGCGGCGCGGCCGGCACGGCGGTCTGGCGCGACCTCCGCTCGGCCAACGACCCGGAGACGTCCGTCACCACCCGCCGTCGGTTCCCGTACGTGACGGACCGGCGCGGAAGGACGCCCGGCTCGCTGGTGGTGGACCCCGGGTCGCTCAGCAGCTCGGCCGCCCAGGCCGCCCGGGTCACGCAGGCGGGCAGAGCCCGCGCGTCGAACGCGGTGCTGGTGGGGCGCAAGCGCTCCGCCACAGGCCACCCGCTGGCCGTGATGGGCCCGCAGCTCGGCTACTTCTACCCGCAGCTGTTTCTGGAGGTCGACGCCCACGGGGGCGGCATCCACGTGCGCGGCGGCACCCTTCCCGGGCTTCCCTACGTGCTGATCGGCCGCACGCGGGACTACGCCTGGAGCGCGACGAGCGCGTCCAACGACAACGTCGACCAGTTCCTCGAGAGGCTCTGCAACCCGGACGGCAGCCCGGCGACGCGCGCGTCCACGCACTACCGCTACAAGGGCCGCTGCCGGCCGATGGGCCGGTTCGACGCCGGCGTACTGAGCGGAAGCGGGGGCGAGCCCGACGAGCGCGTCGTCTTCCGCCAGAGCGTGCACGGCCCGATCAGCGGGACCGTCACCGTGGACGGCAAGCCCTACGCCATCGCGAACATGCGCTCGAGCCGCGGGCGCGAGGCCCTCAGCGGCCTGATCGGCTCCGCGCTGAACGACGGGCGGTTGCACTCGGCGCGCGACCTGCGCCGCGTCTCCCGCGAGTTCGCCTTCACCTTCAACCTGTTCTATGTCGACCACCGGGACATCGCGTTCTTCTCCGCGGGACGTCTCCCGATCAGGGCGCCCGGCACCAACCCGAGCCTGCCGACGCTCGGGACCGGCCGTTACGACTGGCGCGGCTTCCTCAAGGGCCGCGACCACCCGCAGGCCATGAATCCGAAGGGCGGCCTGATCCTGAACTGGAACAACAAGCCGGCCGCAGGATTCGGCGCGGCCGACAACGACTGGAGCCATCAGTCGGTGCACCGCAACGACCTGTTCAAGGGTTTCAAGCGGCGCAGCCGCTTACACGAAGTGCTGAGCGTCGTCAACAGAGCCGCGACCCAGGATCTGCGCGCGGTCGAGGTCTGGCCGGTCATCCGCGCCGTGCTCGCAGGCGGCCCGGCGCCCGACGAGCGCAGCGCGCGGGCCGTCGTCCTGGTCAACGAGTGGGTCGGCCGCGGCGCGAGCCGGCTCGACCGCGACCTCGACGGCCGCATCGACGACCCCGGCGCCGCGGTGCTCGACCAGAGCTGGGACGCGCTCTCCGAGGCGGTGCTGCGCCCGGCGCTCGGCGACCTCGCCGCCTCGGGCGGCCTCCTGAGTCAGCTGCGGGGCCGCGACAACTCGCCGCGGCGCGTCAACGGCAGCGCCTATGGCGGCGGCTGGTACGGCTACGTGGAGAAGGACCTCCGCTCCCTGCTGGGCCGCCGCGTGGAAGGCCCCTACAGCCGGCGCTACTGCGGCGGCGGCGACCTGGACGCCTGCCGGCAGTCTCTCTGGACGGTGATCCGGCAGAGCGCCGACTCGCTGGCCGCCGCTCAGGGAGCCGATCCGAACGCGTGGCGCTCCGACGCGACCGCGGAGCGGATCGAGTTCGTCCCCGGGCTGCTCGGCGAAGAGAGCACGATGCGCTGGACCAACCGCCCGACGCTGCACCTGCTGATGGAGTTCCGAGGGCATAGGTAGCGAGGGGGCATAGGTAGCCTTCCGCGGGGCATCCTGCCCCGCGTTCTGAGACGGAGCCTCGACGTCCGGTCTCGGTAGGTTGCGCGCCGTGCGCTTCGAGAAGTGGCAGGCGCTGGGAAACGACTACGTCATCGTCGAGGAACGGAACCTTTCGTTCGGGCTCACGCCTGAACGGATCCGGCGCATCTGCGCGCCGCACACGGGCGTGGGCTCCGACGGCGTCCTGCTGCTGCGGGCGACGGACGAACGCGGCTTCGTGGCCGAGGTCCGGATCTACAACCCGGACGGGTCGGAAGCCGAGCTGTCCGGCAACGGCGTCCGCCAGGCGGTGATGTACCTGCGCCGCCACGGATGGGTGGAGAACGACAGCTTCTCCGTGCGCACCGCCGCCGGGGAGATCCGCCCGCACATCCGTGGCGAGCTCGCCACGATGGACATGGGGCGTGCGCGCCTGCGCTCGGACAGCGACTTTCCAAGCGGATCGGAGGACGGCGCCGGCACGCTCACCTCCGGCGGCCGCGAGTTCCGCTTCCAGTTCGTGCAGGTCGGGAATCCGCAATGCGCCATCGAGGTCCCGGGGGGGCTCGAGGAGATGGAGCTCGAGCGCTACGGGCCGTTCATCGAGAACCACGAGCTGTTTCCGAACCGCACGAACGTCTCGTTCTGGCGCCGGACCGCCGACGCGGAGATCCGCGCCCGAATCTGGGAGCGCGGGGTGGGGGAGACGAGCGCCTCCGGCACCGGCGCTTCGGGCGCGGCCGTGGCCGCCGTGCTGCGCGGCCTCGACAGCCCCGTCACCGTCGTTCTCGACGGCGGCGACCTCGAGGTCGAGGTGGGCGAGGACATGCACGTGAGCCTCACCGGGTGGGCCAGGCCGGTCTACCGCGGCGAGATGAGCGAAGAGCTGATCGAGGAGCTGAATGAAGCCGAGTAGCCGACTTGACCGCCTCCCGCCGTACCTGTTCGCCGAGCTCGAGCGCAAGGTCTCCGAGAAGAAGGCGGCCGGCGTGGACGTGATCTCGCTCGGGATCGGCGATCCCGACACGCCCACGCCCGAGCCGGTGGTGGAGGCGCTCGCCACGGCGGCACGCGATTCCGGCACGCATCAGTACCCGTCCAACCGCGGCCGCCCCGAGCTCCGCGAGGCCTTCGCCCGCTTCTACGAGCGCCGCTTCGGGGTGACGCTCGACCCCGCCACCGAGATCGTGCCGGCGCTGGGGGCGAAGGAGTGCGTCTTCAACCTCAACCTGGCATTCCTCGACCCGGACTCGATCGCGCTCGCCGCCGACCCCGGCTACCCCGTCTACACCGGCGGCCCGCTGCTGGCCGGCGCGGAGGCGGTGCTGATGCCGCTCGTCCCCGAGCGGGGCTTCGCCCCGGACCTCGACGCGATCGGCGGCGAGGTGGCGCGGCGGGCCCGCCTGCTCTACCTCAACTATCCGAACAACCCGACCGGCGCCGTGGTGCCGGACGGGCTCTTCGAGCGCGCCGTGGAGTTCGCCCGCGAGCACGAGGTGCTGGTGGTGCACGACGCCTCGTACACAGAGACCACGTACGACGGCTACGTGGCGCCCTCGTTCCTCGCCACGCCGGGCGCCAAGGAGGTCGGCGTGGAGGTGTTCTCGCTCTCGAAGGGCTGGAACATGACCGGCTGGCGCACGGCCGCGCTCGCGGGCAACGCGAAAGCCGTCGAGGCCTACTGGCGCCTCAAGACCAACATGGACTCGGGGATGTTCGAGGCGGTGCAGCTGGCGGCCGCGGCGGCGCTGGACGCCGGCCCGCCACGCGAGATGACCGAGATCTACGCCCGCCGCCGCGACCACGTCTGCGACGCCCTGCGCGAGATCGGAGTGGAGGTGACTCCGCCGAAGGGCACGATCTACGTCTGGGCCCCGGTACCGGAGGGCCACACCTCGGCCTCGTACTGCGAGCTGGTGCTCGAGGAGTCGGCCGTGGTGATCTCGCCGGGCAGCGCCTACGGGCCGAACGGCGAGGGCTTCTTCCGGATCTCGCTGACGATC
>DASZJZ010000054.1:0-7001 GCA_035947555.1 Thermoleophilaceae bacterium | reverse complement strand
GAGAGCGGCGGCGTGCACAGCGGCGAGGCGACGGCGGGCGCGGAGCAGAGCCGCGCGGTCGCGCGCGGCGTGCAGCGCGGCACGCCGACGAGCGGTCTGCGCGGCACCGCTGCGGGTCACCTCACCGTCACGGTCCATCCTGTCTCGCTCCAAGCGGCCGCCGTCGGGCCCGAGCCTGTCGATGGGCTTCAGGCCAAGTTCTCCATCCCATATCTCACCGCGTACACGCTTCTCCATGGGCCGCCGGTCGTGGAGAGCTTCGACGGCGTCGACGCCGCGGCGGTCGAGCGTGCGCGCTCCATCGACGTCCGCACCGACCACTCTCTCCTCGAGTCCGAGTTCGTCCTCACCGCGGGCGACACCGTGCTCGCCCGTGTGCGCGCCGCGCTCGGCTCGCCCTCGAACCCGATGGACGCCGGCGCGCTCCGGGCGAAGGTCGAACGGCTCGCCGGTGCGGAGCTGGCGGGCGCCCTAGACGACCTCGGCCGTCCGGCCGCCGACCTCCTCGCGCTGGCCGGTCTCGACGCCGGGTAGCCGCTCATCCACCACAACCCGGCAGCCGCGGGCGGGCACCACGGTCACGTGCCGCACCTGCGCCCGCTCCGGCCGCTGCGACGGCGCCCGCAGCCTCACCCTCCGCAGCACTTCGCGCAGCACCACCCGCATCTCCACCTGCGCAAACGACGCCCCGATGCAGCGCCGCACGCCGCCGCCGAACGGGATCCAGGCATACGACTCCGCCCCCCGGGAGATCGAACGCTCGCGGCCGCCACCCGCTCGCTGTCCCAGAAACCGCGCCGGCTGGAACTCGAGCGGCGAGGGATACAGGTCGGACCGCATGTGCACCGCCGCGATGGCCGGCAAGACGAGCGTTCCTGCCGGGAGGCGCCAGCCGCCCAGCTCGATGTCGCGCTGGAGCTGTCGCGCCACGTCCACCACCACCGGGCGCACGCGCAGCGTCTCCTTGACCACCGCGTCGAGGTACTCGTCGTCGTCGAGCGACTCCATCAGCCTCGCCAGCACACGCGGCGTGCGGAGCAGCCGCTCGAAGGCCCAGGACAGCCCGGTGGCCGTGGTCTCGTGCCCGGCGGTGAGCAGCGTCATCAGCTCGTCGCGCAGCTCGATGTCGCTCATCGGGGAGCCGTCCTCGTGGCGAGCGCGAAGCAGGAGCGTGAGGACGTCGTCGCGGGCGAGGGCGCCGTCGCGGCTGCCAGCGCCGAGCGCCCGCCGCTCCGCCACGCCGTCATCGACCACCGACCGCCGCTCCGCGATCTCCGCGTAGATCAGCTCGTCCACCGCCGCCACCGCCTTCCGGAAGCGCGCCGCCGGCGTCAGGCCGCCCAGGTCGCGCTGCATGAACGGCAGCCAGTCGAGCGGGCTCGACAGCTCGCCCAAGCGTGGGATCCGCGCCCGGAACAGGTCCATCCGCTCGCCGTCGCGCACCCCGAACACCGCCCGCAGGATCACCTCGAGCGTGATCGCCTGCATGCGGGGGCGCAGCGCGAACGTCCGTGCCACCGGCCAGCGGGCCACCTCGTCCGCCGCCGCGGCCGCCATCACCTCGGCGTAGCGACGCACCGACTCGCCGTGGAACGGCGGCAGCAGCAGCTTCCGCTGCGACAGGTGACGGCCCTCGTCGAGTGTGAGCAGGGAGTGCTCGCCGAGCGCGTCCCCGAGCACCGTCGCGTTGGCCGCGCCCGCGTGGAAGAGCGTCGGGTCGCCGGTGAACACCTCCTTGATGAGCGCCGGGTCGGCCACGTACACCACGCGGCCGAAGAACGGGAAGTGCGACGAGAACACGTCGCCGTGGCGCCGCCGGCGCCGGTCCATCCACGAGTACGGCCCGGCCGTCACGCGCGCCGCCTGCACGAGGCGCGGCAGCCGGGGCCCGGGTGGGAAGGTCACGTGGAGGTTGTATCGCGCGGCGGCGGGTAACGCCAAGGCGTGCGCCTCCTCGTCGCCTTCCTAGCCGCGCTGCTCGTGCTCGCCGGTACCGCCCAGGCGCAGGACCGGCTGGCCACCGCCGCTGAGCGCCTCCGCTCGGATCCCGTCTACGTGGACCCAGACGCCGAGCGCGCGATCTCGGCGGACCAGGCTGAGCGGCTCCGCGGGGCGATCGCCCGCGAGGACGCCGGACCGCTCTACCTGGCGATCCTCCCGGCATCCGCCGCGCGCGAGGCGGGCGGCGACCCGGACGCCGCGCTGCTCGAGCTCGCCGAAGCGGTCAACGAGCCGGGCACCTACGCCGCCATCGTCGGCGACTCATTCCGCGCCGGAGCCACCGAGGGCGTGCTGCCCGGAGGCCAGGCCGGCGAGCTCGCGTCCCAGTCCTTCGACGCCCAGCGCGACCGCGGGGCCGCCGCCGTGCTAACCGAGTTCGTACGCCGCGTCGGCGACGCCCGCGCCGGTGAGGTCGATGGCGGCGGACGCGAGGAGGGCGGCGGGTTCCCGACCGGCCTCCTGCTCCTGCTGCTGCTCGCCCTCCCGCTCGCCCTGGTGTCGCTCTCCCGCCGCCGCAGCAGGCGCAGGCAGGCGGAGGCGGAGTTCGCCGAGGTGCGCGAGGTGGCCCGCGACGACGTGGTCGCCCTCGGGGACGACATCCGCTCACTCGACATCGACATGGAGATGAAGGACGTCGACCCAGAGGCGAAGGAGCACTACGGCCTCGCCGTCGAGCGCTACACGCAGGCAAGCGAAGCGCTCGACCTGGCGCGCCGGCCCGAGGACCTCCAGCGCGTGACCGAGCTCCTCGAGGAGGGGCGGTGGGCGATGGAGGCGGCGAAGGCGGAGCTGGCCGGGCGGCCGGCGCCGGAACGGCGCCCACCCTGCTTCTTCGACCCGCGCCACGGCCCGTCGGTGACCGACGTGGAGTGGGCGCCGCCCGGCGGGCAGCCGCGCCCGGTGCCGGCTTGCGCGGCGGATGCCGTGCGCATTCGCGACGGCGAGGACCCGCACGCGCGGCAAGTGCCGGTGGACGGCCAGCTCGTCCCGTACTGGCAGGCGGGCCCGGCGTTCGCGCCATGGGCGGGAGGGTTCTTCGGCGCCGGCCTGCTGCCCGGCCTCCTCGTCGGGTCGCTGCTCGGCGGGGCGTTCACCGGCTTCGGCGTGCCGGCCGAGGCGTACGCGGAGGATCCGGGTGACTTCGGCGACTTCGGGGACTTCGGCGGGGGCGGCGGCGACTTCGGGGGCGGCTTCGGCGGGGACTTCGGAGGCGGCGACTTCTGAGGCCCGGCCGCCGCGACCGCTCCGGCGCGCACCCGGCCGGCGGCCGCTGGGGCGTGCCTCGTGCGCGGGCGCCGCTACCGCTCCCGCATGAAGTCCCGCATCGCCGCGTGCGTCTGGCGCGGCCGCTCCAGCTGCGGCACGTGCCCGCAATCCAGCTCCACGTGCCGCGCCGCCGGAAGGGCCCGCTCCACGTGCTTCATGAAGGCGATCGGCACCAAGGTGTCGTGCCGGCCCCAGATGAACAGCGCGTCCGTGGAGAGACCGCTGAGGCGGCTCCAGAAGCCGTCGTCGCCGTGCGGCTGGTCCAGGTAGATGTTGCGCGCGGCGGCGTAGAACGCGGCGCGGCCGCGCGGGGTGAAGTAGGCGCGCAGGAACTCGTCCACGCCGGCGGCCACCCAGCCGTCGTTCCCGCCGGGCACGAGCCCGCGCACGATCCGCTCGGTCACCGACCGTGGCGTCACCTGCAGGAGCCCGAGCTCGGGCCGCAGCAGCCGCACCACCGGGGCCCAGCGGCGATCGCGCAGCCACGCCAGCGCCGGGCTCAATAGCGAAAGCGAGCGCACACGCGAGCGGTCCATCAGCCCTGCCTCGATCGCGATCCGCCCGCCCATGCTGTTGCCGGCGATGTGCGCCGAGGAGACCTCGAGCGCGTCGAGCGTCTGGAACGCGGACCGGGCGAACCACTGCGAGTCGTAGGCCGCACCGATCGGCTTGTCCGACTCGCCGAAGCCCGGGAGGTCCATCGCCACCACGCGGTAGCGATCGGCAAGCGCCGCCACGGTGGGAAGGAACGACGCCTTCGTGCCCCCCAGCCCATGCAGGCACAGCAGCACGTCCGGGCCGACCCCCGCAGACAGCACGGAGATCTGCCCCGCGCTCGTCCGCAATCGTGAGAAGCTGAGCCGCCCCGCCGCCGTGTCCCCGCTCGTGGCCGCCAGGAAGCCGACCCCGAGGTGCAGCGAGCCGCGCACCCGCAGGCTGCCTCGCTGGAAGGCCTGCATGCCGGCCCGCACGTCACCGGCGATCCGCATCCATGTGGACGGATCGGCGGCGATCACGGCATCGGGCTCGTCCGCCTCGCTCGCACGGACCACGCGCAGGCGGCTGCCCTGGATCCGGGCGTCCCAGTCGTCAGCCCCGCGCACGCGCAGCCGCACGACGGCCCGCCCGCCCGGGACGTCGATCGCATCCGGGTCGTAGCGCCCTGCCAGCGCCTCGATCCCCGCGGGAACGGCGCCCGAGCTCCGAGAGGCCACGGCCACCCCCATGACATACCACGCCGCCCAGCCGTCATCCTCCTTTCGACCGGACTCGAAACAAAAAACCGGCTTAACACAGAAAACTTATAACGAAGCCTTGACAAACCCGCCTGGGTCGATGGAGGATGCGCGGCGGTGAGAGGAGAGCAGCCCGGGGCGCTCGGCTCGCTGCGCGAGTCGAACCGGGAGAAGGTGGTGAAGGCGCTGCAGACCCTTGGGGTCGCGAGCCGAGCGGACATCGCCCGCTGGACGGGCCTGTCGCGCTCGACCGTGTCGAGCATCGTGGCCGAGCTCCAGGAGGCGGGGCTCGTGGTGGACCGCCAGGACGGCGGCCGCGAGGCTGCCGGGAGCGGCCGCCCGCCGGCGCTCATCGCGCTGGACTCCACGGCCGGCTTCGCGCTCGGCATCGACTTCGGCAAGCGCCACCTGGCGTTGGCGATAGCGGACCTGTCGCACGAGCTGCTCGGCGAGCGGTCGGTCGAGATGACCGACGACTACGAGGCCGGCGAGGGCATGGTGAGGGCGGCCGAGCTGGTCGAGGAGCTGCTCGACGACCTGGGCGCCGACCGCGGCCGCGTGATCGGTGTCGGGATGGGCATCCCCGGCCCCGTGCAGAAGACGGGGATGGTCGGGTCCTCGGCGATCCTGCCGGGCTGGGCCGGCACCGCCCCGCAGGAGCGCATGGCGGAGCTGCTCGACCTGCGCGTGCGCGTCGCGAACGACGCCAACCTCGGAGCCCTCGCCGAGTCCACCTGGGGCGCCGGGCGCGGCGCCGCCAGCGTCGTGTACCTGAAGCTGGCCACCGGCATCGGGGCCGGGATGGTGATCGGCGGCCGGCTGTTCGAAGGAGCCGGCGGCACGGCCGGCGAGATCGGCCATACGACGATCGACGAGACCGGCGACATCTGCCGCTGCGGCAACCGCGGCTGCCTCGAGACCTACGCCGGCGCGGCGGCCATCGCCAGCCTGCTCTCGCGCAGCTTCGGCGAGGAGCTCGACCCCGAGGCCGTCCTGAGCCGGGCGGCCGACGGCGACCCCGGCTGCCGCCGGGCGATCGCCGACGCCGGCCGCCACATCGGGGTGGCGGTGGCGAACCTCTGCAATCTGGTGAACCCCGAACGGATCGTGGTCGGGGGCAGCATGGGCCAGGCCGGCGCCCTGCTGCTCGACCCGCTCAGGGAGTCGGTCAGCCTCCGCGCCATACCAAGCGCGGGTGAGGACGTCTCGATCGTCCCCGGGGAGCTCGGCGAGCGCGCCGAGTTGCTCGGGGCCGTGGCGCTCGTCCTTCAGGAGGCCAGCCTGGCTCAGGGTGCCCGGATGCCGGCACTGCAGGCGACGGAGACGGAAACCTAGGAGGAGGAGGACAACCCCCATGAAGGACAGACGCTGGAGCCTGATCGCCGTCGTGATGGCACTCGCCCTCGCGATGGCCGTCGCCGCGTGCGGCGACGACGACGATGACGGCGGCGGTGGTGGCGGCGGCGGCGATGGCGGCGGCGGCACTATCGCGCTGCTCCTGCCGGAGTCGAAGACGGCCCGCTACGAGGCTCACGACCGGCCGAACTTCGAGAACAAGGTCAAGGAGCTCTGCCCGGACTGCGAGATCATCTACTCGAACGCCGACCAGGACGCCGCTCAGCAGCAGCAGCAGACCGAGGCGGCGATCACGCAGGGCGCCGAGGTGCTCGTGCTCGACCCGGTTGACGCGGCCGCCGCGGCACCGCTCGTCACGCGGGCCAAGTCGCAGGACATCCCCGTGATCTCCTACGACCGCCTGATCCTCGATGCGGACGTGGACTACTACATCTCGTTCGACAACGTGAAGGTCGGCGAGCTGCAGGGCGAGAGCCTTGTCTCGAAGCTCGAGGAGGACGGCGCCCAGGGCGACATCGTGATGATCAACGGCGCGCCCACCGACAACAACGCGACGCTCTTCAAGCAGGGCGCGCACAGCGTCATCGACGACAGCCCGTTCAACGTGGCGCGTGAGTACGACACGCCGGACTGGAGCCCGGACCGGGCCCAGCAGCAGATGGAGCAGGCGATCACGGCGCTCGGCAAGGACGGCTTCGTGGGCGTCTACGCCGCCAACGACGGGACTGCCGGTGGCGCGATCGCGGCGATGAAGGGCAACGGCATCGATCCGAAGACGCGGCCGACCACCGGCCAGGACGCCGAGCTGGCGGCGATCCAGCGGATCCTGATCGGCGAGCAGTACATGACGGTCTACAAGGCGATCAAGCCGGAGGCCGAGGCCGCGGCGGAGCTGGCCGTGGCGCTGGTCCGCGGCGAGGAGCCGCCCGCAGACCTCATCAACGGCGAGACGGACAACGGCATGAAGGCCGTGCCGTCGGTCCTACTCGAGCCGGTCGCGGTCACCAAGGAGAACATCCAGGACACGATCGTCAAGGACGAGTTCTACCCGGTGGACGAGATCTGCTCGGGGCAGTACGCATCAGCCTGCAGGGACGCGGGCATTCAGTAGAGGATTCCGGGGTGGGTCCGGCGGCGCGCGAC
>DASZJZ010000053.1:0-29627 GCA_035947555.1 Thermoleophilaceae bacterium | reverse complement strand
CCGGCGGCGCGGTGGTCATCACGGCCGTGGCGTGGGTGCAGTCGAAGCGGCCGGACCTGGAGGCCGAAGGCGCCCCTCCGAGCCGTGTGAGAACCAGATTTTCTCCGCGTTAAGAGCGGGGTGCGTGGCTGCACGGCGCCGCGACCCGTGCATAGGATGCCCGGCAGGTAGGAGCCATCTCCCTATAGGAGGGACATCTTGCGAGTACGTTGGCTGGCAGTCTTCAGCTGCCTTCTCGCCGCCTTCGCCATGGGCATGACCGCCTGCGGTGAGGACGACGACGACGGCGGCGACGGCGGCGGGGGCGAAGGCGGAGGCGGAGGGACGGTCAACGTCTACTCGTCGCTGCCGCTTCAGGGCGCCTCCCGACCGCAAACCACGGCGATGGTCGAGGGAATCAGGCTTGCCCTGCAGCAGAACAACGGCAAGGCCGGTGACCTGACCGTGAAGTACACGTCGCTGGACGACTCGACGGCGCAGGCGGGCACCTGGACGCCGGAGGCCACTCAGGCCAACGCGCGGCGGGTCGCGCAGGACGACAACGCGATCGCCTACATCGGTGAGTTCAACTCGGGCGCGAGCGCGATCTCGATCCCGCTGCTGAACGAGGTCCCGATCGCCCAGATCAGCCCGGCCAACACGGCCGTGGGCCTGACCTCGGACGAGCCGGGCGCCGACGAGGGCGAGCCGGAGAAGTACTACCCGACGGGCGAGCGCCACTACGTGCGCATCGTCCCGAAGGACACGATTCAGGGAGCGGCGCTGGCCACGGTCATGGACGAGGACGGCTGCCGCAACATCGGAATCCTCCACGACAAGGAGGTGTACGGCGCCGGCCTGGCCCGCAACATCGAGAGCTCGGCCAAGGAGCTCGGCCTGAGCGTGGCGACCAACGAGGGGATCGACCCGAGGGCGCCGAACTTCCGCGCCCAGGCGGCGGGCCTCGAGAGCATGGGCGTGGACTGCTTCGTGTTCGCCGGCGTGACGCCCAACGG
The DNA here is from genome assembly GCA_035947555.1 of Thermoleophilaceae bacterium. Lineage (GTDB taxonomy): Bacteria > Actinomycetota > Thermoleophilia > Solirubrobacterales > Thermoleophilaceae > JACVRW01. The sequence goes on along the minus strand of DASZJZ010000053.1, from coordinate 28,632 downwards.
CGCGGTGCAGCTCTTCAAGGACGTGTCGGCGGCAATGCCGGACGCCAGGCTGTATGGGCCCGACGGCGTCTCGAACCCGGAGTTCTTCGTCACCGACGAGGGCGGCCTGCCGCCCGAGGTGGCGGCCAAGGTGAAGGTCACGGTGGCGACGCTGTCGCCGGACCAGTACCCGCCCGCGGGCCAGCGGTTCTTCGAGGAGTACGAGCGGACGTACAACGTTCCGAGCGTGGACCCGTACGCGATCTACGGCTACGAGGCGATGACGCTCGTGCTCGACACCTGCGAGCAGCTCGGCCCTGACTGCACGGACCGTCAGGCGTTCATCGACGCCTTGTTCGAGACCCGGGGCCGCGAGTCGGTGCTCGGCACCTACGACATCGACGAGAACGGCGACACCACGATCACCGACTACGGCGTCTACCGGATCGAGGACGGGGAGCTCGTGTTCGACCAGGCCATCAAGGCGGCCGGCGGCTAGCCGAGCCCGGAGAGCGCCGTGCCCATGTCGCGCGCCGCGTCGAACAACGGGTCGGGCCAGATGCCGAACAGGATCGTGGCGGCCCCGAAGGCGACCGCGATCAGGGCCACCTCCGGCTGCGCGCGCGCCTGGGCCTCGGGTGACCAGCCCGCCACTGGCTTCACGCGGCGCCGTGGCAGCGCCGGCCACTCGACCTCGTAGCTGCCCATCCACATCACCGCGACCACGCGCAGGTAGTAGGCCAGCGAGATCACCGACCCCACGACGATCACGATGCCGAGCCAGGTGTAGTCGCCCGCCACGGAGGCGTCGATCAAATAGAACTTCCCGATGAAACCGGCCGTGGCGGGGATACCGCCCAGCGACAGCATCGCGATCGTCATCGGCCAGGCGAGCCACGGCTCGCTGCGGCCGAGGTTCTCGATCGACAGCAGGTCGTCGCCGTGCTCCGACACCCGCTCGCGCGCCACCACCACCGCGAACGCCGCCACGTTCATCAGCAGGTAGACGGCGAGGTAGAAGACCGTGGCCTGCAGGCCGAGCGTGGTGCCCACCACCACGCCGGCCAGCAGGTAGCCGGCCTGCGCGACGCTCGACCAGGCCAGCAGCCGCTTGAGCGAGCGCTGGGCGAGCGCGCCGACGTTCCCGATCACGATCGTGGCCACGGCCAGCGCGGCCAGGGCCGGGCCCCAGTCCGGCTGGACCTCGCCGAGCGCGTGGTCGAACATCCGCAGGAAGATCGCGAAGGCGGCGGCCTTGGTCGCCACGGCCATGAAGGTGGTGATGGGCGTGGGGGCGCCCTGGTAGACGTCGGGCGTCCACTGGTGGAACGGGGCGACCGAGGCCTTGAAGGCGAAGCCCACCGCCACCAGGCCGATGCCGGTCAGGAGCAACGGGTCCGTGGCCGGCAGCCGATCGGTGCCGATGGCGGCGGCGATGGCCTCGAACTGCATCGCGCCGGAGGCCCCGTAGACGAGCGCCAGCCCGTACAGCAGCGTGGCCGACCCGACCGAGCCGATTACGAGGTACTTCAGCCCCGACTCGAGCGAAGTGGCGCGCCGCAGCTCGGTCGCGCACAGCACGTAGAGGGGGATCGAGAGCAGCTCGAGGCCGACGAACAGCGTGATGAGGTCGGAGGACTGGGCGAGCACGACCATGCCGGTGATCGACCCGAGCAGAAGGGAGTGGTACTCGCCGTGCCCGGCCTCGTGGGTGGCCACCGCGCGCACCGACAGCGCGACCGTGACCAGCCCGGCCACGTAGAAGAGCATCGAGAGGCCGAGAGCGAGCGTGTCGACGGTGAGCGATCCCTCGATGATCGGGGTCTGCTCGCCGGGCTCCCAGACCCAGATCGTCAGGCCCATCGCGGTGAGCAGGGTGACCGCGGTGAGGGCGGGCACGAGCACGTGGCGGACGAAGCGGGGGCGGAAAAGGCCCACCATGAGGACGACGATGGAGCCGCCGACGAGCGCCATGAGCGGCGAGAGCGCCTTGTAGTCGATTTCCGGCGCTTGGACTTCCATCACCGCTCTGCCACTTCTTGCCCCAGGCTCCGGGCCTGTTCGATGGCCGCCGTCGTCGCCCCCTCGGTCCGCTCCACCACGAAGTGCGGGTAGACCCCCAACGCCACGACGACCGCCACGAGCGGCGCCACCGCCGCCAGGTTCACCGGGTCGATGTCACGCGACCTCACCGCGGGCCCGACGCGGTAGTGCATCGTTCGCTGGTAGACCCGGATCATGTAAACGGCCGCAAGCACCACGCCGGCGCTCGCGATCAGCCCGTAGACGAACTTGTCCTCGAGGGCGCCGAACAGGATCAGGATCTCGCCGACGAAGTTCGGCGAGCCCGGCATCGCCAGCGTCGCGAAGGTGACGATCAGGAACAGGGCGGCCAGCACCGGCGCCCGGAACGCCATCCCGCCGAGCTCGGAGAGCGACTCGCTGCCCCCCGCCCGCGCCGCGATCACGCCGATGATCAGGAACAGCGGCACCACCACCAGGCCGTGGTTCAGCATCTGGAACACGGCCCCCTGGGCGCCCTTGTCGTCCAAAGCGAAGATCCCCAGCACGATGAAGCCGAGCTGCGCGATCGAGGAGTAGGCGACCACCAGCCGCACGTTGTCCTGCGAGAACGCCAGCACCGACCCGTACAGGATCGAGAACACCGCCACGACGATGAACAGCTCCTGCCAGTGCTGTGAGCCCTCCGGCATCACCGGAAGCACGATCTGCAGGAAGCCGTACACGCCGACCTTCGACAGCACCGCGGACAGCAGCGCGATCGTCACGATCGGCGAGGCCCGGTAGGTCTCCGGCACCCACCCGTGCAACGGGAACAGCGGCGCCTTGACGAAGAAGGCGAGCGCGAACAACAGGACGATCCAGTGCTGGGTCCCCTCGCTCACGCTGCGCCGCTCGAGCTCCGCCAGCGAGAACGAGATCTCGCCGCCCTCGGGCGTGGACAGCACCCCGAGCGCGATGGCCGCCGCCAGCATCAGGAGCGAGCCGGCCAGCGTGTAGATGACGAACTTGGTCGTGGCCCGCACCCGCTCGCCCGTGCCCCAGCCGCCGATCATGAAGTAGAACGGCACGAGCATCAGGTCGAAGAAGACGATGAACAGCGCGAGGTCCTGGGCCATGAAGGCGCCCAGCACCGCGGTCTCGCCCAGCGCCAGGTTGAAGAAGAAGAGCTTCGCGCGGTCGTGCTCGCGGAAGGCGGCCACGAGCGTGCACGGCACCCAGGCCACCGCCGTCAGCAGGACCATGAACAGGTTGAGGCCGTCGATCCCGAGCTCGTAGCGGATGCCGAGCTCGGAGATCCACTCGTCGTCGGTCACGTACTGGAGCCCGCCGCCCGACTCGAAGTCGGCGAGGATGACGATGGCGTAGGCGAGCACCCCGACCGTGCCCGCGAGCACGGCCCAGCGCGCCAGGCCGCGCGGGAGTAGAGCGCCGACCAGGCCGGCGAAGAGCGGCAGGAACAGGACGATCGACAGGTGGACCGTCACGAGCTCGCCACCAGGAAGTAGAGCGCGATGGCCGCCACGCCGAGCAGCAGCAGCAGGGCGTAGGCGCGCAGGTAGCCGGTCTGGATCGCCCGGGCGAACGAGGTGCCGGCGCGCACGACGCCTGTCGCCCCGCCGACGATGAACCCCTGCACGAAGTCGGTCTCGATCACGCGGCGCCCGAACGAGCCCGCGCCGGTGAACGGCCGCACGAACAGCGCGTCGTAGAGCTCGTCGAAGTACCACTTGTGCACGAGGAAGTCGTGCACGGCGCGGTAGCGGTCGCGCAGACGAAGGGTGATGCCGCTGCGCCGCACGTACAGCACGTAGGCGAGCCCGATCCCCGCGATCGCCACTATCCCGCCCGCCGCGAGCCCGGCCCACTCGGCGCCCTCGCTCGGGTGGACCTCGTGGTAGCGGGATTCCTCGAAGGTCGGCTCGAGGAAGTGCTCGAGCGTGTCGGTTAGGGCCGGGATCCCGACGACGCCGCCCACCACGGCCAGCACTGCCAGCACCCCCATCGCCGCCTTCATCGGCCAGGAGCGCTCCGCCACGTGGTGCTCGGGACCGGGGAAGCCGACGTCCGTGTCCTCGGGGTCGCCGGTCAGCGGGTTTATCGGCTCCCCGTGGGCGAGGTGCCCGTGCTCGAGCTCGTGCGCCTCGGGCACGGGCTCGCCGAAGAAGACGCGGAAGACCATGCGGAAGGCGTAGAACGCGGTGAGGAACGCGCCGAGGTAGCCGATCACGGCGAGGACCACGAAGCCCGAGCCGCGCTCGATCGCGTACGCGAGGATCTCGTCCTTCGAGAACCACCCCGACATCAGCGGGAAGCCGGCCAGGGCGAGCGCGCCGATCGTGAACGTCAGGAACGTGAACGGCATCGCCCGCCGGAAACCGCCCATCCGGTCGAGGTTCTGGATGCCGGCCATCGCGCCGATGACCGAGCCGGCGCCCATGAAGAGGAGCGCCTTGAAGAAGGCGTGGGTCATCAGGTGGAAGAGCCCGGCGCCGTACGCCGCGATCGACACGCCCATCACCATGTAGCCGATCTGCGAGATCGTGGAGTAGGCGATCACGCGTTTGAGGTCGGTCACCACGAGCGCAACGGATGCCGCGAACACGAGCGTGGCGGTCCCGATGATCGCGCTGATGTCCGCCGCGGTCGGGGCGAGCTCGAAGAGCGGGTGCGTGCGGGCGATCAGGTAGACGCCGGCGGTCACCATCGTCGCGGCGTGGATCAGCGCCGAGACCGGCGTAGGGCCCTCCATTGCGTCGGGCAGCCAGGTGTGGAGCGGCAGCTGGGCGGACTTGGCGAAGGCGCCAACGAGGATCAGGAGGCAGGCCGCCACCAGCGTGCCGTCGTTGGGGGAGAAGGCCTCCTCGGCTCCGGAGAACACGCCCGCGTAGTCGAGTGCGCCGGTCTCGTTCAGCAGCAGGAAGGCGGCGATCACCAGGCCCACGTCGCCGATCACGTTGATCACGAAGGCCTTGATGCCGGCGTACGTGGCGGTGGTGCGCCGGTACCAGTAGGAGATCAGCAGGTAGGACGCCGCGCCGACGAAGGCCCAGCCGACGATCAGCAGCAGGAAGTTCGCCGCCAGGACCAGCAGCAGCATCGAGAAGACGAAGTAGTTCAGGTAAGCGAAGTAGCGGGCGTAGCCGTGGTCGCCGCCCATGTAGGCGACCGAGTACACGTGGATCAGGAACGACACGCCGCTCACCACGAGGCACATGAACACCGACAGCGGGTCGACGAGGATCGCGAGGTCGGCCTCGAAACCGGCCGTGGCGGCGTAGGTCCAGGCCGAGTCCACGTGCGACTCGGCGTCGACCGTGTCGAGCGCTCCGAGCGAGGCGAGGAACGAGCCGAGGATGGCGGCGCTCGCGATCCAGCCGGGCAGCCGGCCGGGGAGGACGCGCCAGCCGAGCGAGACGACAAGCATCCCGGCGAGCGGGAAGGCGAGGATCAGCCAGCCGTACTCGGTGGGGCTCACCCGCGCAGCTCCGACATCTCGTCCACGTCGATCGGGAGCCGGCGGCGGTACATCGCGACGATGATCCCGAGCCCGATCACGACCTCACAGGCCGCGATCACCATCACGATCAGCGCGAACACCTGGCCCGCCTCGCCGCCGTGCATGCGCGAGAACGCGATCAGCGCGAGGTTGCCGGCGTTCAGCATCAGCTCGAGGCAGAGCAGGACCACGAGCGGGTTGCGGCGGCTCATCACCCCGGCCGCGCCGATCGCGAAGATGAAGGCGGACAGGACGAGGTACCAGGTGATGTCCATTTAGACGGCCTCTGGCCCGGCCTCGCTGGTCCCCTCCAGCCCGCGCCGCCGCCGGGCCAGCACCACCGCGCCCACAGCGGCCACAAGAAGCAGATAGGAGGCGGCCTCGAAAGGCACCAGGAAGCGCGTCAGCAGCAGCTGGCCGATCGCGGCGGGCGAGCCGAACCCCGCGCCGACCTCCTCGCCCGTCGTGTCAAGCGCCTCCAGTCCGCTCGCGGCGAACGCGATGGTCAGCTCGATCCCGACCGCCGCGGCGAACAGCGGCCCGAACACCCCGAGCGCCCCGCCCTCGGGCCGCAGCGGCTCGTCGGAGCCGCCGATGTAGGCGACCACGAAGATGTAGAGCACCATCACGGCGCCGGCGTAGACGACCACTTGACCGGCGGCCAGGAACTCGGCCTGCAGCAGCAGGAACAGGACCGCCAGGGCCACGAGGTGGACGACCAGGGCGAGCACGGAGTAGAAGGGGTTGCGCAGGATCACGACCCCGAGCGCGCCGGCGAGCGCGCCGATCGCCGCGAGGAAGAACAGGACCTGCTCGAACCACATGCCTACTCGCCCTCCCGCCGCAGCGGCGTGTGCTCGGGCGGGTCGGCGAGCAGCATCTCCTTCGTGAAGAGCAGGTCGCTGCGGTGGTAGTCGGCCAGCTCGTAGTCGTTGCCCATCGTGATCGCGTCGAACGGGCAGGCCACCTCGCAGTAGCCGCAGAAGATGCAGCGGGTCATGTTGATCTCGTAGACCGCGGCGTAGCGCTCGCCGGCCGAGACCTGGTTCTCTGGGGTGTTCTCGGCCGCGACCACGCGGATGCACTCTGCCGGGCAGGCGGCGGCGCAGAGCGAGCAGCCGACGCACTTCTCGAGCCCGGTGTCCTCGAAGCGGTGGAGCTTGTGCCGGCCGCGGAAGCGCGGGTAGACGGGCGTCTTCTCCTCGGGGTACTGGATCACGTGGTGGCCCTCGGCCACCCGGCCCAGCGTGGTGCGGAGGCCGCGGAGCGTCTCGCCGAACGCGCGGTAGATGGCGCCCAGCCCACCGGGCTCGGGCCCGCGCTCGATCGGCCGGGCGGCGCCGCGCCAGTCGGGGGAGGGCATCAGGTCGCCACCAGCACGATCGCGGTCACGAGCACGTTGAGGGTCGCCAGCGGCAGCAGGATCTTCCAGCCGAACGACATCAGCTGGTCGTAGCGCAGCCGCGGCAGCGAGGCGCGGACCCAGATGAAGAAGAGCGCGCCGAGGATGATCTTCAGCAGCATCCAGAGCGGGCCGAGGGCCTCGGGCCCGGGGCCGTGCCAGCCGCCGAGGAAGCAGGCGGCGGCGATCGCGGAGATCACCAGGATCTCCATGTACTCGGCCATGAAGAACGAACCGAAGCGCATCCCGCCGAACTCGGTGTTGTAGCCGCCCACGATCTCGGCGTCGCCCTCCGGGAGGTCGAACGGCGCGCGGGCGGTCTCCGCGAACCCGGCCACGAGGAAGATGCAGAAGCCGACGAACTGCGGGATCACGTACCACATGTCGCCCTGCGCCTCGACGATGTCGACCAGGGAGAGCGAGCCTGCGGTCATGGCCACGCCCAGGAGCGAGAGGCCGAGCGCCACCTCGTACGAGATGAGCTGGGCCGCCGCGCGCATCGCTCCCAGGAACGAGTACTTCGATCCGGACGCCCAGCCGCCCAGCATGAGGCCGTAGAACGCGAGCGACCCGAAGGCGAAGAAGTACAGGAGCCCGATCGAGACGTCCATGCCGTACAGACCGAAGCCGCCGCCCCACGCGTCGTAGGGCCCGAACGGGATGAGCACCATCACGGCCACGGCGGTGGTGACCGAGATCACCGGCGCGATGGCCATCATCCACGGCACCGCGGTGGCGGGCGTGAAGGCCTCCTTCGACAGCAGCTTGAGCACGTCTGCGATCGGCTGCAGCATGCCGTAGGGGCCCACCCGGTTGGGCCCGATGCGCGACTGGAAGCGGCCCAGGATCTTCCGCTCGCCCAGCAGGACCAGCGGCACGAGCTGGAGGAAGACCACGAAGATCACGATCGACTTGGCGATCAGGACCAGCGTGCCCTCGACCGCGGGATCCATCAGCCGGTCGCCACCGGTTGCCGAGCCGGGGAGATCTGGACCCTTCCCGGTCTCACTCTCAGTCCACTGACGAAGACGCTTCCGGCCGGGACCATGCTTCGGACGGCGGCGATGCCGTTGACTTGGGCGTCGTCGACGCTGAGGGTCACCTCGTCGCCGTCCTGGACCCCCGCCTCGCGCGCATCCTCCACCGACATCTCCACACGCGCGCGCGTGGACAGGAAGCGCAGTGAGGGCGAGTGCTCGACCTCAGGGCCGCTCCAGAGCGTGGGAACGACGGCCACGTGCAGCCCGCGCTCGGCCGCCGGTGGCACGGCGAGCTGCTCGCTCGAGAGCTCCTCGGCGGGGAGCGCCGAAGCGGCGTCGCGCTCCTGCCAGCGCACGCCGAGTCCCCCGATCTCCTCCAGTGTCACGCCGGCATAGATCGGCACCTCCTCGGCCACGCGTGCCGTGACCATCGGGGCCGTGCGCGCCTCGAAGCCCACCCCGAGCCGCTCACACAGGTCGTGCAGCACGCGCCACGCGGGCCGCACCTCGCCCGCGTGGCCGAGCGCCTGGCGCAGCCGCTGCAGGCGCCCGTCCGGGTGGGTGATCGTGCCCTCCTTCTCCGGATAGATCTCGGCGGGGAAGACCACATCGGCGTGGTCGTCGAGCGCCTCGGACGTGAAGCGGGCGAAGGCCACCACGGCGCTGGCCGCGGCGAGCCGCTCGGCTGGCAGCGGGTGCTCCATGAGAAGCAGCGCGCCGAGCTCGTCCGAGTCCGCGATCTCGGCGGTGGTCAGGCCCTCCGCCGGAGCGTCCCGGAGCCCCGGAGCGAGCGTGGGAACGCACCCCATCTCGCGCAGCCCGCGGCCGTTCGTGACCTCCGGCACCTCGATCAGGCCGGACTCGGGCTTGTCCGTGACGCCCAGCGCGGACGCGACGGCGAGCAGCGCCTCGGCGGCGTTGGGCGCGCGCTCGCCACCGAGCACGCGCTCGCCCCAGATGACGACGACGTCGCCCGCGTCGCGCAGCACGTCGGCCGCGCCCCGGACCGCGTCCTCCGTCGTGCGCGCGCTTCCCGCGAGGTACTCGACCGGGCCGGCCGCCCGCGGGCTCCCGAGCGCGGCTGCCAGCGCGACGAGCGCCGCCTCCGCCGCCCCGGGCGCGAAGCGCAGCGTGGCGCTCGCGGTCGGGTCGAGCGTCGACGGCCGCGCGGACGCCACCACCAGCCGCGCGTGGTTCCGGCGCACGGCCTTGCGCACGCGCAGGTCGAGGATGGGCGCCTCGTCAACGAGCTCGGTGTCGAGCACCAGGATCGCCCCGGCGTGATCGATGTCGGACACCTTCGCCGACAGGTCCCCCCGGGCCAGCCCGCGCGCGTAGGGACCCGGCAGCCGGCCGGCCGCGCGCGAGTCTAGGTGCGGCGAGCCGAGCCCGTCGCGCATCAGGCGCTGGAGCAGGAAGCCCTCTTCGTTCGTGGCGCCCCCGCCGACCAGGGCGGCTGCGCGCTCGCCGGAGCGCTCGAGCACCCGGACCGCCTCCGACAGGGCCCGCTCCCACGACACCTCGCGCAGGAAGCCGCCGTCGCGCACCAGCGGCGCGGTGAGCCGCTCGGGCGACCCGAATGACTGGTAGCCGAAACGGCCCTTGTCGCACAGCCAGCCGTCGTCCACCTCGACGTTGTCGCGCGCCAGCACGCGCATGACCTTGGCGTCGTCGCGCAGCGTCAGCTCGACGTTGCACTGCGCCGGGCACATCGTGCAGATCGTGCCCGCCCCCTCGATGTCCCACGGCCGGGCGCGGAAGCGGTAGGCGGTGGAGGTGAGCGCCCCCACCGGGCAGAGCTCGATGATGTTGCCGCTGAACGGCGCCACGTAGGGACGGCCGTCGTGCGTGCCGACGAAGGTGTGGTCGGCCCGCTCCAGGAACACCAGCTGGTGGTCCTCGGCCACCTCCTGGGAGAAGCGCACGCAGCGGTAGCAGAGGATGCAGCGCTCGCGGTCGATCGCCACCATCGGCGACAGCTCGAGCGGCTTCTTGAAGTGGCGCTTGGGCTCGATGAAGCGCGAGCGCCCTGCGCCCCAGCCGAACGAGATGTCCTGCAGCGGGCACTCGCCGCCCTTGTCGCAGACGGGGCAGTCGAGCGGGTGGTTCACGAGCAGGAACTCGACGATCGCGTTCTGCGCATGCTTCACGCGGTCGGACGTGGTGACCACCACCATGCCGTCGCGCACGGGGGTCGAACACGACGTCTGGAGCTTCGGGATGCCCTCGATCTCGACGAGGCACATGCGGCAGGCCCCCACCGGCTGGCCGAGCTTCGGCTCGTAGCAGAAGTAGGGGATCTCGACGTCGCCGTACTTCGCGGCGTCCACGAGCATCGTGCCCTCGGGCGCGCGCACCTGGCGGCCGTCGATCTCGAAGCTGATCCACTTCGGCTGGGGGCGGGCCATCGGGCTAGGCGGCTCCCGCTTCCGCGACCGAGGCCAGCTCCGGCGCGGACAGCGCCTCGCGGTCGGCGCGCTCGCGCGCCTCCTCCATGTGCTGCTCGAACTCGGGGCGGAAGTACTTCAGGAGCGACGCCACGGGCATCGCCATCGAGTCCCCCAGCACGCACAGGCAGTTGCCGATGATGTTGCCCTGGACCTGCTCGAGGATGTCGAGGTCCATCGGCGTGCCCTCGCCGCGGTCGATCCGCTCGAGCGTCTTCACCGTCCAGTTCGTCCCCTCACGGCAGGGCACGCACTTGCCGCACGACTCGTGGCGGTAGAACTCGGCCAGGCGCAGGGTGAGCGGCACGAGCGGCTGGGAGTCGTCCACCACGATCACCGACGCGGTGCCGAGCATCGAGCCGGCCTCGGCCATCGCCTCGTAGGTGAAGGGCAGGTCGAGGTGGTCCTTGGTCAGCACCGGCGCGGAGGAGCCGCCCGGGAAGAAGCACTTGATCTCGCGTCCCTCGGGCGGGCCGCCGGCGAGCCCGTAGATCACGTCGCGCACGGACACGCCGAGCTCGATCTCGTAGTTCCCCGGCCGCTGGACATTGCCGGACACGGACACGATCTTCGTGCCCGTCGAGTTGCCCTCGCCGAGCGAGCGGAACCAGGCGGCGCCCTTGTCGACGATCAGCGGTGCGTTGCACAGGGTCTCGACGTTGTTGATCAGCGTCGGGCCCTGGTACAGGCCCTGGTTCGCGGGAAAGGGCGGCTTGAGGCGGGGGTTGCCGCGCTTTCCCTCGAGCGCGTCGAGCAGGCCGGTCTCCTCACCGCAGATGTAGGCGCCCTGCCCGCGGTGCACGACGAGGTCGAACGAGTGCTCTGAGCCGAGGATGCGCTCGCCGAGGTAACCCCGCTCGTAGGCCTCGGTCACGGCGGCGTCGAGGACGTCGGCCTGCAGCTTGTACTCGCCGCGGATGAAGATGAAGCCCTTGTTGGCGCCGGCCGCGATCGAGCCGACCACGCAGCCCTCGATCAACAGGTGGGGGTTCTTCTGCATCAACAGTCGGTCCTTGAAGGCGCCCGGCTCGGACTCGTCCGCGTTGCAGCAGAGGTACTTGTCCATCTCGCCCTTTGGGATGAACGAGGCCTTCTTGCCCATCGCGAACCCGGCGCCGCCGCGACCGCGCAGGCCCGACTCCTCGAGCTCGTGGAGCACCTCGTTCGGGGACATGTCGAAGAGGGCCTTGCGCATCGGGGCGTAGCCGCCGAGCCGCTCGTACACCTCGAGCCTGACCAGGTCGGGCTCGTCGATGTCGGCGAGGAGGACGCGGGTCTCCTTCACGCCGGATCACCCAGCCCGCGGCCCGGGAACGGGGTGCGGCCCTCGCGGAGCGCCGCCGCCAGCTCGGGGGCCTCGTCGGGGCTGAGCGGGCCGACGTAGCGCCCGTCGATCGACGCCATCGGGGCCATCTCGCACGCGCCGAGGCACTCGAACTCGCGCACCTCGTAGCCCTCGAGCTCCTCCTCGGCGAGGGCGTCGTAGAAGGCCTTGGCGTTGCGCAGGTGGCAGGCGACGCTCGTGCAGACGTACACGTAGCCCGGACCGGCGGGCTCCGTGCGGAGCATGTCGTAGAAGGTGGCCACGCTCGAGAGGTAGGCCGGGGTGACCTGCATCACCGCTGCCACCTGCTGGATCGCCTCAGGTGAGCACCAGCCGTGCACGCGCTGCGCGGCGGCGAGTGCGGGGAGGGTGGCGGAGTGGCGGTCGGGGTACTTCGCCATGTGCGCCTCGATCTCGGCGCGCAGCGAGTCCGGCACGTCCACCATCGCCGGGTCCGGGATGGTGGCCGGATCCTCGTCGAGGCGCACCGCGGCGTCCCAGCCGGGCGGGAGCGGAACGGCGCGCAGGGCCGCCTCGTCGCCGGCCTCGCGCATCTGCTCGGTCACCGGTCGACCCCCCCGAGAATCGGGTCGAGCATCGCGATGCAGGCGATGAAGTCGGCGATCAGCGAATCCTTCGCCATGTCCGGCAGGCTCTGCAGGTTCACGAAGCTGGGGTCGCGGACGTGCACGCGCGCGGGCTTGGCCGAGCCGTCGGCCACCACGAAGCAGCCGAGCTCGCCGCGCGGCGACTCGACCGCCACGTAGGCCTCGCCGGGAGGCACCCGGAAGCCTTCCGTGACCAGCTTGAAGTGGTGGATCAGCGCCTCCATCGAGGTGGCCAGCTCGTGCCGCGGCGGCAGCGCCACCTTCCGGTTGTCGGTGATCCACGGCCCTTCGGGCAGCCCGTCGAGCGCCTGCTCCACGATCTTCACCGACTCGCGCATCTCCTCGATCCGCACCTTGAAGCGGTCGTAGTTGTCGCCGTGGAGGCCGATCGGCACGTCGAAGTCGAAGTGCTCGTAGGACGAGTACGGCATCGCCTTGCGCAGGTCCCACGGGTGGCCGGTGGCGCGCAGCAGCGGCCCCGTCACGCCCAGCTCGAGCGCGCGCTCCTGCGTGATCAGCCCGGTGCCCTTGAGCCGCTGCAGCCAGATCTCGTTGCGGTCGAGCAGGTTCAGGTACTGGTCGAGCCGCTCCGGCATGATCTTCAGGAACTCACGGACCTTGGCCTCCCAGCCCGGCGGGATGTCCTCGATCACCCCGCCCACCTGGAAGTAGCGCGGGTGGATGCGCTGGCCCGACGACATCTCGAACAGGTCGAGCACGAGGTCGCGGTCCCGGCAGCCCCACCACAGCATCGTGATCGCGCCCAGGTCGAGCGCGCCGGTGGCGAGCCCGAAGAGGTGCGAGGCGATCCGGTTCAGCTCCATGTGGGCCACGCGCAGGTATTGGGCGCGCGGCGGGACCTCGATGTCGAGCAGCTTCTCGACGGCCATGCAGTAGGCCATCGCGTTGAAGTAGTAGGCGAGGTAGTCCATCCGCTCGACGAACGTGATGACCTTCCAGTACTGCTGGTCCTCGCAGCTCTTCTCGATGCCCGTGTGGACGTAGCCGATGATCGGCTTCACGTCGCGCACCACCTCGCCCTCGAGCGTGGTGAGCAGGCGCAGCACTCCGTGGGTGGCCGGGTGGTGCGGGCCGAAGTTGATCGTGAGGAGCTCGTCGTGGCGGTCGCCCTCGACCGGCGCCTCCGTACCCGAGACGGGCTCCTCGCCCATCCGCTCCATGGTCACGGAGCGCTCGCGCTCGCGGTAGGGCACCCCGACGGGGTCGAACTCAGTCATACCAGCGCGGGTAGGAGTCCTCGTTGAAGGTGTAGAGGACTGGCTCGCCGCCCATCGGGAAGTCGCGCCGCTGCGGGAAGCCCTCGTAGTCCTCCGGCATGAGGATGCGGCGCGGGTCCGGGTGGCCGTCGAAGACCACGCCGAACATGTCGTAGATCTCGCGCTCCTGGTACTCGGCGGTGGGGAACATGTCCACCACCGTCGGCAGGCTCGGGTCCTCGATCCCGACCCTCGTCTTGACGTTCAAGCGGTCCGTGCGCTCCATCGAGAGCAGCTGGTAGTGCACGCCGAAGCGCGGCTCGTCGGGGAGGTAGTCGCAGCCGTGCACGCTCATGAGCGACTCCCACGGCTCGGCGTCCTCGTCGCGCAGGAAGGCGAGCGTTGCGCGCACCGCCTCGGGCGCCACCTCCAGCGTGGCCTCGCCGCGGAAGAACACGGTGTCCCTGACGGCCTCCCCGCCGAGCCTGTCGCGGACGCGCTGTGCGATCAGCTCGAGGCCGGTCGCGTCAGGCAACGCCCGCCCCCTCGGAACGCTCCTCGGTCCCGTGGGCCTTGTAGCGCTCGCGCCACCCCTCGTCGGGGGTCCCCATGATCTTGTCCTGCAGCTTCATGATCCCGTAGATCAGCGCCTCCGGCCGGGGCGGGCAGCCCGGCACGTACACGTCGATCGGGAGGAACTTGTCGGCGCCCGCCACCAGCGAGTAGTTGTTGAACATCCCGGCGCTCGAGGCGCACGCGCCCATCGAGATCACCCACTTCGGCTCGAGCATCTGGTCGTAGAGCCGGCGGATGATCGGCGCCATCTTGATCGAGACCCGCCCCGAGAGGATCAACAGGTCGGCCTGGCGCGGGGTGAAGCGGATCGCCTCGGCGCCGAAGCGGGCGAGGTCGTTGCGCGGCGACCCAATCACGGTGATCATCTCGATCGCGCAGCAGGCTAGGCCGAAGCCGAGCGGGAAGAGGCAGTTCTTGCGCGCCCAGTTCTGCGCGGTCTCGAACTTGGTGAAGATCAGCCGCTCCTGGACGAACTCCTCGAGGTCCGCGTCGGTGAGGTCGCCTTTCAGCATCTGCTGGGCGCGGAGCTGGCGGACGCGCAGGTCGTCGACTCGTTGACGGGTCACTTCCATTCGAGTGCCCCTCTTCTCCAGACGAACACGAACGCAACCAGCAGCAGCACGATGAAGATGATCGTCTCGGCCAGCGCGAACCACCCGAGCGCGTCGAGCTGCAGCGCCACGGGGTAGAGGAACACGACTTCGATGTCGAACAGGATGAACAGCATCGCGATCAGGTAGAAGCTGATCCCGAAGCGAAAGCTCTTCCTGACGTCCGAAGGCAGCCCGCTCTCGTACGGCTCGCTCTTCGTCTTCCCCGGCCGCTTCGGTCCGAGCACGCTGTTGGCGAGCGTGAAGGCGGTACCGACTCCGATGCCCAGCACCAGGAAGACAAGGGCTGGCAGATAGCTCTTCAGCACTCCAGCCGGGAGGTATAACGCTTTCTTGTGCGGAGGTGCTACATAGTGCGGAAGGACACCCGCTGAGCGGCTTCCACATGGTGCTGGGCATCGCCGTGCTGGCGTCGAATGCGGTCGCCGCGGGATGGGGCGGGGTGGCCTGGCTGCGCAAGGACGCGCGGGCCTCGATCGTCTTCTGGCCGCTGCTGCGAGTCGCCCAGGCGACGGTCGTCGTCCAGGCCGTCGTGGGCTTCATCCTGCTCGCGCGGGGGGCCTCGGCGCCGGACGGCCTCCACGCCGCCTACGGCGTCGCGCCGCTAGTGATCTCGCTGGTGAGCGAGGGCATGCGGGCGGGCGTGGCCCAGCGGGAGCTGGAGGGCGTGGACGACGTGGAGGCGCTCGACCGCGACGAGCAGATCACGCTGGCCCGCCGCGTTGCGCTGGGGGAGATGGCGGTGATGACGGTGGGGGCGCTGCTGATCCTCACGCTGGCGCTGCGGGCGTACCAGACCGGCGGCTAGACGAGCCCCGCGTACCAGAGGCCGAACAGCACCCCGAACAGCCCGAGGCTCGGGATCAGCACGGTGCGGTAGACCGGCTCCACGATCGGCTGGGTGAGCACCCACGCGAACGCCGCGGTGCACGCAGCCATGGAGGCAATCGACATCGGCGCGAACACCGCGAGGGCAAGGGCGGCCTCGAGTTGCGTGGGGAGCGCCGCGATCAGCAGGAGCACCACGGCGCCGGGTAGAGGGCCTCGAGAACGAGCCGGCGGGCGGCCGACACCCTGAGGCCGCTGTCTCGCAGGGCCTCGACCGCCGAGTCGAGGTCCGGCGCGTGGAGGCGGCGCGGGCCGCTGTATCAAACGCCGTCGATCCGCCTCCCATGAATACGCGTAACACTTTCGCGTCCGACCCGTTGGAACCCCGATGGTCCTCTTTCGCCCCCGCGAGCACTCGATGCAGGCTGACCTGAACCGGCTCAAGGAGGCGCGCGACTTCGCCGACGAGGCCGCCGCCGCGTTCGGGTTCAACCCGGACGCCCGCTACGAGGTCAGGCTCGCCGTGAGCGAGGCGGTCACGAACGCAATCCAGCACGGCTCGCGCTCGCCCGAGGACCCTGTGCGGATCGTGGCCGCCGAGGAGTCGGGGTCGCTCGTCTTCGAGGTCCTCGACACGGGCAGCTTCGTGCCACGCGTGGTGCGCCGCGGCGACCTGCCGGAGGGCGGTCGCGGTCTCGAGTTCATGCGGATCCTGATGGATGAGGTGGACCTGCGGCCCGGCCGGCGGGGGACGATGCTGCGCATGGCCAAGCGGCTCACCTGAGGTTTCGACCCCGGCGGCGGCGTTGTTCGCCGCCGAATGTGGACGACCGCCGCACGAAGCTGCTCGCAAACTGGAGGCCGTCACCGGCCGCCGCCGGGGCAGTGGCAGAGTTCGGCGCGGGCGCGCCCGCTCCTGCTCAACGCACCACCAGCTCGCCGGTCATGCCCAGATCGGCGTGGTCGCCGACGGTGCAGATCATCTCGTAGCGACCGTGCTCGAGGTTCACGCGCCCGGCCTCCGTCTGGCCGCCGGCGAAGGTCGGCGTGCCGCCCACGTCCTCGCCGTTGCGCTGCAGCCGCAGGTTGTGCGCCAGATCGCCCGCGTTCCGCAACCTGATCGTGAGCGGGCCGGCGCCCCTGACGACCACACGGTCGGGGTCGAACGAGTACTCGTCCCCGGTGACCGTGACCGTCGAGTTGGGGTTCACCGTGACGCTGCGCGACGGGTCCTCGTCGTCGTCGTCGCCGCAGCCGGCGAGGCAGAGCAGGATGGCGCACAGGACCGCGAGGCGACGCATGGGGAGCGGATACTATGCGCCGCCGTGACGCGCCTGACCGCCTTTCTGTGCGCCTTCGTCGCCCTGCTGACGGCCGGCTGCGGCGGTGAGATCGAGGTGCCCGAGGACGACCGGACGGCGCGCCAGGGGGCCGTGCTCTTCTACGAGCGCTGCTCGGGCTGTCACTCCCTCGACGCGGCGAACGCCTACGGCTCGAAGCCGCCCGACGCGCTGCAGGGGGGCGAGCGGACCAACGGCCCGAACTTCAACGTGCGCCGGGTGAGCCGCGACGACGCCCTCTTCGCCATCCGCAACGGGGGGTTCTCCGGGGCAATCATGCCGGCGAACATCGTCGTCGGCGAGGACGCCGAGGCGGTGGCGGACTTCCTGGCCGAGTACGCCGGCCGGGAGGGCGGCACGACCGACGTGACCTCCTCCGGCGACACCGGCCCCTGACCGGATCCACGTCGGATGCTCGACCTCCGGGCGATTCGCGACGACCCCGAGCCGGCGCGTGCCGCGCTGCGCCGGCGCGGGACCGATCCTGCCCTGCTCGACGAGGCGCTCGAGCTCGACGAGCGGCGCCGCGCCATTCTGCCCGAGCTCGAGGAGCTTCGGCGCCGCAAGAACGAGGCCTCGAAGCGGATCGGGGAGCTGAAGCGGGCCGGCGAGGACGCGTCGGAAGCGATCGAGGAGGTGGGGCGCGTCTCCGCGCGCGAGAAGGAGCTGGAGGAGGAGCTGCGCGCGGTGGAGGAGCGGCGCACCGCGGACTTGGCGGCGCTGCCCAACCTCCCCGACGAGACCGCTCCGGACGAGGACGAGGTGCTCCGCGAGGAGGGCCAAGCCGGCCGCACGGGCCGCAACCACGTGGAGCTGCTCGGCGAGCACCTCGACCTGGAGGCAGGCGCGCGGGTGGCCGGCTCGCGCTTCGTCTACCTGAAGGGCCCGCTCGTGAGGCTGGAGCTGGCGCTCGTGCAGTGGGCGATGTCGCTGCTCGAGGAGAGGGGCTTCACGCCGGTGGTGCCGCCGGTGCTGGTGCGCGAACGGGCTCTGTTCGGCACGGGGATGCTGCCGGACACCGAGCAGCAGATCTACCGGGTGCCGGAGGACGAGCTCTTCCTGGCCGGGACCAGCGAGGTGCCGCTCGCCTCCCTGCACGCCGGCGAGATCGTCGCGCCCGGGCGCCTGCCGCTCCGCTACGCGGGCTTCTCGTCGTGCTTCCGCCGCGAGGCGGGCGCCGCCGGGAAGGACACGCAGGGGATCTTCCGGGTGCACCAGTTCGACAAGGTGGAGATGTTCACATTCGTCGAGCCGGAGGAGTCGAAGGCGGAACACGAGCGGCTGCTGGCGATCCAGGAGGAGATCCTGCGGGCGCTCGACATCCCCTACCGGGTGGTGAACATCGCCGTCGACGACCTCGGCAACTCGGCCGCGAAGAAGTACGACCTCGAGGCCTGGCTGCCGGGGCAGGCGCGCTTCCGCGAGCTCACGTCGGCCTCCAACACGACGGACTACCAGGCCCGGCGCCTCGACGTACGCCACCGGCCCGAGGAGGGCGCGGCGCCGCGCCACGTGCACACCCTGAACGGCACCGCGGTGGCCGTGGGGCGCACGATCATCGCCATCGCCGAGAACCACCAGCGCGACGACGGCACCGTGGCCGTGCCGGCCGTGCTGCACGAGTACGGGGCGCCGCAGAAGCTCGCGTCCCGCTGATGCTCGCGGTCGAGTCGCTGACGAAGCGCTTCGGGTCCACTCTGGCGGTGGACGGACTCACATTTCGCGCCGAGCCCGGTCACGTGCTCGGCTTCCTCGGCCCTAACGGCGCGGGCAAGACCACGACACTGCGCACGCTGCTCGGGCTGACCATCCCCACGTCGGGCTCGGCCACCGTGGACGGCAAGCCCTACCGTGAGTTGCACGACCCGGTCCGGGTGCTCGGCGCCGTGCTGGAGGGGCCGCAGTTCCATCCCGGCCGCACCGGGCGCAACCACCTGCGTGTGCTCAGGACGACGTTCGGTCGGTCCTCTCGTCGGCGGGCATAGCCGGGCTCATCGCCCTGATTCTCGGCGTCGTCTTCAGCGCGGGCGAGTATCGCCATGGGACCATCGCGTGGACGCTGCTCGTCACGCCTGCTCGGCTGCGCGTCGCGGCGGGTCAGGCCATCGCTTGCGCGGTGGCGGGCGCTGCCGTCGCGGCGATCGCGGCGGCGTTCACCGCCGCCGTGGCGCTCCCGTGGCTCTCGGCCAAGGACGCCCCGTCGCTGTCGAGCGGCGACCTGCTCGGCATCCTCCTCGGGGGGATCCTCTACGGCGCGCTGGCCGGCGCCTTCGGGCGCGGGCCTCGGGGCGCTGCTGCGCAACCAGGTGGTGGCCGTGGTGCTGGTTCTGGTCGTCCTGTTCGTCGTGGATCCCACGCTGATCGCGCTCGTCGACGGCTACGACAGGTTTCCCTGGGCGGGTTGGGAAACAGCATCTCCGGCGGCTCCGAGGAGGACTTCGGCGGCGACGACCTGTTTCCGTTCTGGGCAGCCACGCTCATCTGGACGGGCTACACCGCCGTGCTGGTGGCGGCGGCCCGCGCTGCTCACCTCGCGGCGCGACATTTGACGCCTCAGCTGTCGAACCCCATCCCGAGCCGGTCGAGCGTGCGGAGCCAGGGCCCGCGGCGGCCGCCGCGGCGATCGGACTTGGCGAGAGCGCGGCGGGTGAGCGCGATGCCGGCCCAGCGAAGCGGCTCGGGTGGGAAGGGCACCGGCTTCGAGCGGACCATCTCGAGCCGGGTGCGCTCGGTGTCGCGGCCGTCGGCAAGATCGAGCGCCACCTGGGCGCCGAAGCGGCTGGCGGCTACGCCGAGGCCGGTGTAGCCGACGGCGTACACCGCGCGGCCTTCGAGTGCGCGGCCGAACATGACGGAGAAGCGGGAGCAGGTGTCGATCGCCCCGCCCCAGCGGTGGCTGAAGCGGACGCCCTCGAGCTGCGGGAAGGTCTCGAAGAAGTGGGTGGCGAGGAGCTCGAAGGTGGCGGGCCGCTCGTCGAGGTGCGGGCCCATGCCGTTGCGGAAGTTGTAGACGGCGTCGTAGCCGCCCCAGAGCACGCGGTCGTCGCTCGTCAGGCGGTAGTAGTGGAACAGGTTGCCGAGGTCGGTGAGGCCCTGGCGGCGCTGCCAGCCGAGGGCGTGGCGGCGGTCGGCGGGGAGCGGCTCGGTCACGAGCACGTAGTCGTAGACGGGCACGACGTAGCGGCGGATGGAGCTGACGAGCGGCGGGAAGGCGCTGGTGGCGAGAACGGCACGGCCGGCTCGGACCCTTCCCGCGTGAGTCGCGGCCTCGATCCCCTCACCGCCGCGCTTCAGCCCCGTGACCGGCGACCGCTCGTAAACGTGCACGCCGCTCTCCCGGGCTGCTTGCGCCAGACCCCACGCCAGCCTGGCGGGATCGACGATCGCCCGGCCTTCGGGCAGGTAGGCGGCACCGTGGTAGGTGGGCGAGTGGACCTCCTCGCGGGCGCGCTCGGCGCTCCAGGCCTCGGCGGGCCAGCCGTACTTTCTCGCCGTCTCGACGAGCTCGGGGATCCACTCGGCCTGGTGGGGCCGGGTGGCGAGCGACAGCTCGCCGGTCTCCTCGAAGCCGGCGCCGATGCCGTGACGGCGGATGGCCTCCTTGATCGCGGCGAAGTTCTCGCGCGCGAGGCGCTCGAGCTGGGGCATCTCGTCGGGCCAGCGCGAGGCGCCGTTGTCGAGCCCGTGGGTGAGGGAGGCGTCCACGAAGCCGCCGTTGCGACCGGTTGCGCCGAAGGCGACGCGTTCGCCCTCGAGAAGGACGACGTCCCTCCGCGGATCCTGCTCCTTGGCGAGAAGGGCGGCCCAGAGCCCGGTGAGGCCACCGCCGATGACGACGAGGTCGGCCTCGAGGTCGTCCTGTAGGGGCTCGCCGGGCGAAGGCGCGTCCGGCTGAGAGAGCCAGAATGGCCGCGGCTCGGCATCGGCGAAGGAGCGACGAACGGCGGCGCGGTCCACGAAGAGGCAGCCTACGCGGCGGCTGCAGCGCGGCCCTGTCGCCCGGGCGCCCGCCCTCGCCCGCGCGCCGACCCTTGCTCCTGACGCCGGCCCTACGATTGAAGCGTCTCGGAGGGGTGGCAGAGTGGACGAATGCGGCGGTCTTGAAAACCGCTAGGGGCCATCCCGGTCCCTCGTGGGTTCGAATCCCACCCCCTCCGTAGGTCCTGCCTCCGGCTCCGACTCCTGCCGTCAGTACGCTTGCCCGCAGCCGCTCGCGCGGCCTGCGTGACGCTGCCCGCGAGCTCGGGACACCCATCGTGATCAGTCCAGAACAGCTCGCCGAGGCGCTCGATCGGATTCATCCGCGGGACCGTGAGCTGCTCGCGCTCTCGCTTCGGCGCCGGGTTCCGGACGAGGCGCTGGCGAGGTTGTACGAGTGCGAGTCGACCGAGGTGGCGCGCCGCCGTGCCCACGCGATCGAGCGGCTGGCCGACGAGATGGAGCTGCAGCGAGGAGAAGATCTCGGGGCGGTGCTGAAGGCGCTGCTGGAGCCGGAGACATGGAGCGCGGTGTCGGCGGCCGTAGGCGAGGAGTTCGAGGTGAAGGCGGGCGGCGCGCGCCTGACGCCCGTGCCGCCGCCGGACGATGCGGAGATCACCGCTAGAGGACCGATTCTCGCGCCCGTCCCAGCGGCCGCGCCGGAGGAGCAGGGTGAGCACGCAGCCGCGGACGCCGATGCCGAGGAGTTGTCGCCGGTGAGGCCGATCGCAGCGGCAGCGCCCGTCGAGCCCGCGGTGCCGGCCTCGCAACCGACGGTCCCCGCTCCGCAGCCGGCCGCCTCAACGGTGCAGTCCGCGGTCGCAGCGGAGCTGGCCGCAGATGACCCCGCTGCTGCGCCAACCGCCGCCGCACCGGCCGAGCCGTCCGCTCCCGTCCTCGAGATGCTTGCTGCTCGCGAGCGTGAGGTTCCCGATCCTCCTCGCCGGGCAGTTCCGCTTGCCCTTTTCGGGCTCGGTATCGCGTCGCTGGTCGGGGCCGCCGGGGTACTCGGAGCCACGCAGTTCGGCGAGACCAACCGGGTGATCGAGCCGAGCGGCGGCGGTGGTGGCGACGACACGCGTCATTTCATCCCCGAACGAGGCGGGCCGCTTGCCGCCCCCTTCCCGACTGAACCGCAGTCCGTCTCCTGCTATTCCACCGCGTACGTCCCCAAGGCCACCGTCCTCTACCGCCAGCCCGGCGGTCGCAAGCGTCTCAGGATCACGCCCAAGACCGAGTGGGGCTCGCCGCGGGTGCTCGGCGTCGTCGAGCAGCGCGGCGGGTGGCTCGGCGTGCAGGCCGCCGAGCTGCGCAACGGCGAGATCGCCTGGGTTCGGCGCAGCGACGCGCGCCTCGACTGCGTGCGCTGGTCCCTACACGCGGACACGTCGAAGCGGATGCTCTTCGTCCGCCGCGACGGCCGCACCGTTCGCAAGATGCGCGTGGCGGTCGGCCGGCCCGCCAACCCGACCCCGAAGGGGCGCTTCACCGTCACGGACAAGCTGCGGGTGACCGACCCGGCCTCGCCCTACGGCTGCTGCGTCCTAGCCCTGTCCGGCCATCAGACCGACTTGCCCGACTACTGGCCCGGCGGCGACCGCCTTGCCGTGCACGCCACGAGCGACACGGCCAGCATCGGGCAGCCGGTCAGCCTCGGTTGCCTCAGAACCCGCGCCGCAGCTGCACGCTGGCTGATCCACACCGTGCCGCTCGGGTCGCCCATCTTCATCCGCGCCTGACCTCACGGCGCACGCCCCGCGAACGTTCGGACAAGGTGAAGCTCCCGCCCTTTCAGGCCCTGCTCGACGAGCACCGAGTCGAGGTGTACCGCTTCTGCGTTGCCACAGCAGGGCGCGCGGAGGCGGACGACTGCTTCCAGGAGACCTGGATCGCCGCGCTGCGCGCCTACCCGAAGCTGCGGCGGGCGGACAACCTGCGCGCCTGGCTGCTGCGGATTGCGCACAACAAGGCAATGGACCTGCACCGGTCGCGGGGGCGGAGGCCGGTGCCGGTCGAGTCGGTGCCCGAGCCGGCCCGAGCGCCCACGGCGCCCGAACTCGCGGCGGACGACGAGCCCGAGCTGTGGGCCGCCGTCCGCGATCTGCCGCCGAAGCAGCGCACCGCTGTCTTCTGCCGCACAGTCCTCGGCATGCCGTACGCCGAGCTCGCCCGTCTGCTCGAGTCGTCCGAGGACGCAGCTCGGCGCAACGTCTTCGAGGGACTCAGAACCCTGAGAGAAGGATGGACCCCATGATCGACAACCCCAACGGCACGGCTGACCTCGCAGACGGCGGCGATGCCGCGCTCGAGGCCGCGCTGCGGAGCAGCGCCGCCGCGCTTCCCGACGCCCCCTCCCCGGAGCTCGACGAGCGCATCGCCGAGCGGGCCGCCGGCGAGGAGCTGCTCGACGTGGCGTACGCGACGGTGGATTCGCCGCTCGGCCGGCTGGTGGTCGCGGCCACGCCGAGGGGACTGGTGCGGGTGGCCTACACGGAGTCGGCGACCGACGCCGGTGTTCTGGAGGAGCTGGCCCGCAAGGTCTCGCCCCGGATCCTCGAAGCGCCTGCCCGCCTCGACGCCGCCCGGCGCGAGCTCGACGAGTACTTCGAGGGCCGCCGCACCCAGTTCGAGCTCCCGCTCGACTGGGAGCTCACGCGCGGCTTCACGAGCCGCGTGCTCCAAGCCACCGCGCGCATCGCCTTCGGCTCCACGAGCACCTACGCCGAGGTGGCGACCCAGGCCGGCAGCCCGCGCGCGGTGCGCGCCGCCGGCAACGCGCTGGGCGCGAACCCGCTGCCGGTGGTGGTGCCGTGCCACCGGGTGCTGCGCACCGGCGGAGGCATCGGCGGGTATACCGGCGGGCTCGAGCGCAAGGAGTACCTGCTGCGCCTCGAAGGCGTGCTGGTCTGAGCGGGAGCCGTCGCGCACGGCTACCATCGAGCCTCTCGCGGAGAGGTGGCCGAGTGGCTGAAGGCACTCGCCTGCTAAGCGAGTAGGGGGCGGAAAGCTCTCTCGAGGGTTCGAATCCCTCCCTCTCCGTTCCCCTTAGTCGGCGAGGTCGAACAAGTGGCCCGCGACGTTCGTGTGGAGCACGTCGCCCTCGTGCTCCAGGAACAGCCGCCGGCCGGACTTCGAGACGATCACGGCGGCGACGTGCCGGTTGCCGTCGCTGTAGTAGCCGACAGCACCGCCCTCCGGCGTGTCGGACGGGGTCTCCAGCGCCACGACCGGGCGGCGCGCCGGCCGTGGGCGCAATCCCGGCACGGCCTCGAACAGCTCCGCCGCGGTGGGGTAGCCGCTGTTCCCTTCCTGGCCGATCACGCCCGCGAGCGCGAGCAGGACGAAGAGCGTGCGGGCCTTCGCCCGTTCATCGAGGTGCACCGCGCCGGCCTGCGTGAGCGGGATCGACACCACGAGCCTGCGGCGGATACGGCGGCGCTCGCCGTCTCGCCTGACCGTGCGCGCGGCCAGGTAGACGCTGCAGTAGTCGATGCCGCGCGTGAGGTCCCCGGGGTTGATGCGCCGGCCGCGCCGGGGCGCCCGCAGCGTGTACTCGCCCACCGCGATGCCGGCTTCCATGAACTCGGTGCACACCATCGTCACCAGCCTGCCCGCCATGCGCCGCCGGAGCCGCTCCGCGCGCTGCGTGAACACCACCACGAGCGCCCCCTCCACTCGCACGATGCGCACGCCCTTCGCCTCGCCCACCGGCAGCGGCGTCTGGGCGGCGCTCGCCGACGGCACGACGAGCGCGAGGAGCAGCGCCGTGACCGCCCCCATGACGCCACCCCTCATGAGATCCACACTAATCGAGCACCGGCTTCAGGTCCACGACGGGCGTGCCGTCGATTGCCTCGAGCGGCCGCACGAGCATCCGCGCGCCCTGCACCGCCAGCACCTCCACCTCGTGCAACCCGATCGGGTTCGGGCGGTCGGCCGAGCGCGTGTTGAACACGCCCTGCATGGGATTGGCGGGATCGTCGCGCGGGTGCACCCGCAGCAGGTCTCGGCGGGCCCGGTGGAACCAGGTGAGCACGAGCACGCGGGCGCCGGGCCGGATGCCCTCGAGCGCGTCGAGCACGCCGGCCTCGAACACGATCCACGCGTCGGGCGCGCCCTCGTGGCCCTGCTTCGGCGCCGCCGCCGGGTCGGTCAAGGAGGAGTCGACCCGTCCGATCGGCCTCACCTCGAAGCCCGTCACGCCCCGGCATGATGCCGGACGTGAGCCCCGACGAGGTCCTCGATCAGCGCGCACTGAACCGGGCGCTCCTCGAGCGCCAGCTCCTGCTGGGCCGGGTCGAGCTGCCGGTAATCGAGGCGGTCGAGCACCTGGTGGGCCTCCAGGCGCAGGCGGTGATGCCGCCGTACGAGGGGCTGTGGTCCCGCCTCGAGGGCTTCGACCCTCACGAGCTCGGCCGGCTGCTCACCGACCGTGAGGTCGTGCGCATGACCCTGATGCGCGGAACCGTGCACCTCGTCTCCGTGCGCGACGCGCTGCTGCTGCGGCCGCTGCTGCAGGTGGTCGTCGAGCGCGCACACAACGGCGCGTTCGGCAGGCGGATGGGCGGCGCCGACCCGGCCGAGCTCGAGCGGGCGGTGCGTGAGCTGCTTGACGGCGAGGCGCTCGGCGCGCGGGAGCTCGGCCGGCGGCTCGTGGCTCGCGGCATCGGCGACGACCCGGAGGCGATCGGCAACGCCACGCGCGTGTACGTGCCGCTGGTGCAGGTGCCGCCGCGCGGGGTGTGGGGCAAGACGGGGCAGGCGAAGTACGCCACGCTCGAGTCGTGGACCGGGCGCGAGCTCAAGGAGCGGCCCTCGGTCGACGAGCTCGTCCTGCGCTACCTCGGGGCGTTCGGGCCGGCTTCGGTCAAGGACATGCAGAACTGGTCGGGCCTGACCAAGCTGGCCGAAGTCTTCGAGCGGCTGCGCCCGCGACTCGTGACGTTCCGTGCCGAGGACGGCCGCGAGCTGTTCGACCTGCCCGACGCACCGCGCCCCGACCCCGACGTGCCCGCACCGGTCCGCTTCCTCGGCGAGTACGACAACGTCCTGCTCGGCCACGCCGACCGCACCCGCATCATCCCCGCGGACTTCCCCTGGAGCGAGATGCTCGCCCCCGGCTGGTTCGTGAACAGCCTCCTCGTGGACGGGATGCTGCGCGGGACCTGGTGGGTCGAGCGCAAGCGCGGCGCGACGCTCGGCATCCGCCCGTTCGGCGAGCTCTCGACCGCCGAGCGCGAGGAGGTGGCCGCCGAGGCGGAGCGGATGGCGGAGTTCACCGCCGGGGTCCGCGAGGTGCGCTTCGAGCCCCCGGTCCCCTAGCCGGCGGCCACGGCCTCGCGCACGCCGGGCGCCACCTCGCGTCCGAAGCGCTCGATCTGGCCGACCACGTCGTCGGATGGCCAGAAGACGAAGGTGTCGAAGCCGAGTTCGAGGACGAAGCCGGTCAGCGTCTCGACCCAGTGGTCCGATGGGCCCTTCAGGCGCTCCTGGACCGGGCCGTCGACGATCTGGCCGCTGATGTTGTAGAGGCGCCGAATGGCGTCCGGGTCACGGCCGGCCTGTGCCGCTCCCTCCTCGATTCGCTTGGTCATCTCGGGCACCGCCTCGGGTGGCGCCCCGCCGTACGAGGGCAGCCAGCCGTCGGCGAGGCGGCCGGTGAGGTCGAGCATGCGGGGCTTGTAGGCGCCGACCCAGATGCCGATCTCGTGGGCCGGCGCCGGGCCGGGATGGAGGCCGTTGACCTGGTAGTGGCGGCCCTCGAAGGAGATCGTCCGCTCGCCGCTCCAGAAGCGGCGCACGATCTCGATCGCCTCCTCGAGCGCGTCGACCGACTCGCCCGGCGAGCGGCGCGGGCCGCCCATGGCCGCCACGCCGTCCCAGAAGGCGCCGGCGCCCATGCCGAGTTCGAAGCGGCCGCCGCTCATGGTGTCGAGCGAGGCGGCCAGCTTGGCGAGCGTGGCGGCGGGCCGGAGCGGGAGGCACGCCACGTCCGGGAAGACCGTCAGCCGCTCCGTGCGGGCGAGGAGGTCTCCGATCAGGGCGAAGGTGTCGACGAAGCGGCGCTGGTAGGGGTGGTCCTGGATGCCGATCAGATCGAGGCCGGCGCGCTCGGCGGTGGCCGCCTGGAGGAGCAGGTCGGGGTACGACTCGGCGGTGGGGATGAGGAAGAGGCCGAAGGTCGGATCGCGTGCGGCCGGGCTCACACGCCCTTCGCCGCGATGGGACCGGCGGGGCGGCGCGAGCTGCGGCGGAGCGCGAAGCGGCGCCGCTTGCGGATCCTCGCCGGCGGCTCCTCGTGCACGACGAGCACGGGCGTGGCGTGCTTGTCGAGGCGCGCGCCGACGGAGCTGCGCAGGCGGAAGCGCCGCGCCGACTCGCCGACCACCACGAGATCCCAGCAGCCGCGCTCAGCCTCCTTGCGAAGGGCGGCACAGGGGTTGCCGTGGGTGACGAGCTTGGTCACGGGGATCTCGTCGGGGACGAGGGCGGTGGCGTCCTCCACGCACTCCTGGGCCCAGTCCACGATCTCCTCGCTGAGCTGGGAGCGGCTGGAGGGCGGGACGACGGGGCTGGTCGCGATGATCAGCGGCGGCTGGGGCGCGCTGGTGAGGAGCCCGAGGCGGCCGTGACCCTCCGCCGCCAGCTCGATGGCGCGCTCGAGCGCGCGCCGGGCGGCGGGGCTGTCGTCGACTCCGACCAGTATTCGGTGGAACACCGTCGATCCCCCAAGTCGTTTATTAGCGTGCTAAAGAATCTAGCAGGCGTGATGGGACGCTAAGTTCGGCGGCGGGCGGTGTCAAGTAACAACGATGACAACGGTCAGGCGGAGTTCGCGGCGGCGCTGGACGAGCTGTGGCGGGCGGTGCTGCGCGTCTCTGGGCGTGGGGTGCCGGGCGGCGACACCGAGCTGACGCTGTCGCAGTTCAACATGCTGTCGGCGCTGGGGGAGGGCCGCTCGAAGGTCACGGAGGTGGCAGCTGCCGCCGAGGTGGCCCCGCCGACCGCGACGCGGGCGTTACGGGCACTCGAGCACCGCGGGTTCGTCGAGCGGAGGCGAAACGCGAGCGGCGACGGGCGCCACGTCAGAGTCGCCCTGACGGAGTCGGGAAGCAAGGTGCTCGCGGAGAAGACGGCGTGGGTGAAGGCGCGGCAGACGGCGATCTTCGAGGCGCTGACGCCGGCGCAGCGCGAGACGGCGGCGCAGACACTCCGCGCGATCGCCGACGACCTCCACGAGCTGTGATCGTCGCGAGCTACGCACCGGCGGTGGCGTTCATGCACAGCTCGCACCCGTCGACGCCACCGTGGAGGACGAGGCGGCGGCCGAGCACGAACGCGTCGCTCGGCCGGCCTGGAGGTCGCCCTGGAGCTTCCGACGAACCGTGGGGCCAGCGCCGCTTCGCGGCGATAGACCCGGCCGGAACATGTGCGACGTGGTCGAGCAGACGCAACACCCACCAGGCTGGCGGGGACCGCTAAACGTAGCGACCGCGGGCGCCGGGCGAGAGCCGGAAAGGGCCGCTACCCTAGTCCGTCGGGCGCCCGTAGCTCAGCTGGATAGAGCGTCGGTCTACGGAACCGAAGGTCTCAGGTTCGAATCCTGACGGGCGCGCTTTCGTTCTCCCTGGTAATCGTCGTCTTCACGGCTCAGGCGCTATCGACGCTGCGCTAGGGCAGGTCCGACGCCCTGAGGAAGCTCTGTTCGTCCTCGGACCATCCGTAGATTGCGGGGAACCGGCCCGCTCGTGTATCACGCAGGCCGCTGTCGAGGGCCGAGGCTTTGCCGAGCCACGGTGTGTAGTCGCGTCCCACGCCTTT
>DASZJZ010000052.1:0-5066 GCA_035947555.1 Thermoleophilaceae bacterium | reverse complement strand
CGGGCGTGGCCCGGCGCCAGCGCCGCACGAGGATGAACAGCACCGCGCCGATGAGCACGGCCCCGATGAGGTTCACGACTGCGCCGATGACGTTGAAGAGCGTCTCGTTGCCGTCCACCAGGACCAGGTTCTCGGAACACTCGGCACAGTCCAGCTCCGCCGGGTCCGCGACCAGCCAGAGCGGGAGGAGCACGACGGTGGTGAGGGCGTAAGTGCTCGCGACGATGCGCCGCTCGAAGCGGCTCTCGAGCCGGCCGGTCGGGAAGGCGAGCAGCAGGTGCAGGAAGACGGCGAGGTAGAGCGAGCTGAGGACCTTGCCGACGGTGAACGGGAGGGGCAGATCGGACAGCCCGAGCCCGGCGACGAGCCAGCCGAAGCCGATGCCGGCCATCAGCATGCCCACGCGGTTGTCGGGCCGTCTCCACCAGGCGAAGAGGCCCACGCCGATGAAGCTCCAGCCGACCACGAGCCCACCGGCCGCCCACAGGCCCGCGTGGTCGAGATCCTCGTTGGCGACTATCAGGGCCGCCGCCGCCAGCCCCAGGACGAACCCGGCTCCCCCCAGACCCCAGAGGGCCCGGGCCAGGCCCGTCATCGGCGACTCACAGCAGCGCCTCCAGCGCGGCGCCGGACAGCTCCGACTTGGGGATGAAGCCGCGAACGCCGCCGATCGCGCCAAGGTCGTGGAGGTCTCGGCTCGAGGTCAGGACCACGGCCGGGCAGAGCCCGTTCGCAGCGGCGAGCCGCGCGGCCACCTCCGGCCCGTCGATGTCGGGGAGCTGGACGTCGAGCAGCACGACGTCGGGCATGAGCTCCCGCACGGCGACGAGCGCGCCCTCCCCGTCCTCGGCCTCGCCGACCACGTCGAACCCCTCGGATTCGAGCAGCATGCGCGCGCTCGCCCGGAAGCTCGGGTGATCGTCGACGATGAGAACCGAGGTCGCCATGTGGACCGGATTGTCGTCAGGGTACGGCGTTTCGCCAATACGGATAGCCGCACATATCATCAGGCTCCGGCATGGAGACCATGACCCAGCCGCTCGCGGCCCCGCCGGTGGAGGTGCCGCCGGAGCTTCGCGGGGCGTCCCCACCGCGCGAGGGCGGCCTGCTGGTGCTGCTCCGGTTCATGCGCCGCCGGGGCATGCTCAACTTCAAGTACGCGCGCCTGCTGGTGCGGCTCGGCTGGTGGAAGCTGCGGCTCGGGCGACGGCTCAAGCTCGACGGGATCGCGTTCGTCGGGCCGGGCTGCAAGCTCCAGGTCGGCCGCGACGCCGTGCTCGAGCTCGGCCGCTGGTCCTGGATCGGGCACGGTTGCAAGATCCGCTGCCACGAGGGCGTCGTGTCGGTCGGCGCTAAGACCGTGTTAGGCCAGGAGTGCACTATCTCCGCCTACCAGCACGTCTCGATCGGCAGCGAGTGCGTGATCGCGGACCGGGTGATGCTGATCGACTTCGATCACGGCATGGTCGAGGTCGAGCGGCCGATCCGGCTGCAGGGGATCTACAAGCGCGACGTGCGCGTGGGCAGCAACGTGTGGATCGGTTACGGCGCCTGCATCCTGCGGGGGGCGACGGTCGGCGACAACGCCGTGATCGGGACGAACGCGGTGGTACCGAAGGACATCCCGGCGAACGCGGTGGTCGGCGGGGTGCCCGCCCGGCTGATCAGGATGCGGCAGGCGCCGCGCCGGATGCGGTACGTGTAGCGGGCCGCTCTCCGGCGGCGATGCTCGACAGCAGCGCCAGCGCCTGCTCCGTCGGGCTACCCGGGTCGGCGTGGTAGACCGACAGCACCTGTCCGGAGCTCCCGGCGACCGCGAACGTCTCGTAGTGGAGCGTGAGCTCCCCGACCTGCGGGTGGACGAAGCGCTTGGTGCCGTGGGTCTTCTCGCGCACGTCGTGGCGCGCCCAGAGCGAGCGGAACCGCTCGCTCTTGAGCGACAGCTCGCCGACGAGATCGGTCAGGTGAGGATCGTCGAGGTCGGGTCCGACCGACGCGCGAAGCGCCGCGACGGTGTCCTTCGCCACCGCGTCCCAGTCCGGGAAGCGCTCGCGCGCCGCAGGATCGAGGAACAGGCTCCGCACCAGGTTGTTCCCGGAGGCAAATCCGCCGTGCAGCGCCAGGGCCATCGAGTTGGCCGCGAGCACGTCGAGGTGCCGGCCCGTGACCATGGCCGGCGTCTGCGGCCACGCCTCCATCAATCTCAGGAGCTCGGGCCTGGTCCGCTCCGTGCGCTTCGCGGCGCGGCGCCGGCGCGGGGCGGGCCGCGCCAGCTCGTGCAGGTGGGCGGCGGCGTCGTCGTCGAGCTGGAGCGCTCGCGCCAGCGCCTCGATCACCTGCTCCGACGGATGGCGCTCGCGGCCCTGCTCGAGTCGGACGTAGTAGTCGGCGCTGACGCCGGCCAGCGTCGCCAGCTCCTCCCGCCGCAGGCCGGGCACGCGCCGCCGGCCGAAGTCCGGGAGGCCGACGTCCTCGGGTCGCACCCGCTCGCGGCGCGCGCGCAGGAACTGCCCGATCCGGTTGTCGCCCGCCATGCCCTTGACCGTAGCCGTCGCGAGCTCGGAGAGGGTGGCCGTGCCACTCCCAGGTTCGGCGCTCCCGGACACGACCCGCCTCTGGCTAAGCGACGCTCCCGCCGCCAACGTGTCGGCCATGACCGACACCGCCACATTGGGAACCACCAACACAATCGATCTCCCGCTCACCGGGCGCGTGGCCGTCGTGACCGGCGCCACCAGCGGCATCGGCGCGGCCACCGCGCGCCGGCTCGCCTTCGACGGGGCCTCGGTCGCGCTCGTAGGGCGCCGCGGCGAGCGCCTGCGCGAGCTCGCCGCCGAGCTCGGCGACTCGACGGAGGCTGACGTCGTGCGCGTGGCCGTGGACGTGAGCGATCGCGACGCCGTCGAGCGCGCGGCGAGAGCGATTCGCCACGAGCTGGGCCCGGTCGACCTCGTCGTCGCCAACGCCGGCGTGATGCTGCCGGCGCCGTTCGAGGAGGCCGACCCGACCGAGTGGGACCGGATGCTCGACACGAACGTGCGCGGCCTGCTGGCCACGGGCCGGGCCTTCGCGCCCGACCTGCTCGCCGCCGCCGCAGAGGGCCGCCCCGCGGACCTGGTGCATGTCGGCTCGATCGGGAGCCACATCGTGTTCCAGAACTACGGGGTGTACGCCGCGACGAAGGCCGCCGTCGCCCACCTCACGCGCAACCTGCGCGCCGAGCTCGGCCCGCGCGGCGTGCGCGTGAAGAACGTGGAGCCGGGGCTCGTCATGACCGAGCTGGGAGACCACGCGTCGGACGCCGAGATCCGCGCGTCACTCGCCGCCTGGCGCGACGAGGTGGGCCCGCTGCCACCCGGTGACATCGCCGACGCGATCGCCTTCGCAGTGGCCGCCCCGCCCCGCATGAACGTGGCCGAGCTGATCGTGCTGCCAACCGCGCAAGGTTGAAGCTAGGCCGCCTTGAGCCACTCTTCGAAGCTGGGGCCGGCGAGCTTCGCGCCCGGGTTGGGCAGCGCGGCCGCGTCGGCGAGGGTTTCGGAAACGACGCGGGCGGCCACGAGCTGCGTTCGCATCTCGGGCAGGTAGGCGACGCCATCCTGGATCGTCCACCCGACCAGCGGATCGACGAACTCGTGGAACTGGGCGGCGCGGACGATCCGGACCGGGAGCGGGCCTTCGAGCAGCGTCTGCTCCTGCGCCACCTTCGCCGCGTTGTAGCCGCCCCGGAACTTGTCGATGGGGCCTCCCCCTGGGGCTCAGAGGCCGGCGATGCCTCTCAGCAGCTCGTCCACCCGTGCCGGGTCCACGCCGTGCTTGTCCACGTACTCGCGGCGCGATTCATCGTCGAAGAGGGCGAGCACCAGCTCCTCGCGTGACGATCCGAACTCGCACGCCGCGCGGTCCAGGGCGCCCAGCGCGACGCCCTCGGCCGCGCCCTCCAGGCCTCCCACCGAGTCTCGCGCGCGGTCCTCGCAGGGGTCGGCGATCTCCACCGGCTCAGCCTCCAGCTCGGTCCGTGCGATCGCGTAGATGCCCGGCACCGCCAGCGCCACCACCACCGCAGCACCGATCGCTCCGGCCCGCAGCCCGCGGCCCCGCCCGGGCAGCAGCAGGAGCGCCGCCAGCAGCGCCATCCCTCCCGTGATCGCGAAGGCGGGGCTGAACGCGGCGTCCACGGCCGAGAGCACCACCTCGTCGATCTCCTCCGACAGCACGTCCAGCTCGGCTCGCAGCTCCCCGGGCGAGCTCTGGCCGCCGAGCTGCCGGTCGAGCTCGTCCAGGAGCCCGTCGGCGTAGCGCTCCTCCAGCTCCTCGAGCCGGGCGAGCACGCCGCCGGTGTCGGCGCCCACCTCCCGCTCGAGCTGCTCGAGGCGGCTCAGGAGGTCGCGGTCCCCCTGCCCCACCCGCCGCCGCTCTCGTTCCACGGCGCCGGCGAGGGCGTCGCGCGGATCCTCGGTGTCGATCTCGGCGAACAGGCGCGGGGCCAGCACGAGCTTGTCGGTGGGTGGAAGGGCGGCGTCGAGGACGAGGGCTGTGCCGCGCTCGCGCGCGACGTCCACCTGCTCGTCGAGCTCGGCGGCGACGATCGGGGCGAGCGCCACGAGCACGACCGTGATCCCCGCATGGCGGAGCGAGAGCAGGGCGGCCGCCTGCCCGCGGGTGCGCTCCGGCAGGAGCTTGCCGGCGAGCGCCGGGAGGGCCATGCCCATGCCGGCGCCGGCCATGAGCTGCGGCACGACCGCCCACAGGGCGGACGCCTCCGGGAGCAGCGCGAGGCAGCCGATGCCTCCGGCCACGAGCACGCATCCGGTGACCGCCCGAGTGCCTGCGGTGCCCGGCACGAAGGAGCCGGCGAGGGCGGCAAGCGGGAGGACGGTGACGGCCGCCGCGGCCGCGAGCGGCTCGACGCTCCAGCCGCTGATGAGAAGCAGGACGACCAGGAAGACGACCGCCGTGAGGGCGCCGGAGAGGAGGGCGAGCGCGACGGCCGCGAGGAGGTCTCGCCGCGGCGGGGCGCCGGTGCCGGAGGCCAGCGGCGCGGCGCCCAGCAACGCCGGCGCCGC
>DASZJZ010000051.1:0-8971 GCA_035947555.1 Thermoleophilaceae bacterium | reverse complement strand
GCCGCGCAGGGGCCGGGCGCCCCGCGGGGGCGCGCCGGGTGCCGCGCGGGGGACGCCGGATGCCGCGCGGGCCCAGCGCTCAGCGCGCCCGCAGCTCGGCGTCCTCGAAGAGCGCCTCCAGCAGCGGTTCGTAGCGGTCCTTGACGAGGTCGCCGATCGGGTCCGGGGTGTGCCGCAGCAGCCGCGCGAACGGCAGGCCGAACGCCGCTCGCATGGCCAGCGCCTGCCGGCGCGCGGGGGTCAGCTCGCCCCGCAGCGCTCGCGAGGCTGCGCTCAGCGCCCGGATCTGCGCGATCCGGCGCGGAGCCACCTGCCAGAGGTAGACCCCGGTCGGCAGCAGGAACACGAGAAGGCCCAGCAGCAGCGCGAGGTCGTGCACTGCCTCCTCGCCCTCGCGGCCGGCCTCCTCCACCGGCCCGCCGGTGGCCTCGCCCGCGTCGCCGAGCGCGTCGCCGAGCTCGTCGCCCACCACGGGGGTGCCGGACACGGCGTCCCCGGCGGCGCGGAAGCCGTCGGTGACAGCGCCACCGGCGTCCCCGACCCCCTCTCCAAGGACGGCGAGCGCATCCACGGCGTTGTGGACCTTCAGGCCCAGGAAGGCGAACAGCACGATCAGGAGCAGGGCGAGCAGGTCGCTTGTGAGCGCGCGCATGCGCGCGCCCCTCTGTGTGGGGTAGAGCTTCACGAACGGCGTATTCCCGGGGCCGCCGGGAATAGGATCCCGGCGTGCCCGACAAGCTGGTGTACGACTTCGCCGACGGCTCGAAGGACATGCGCGAGCTCCTGGGCGGCAAGGGCGCCAATGTTGCCGAGATGACCCGCGTGCTCGGCGCGGACCGCGTCCCGGCCGGCTTCACGATCACCACCGAGGCCTGCGTGGCGTACATGAATGGCGGGAACGAGTTCCCCGACGGGCTCGAGGACGAGGTCTCCGAGGCGCTCGGCCGGCTCGAGGAGCAGGCCGGCAAGCCGCTCGGCGACGCGGAGGACCCGCTGCTCGTGTCGGTCCGGAGCGGCGCGCGCGAGTCGATGCCCGGGATGCTCGACACCGTGCTCAACCTCGGCCTGAACGACGAGTCGGTGAACGGCCTCGGGGGCGACCGCTTCGCCTGGGACTCATACCGCCGCTTCGTGCAGATGTTCGGCAACGTCTGCCGCGGGATCCCCGGCGAGCGCTTCGAGGAGCTGATCAAGGAGCGCAAGAGCGAG
Source organism: Thermoleophilaceae bacterium (assembly GCA_035947555.1). Taxonomy (GTDB): domain Bacteria; phylum Actinomycetota; class Thermoleophilia; order Solirubrobacterales; family Thermoleophilaceae; genus JACVRW01. The sequence goes on along the minus strand of DASZJZ010000051.1, from coordinate 7,762 downwards.
GCGGGCGTCAAGGACGACGTGGAGCTCGACACCGACCAGCTGAAGGCGCTCACCGCCGACTTCAAGCGCGTCTTCGAGGAGGAGACCGGCGAGGAGTTCCCGCAGGATCCCCAGGAGCAGCTGAGCCAGGCGATCCGCGCCGTGTTCGACTCCTGGACCGGCGAGCGCGCCGTACAGTACCGCCGCATCAACCAGATCCCGGACGAGTGGGGCACGGCGGTGAACGTGCAGCAGATGGTGTTCGGGAACCGCGGCGAGCGCTCCTGCAGCGGGGTGGCGTTCTCGCGCGACGAGATCACCGGCGCCCCGACGCCGTCGGGGGACTTCCTGCCGAACGCCCAGGGCGAGGACGTGGTATCCGGCGTGCGCACGCCGCGCGACCTGCACGAGCTGAAGGACTCGATGCCGGACGCCTACGACGAGCTGTTGGAGATCCTCCGCAGGCTCGAGGAGCACTACAAGGACATGCAGGACACCGAGTTCACCGTCGAGGAGGGCTCGCTCTACATGCTCCAGACCCGCAACGCGAAGCGGCCGGCGCAGGCCGCGGTGCGCTTCGCGGTCGACGCGGTGGAGGAGGGGCTGCTCGACCGGGCCGAGGCGATCGCCACGATCGACGCGGCGAAGCTCGACGCCCTGCTGCACCCGGGCTTCGCTCAGGGGGCCGAGTTCGACACCCTGGCCGAGGGCGTGGCGGCGTCGCCGGGCGCGGCCAGGGGCGAGATCGTGTTCACGGCCCACGACGCGGTGGAGGCGGGCGCCGACGGTCGCGACGTGATCCTCGTCAGGCCGTTCACGGAGGCCGACGACGTGGCCGGCTTCCACGCGGCGAAGGGGATTCTCACGGCGGAGGGCGGCAAGGCGAGCCACGCCGCCCTCGTGGCCCGCGGCATGGGAAAGCCCTGCGTGTCCGGCGCCGCGGCGCTCGAGATCGACCTGCACGCCAAGCGCATGCGGGTGAACGGCATGGAGCTCGGCGAGGGCGACGTGATCGCGATCGACGGCACGCGGGGGATCGTCACGGCCGACGAGGTCCCGCTCGAGGAGCCGAAGGTGAGCAGGGAGTTCGAGACCGTGCTGGCCTGGGCCGACGAGCTGCGGACGCTCGGGGTGCGCGCCAACGCCGACGCGCCCGAGGACGCCGCCAAGGCGCGCGAGTTCGGCGCGGAGGGCATCGGCCTCTGCCGCACCGAGCACATGTTCATGGCGGAGGACCGCCAGCCGAAGATGCGGGCGATGATCATGGCGAAGTCCGAGGACGACCGCCGCGCCGCGCTCGAGGAGCTGCTGCCGCTACAGCAGGAGGACTTCGAGGGCCTCTTCGGTGAGATGAAGGGCCTGCCCGTCACGATCCGCCTGCTCGATCCGCCGCTGCACGAGTTCATGCCGCAGGCGGAGGAGGTCGCACAGGAGGTGGAGCGGGCCCGCATCGAGGAGTCGGACGAGCTGCCGGAGCTGGAGCACACGCTGGAGCGCATCCACGCGCTCGCCGAGACCAACCCGATGCTCGGCACCCGCGGCGTGCGACTCGGCATCCTCCACCCCGAGGTCTACGAGATGCAGATCCGGGCGATCCTCCGTGCCGCGCAGGCGGTGCCCGACCCGCCGGAGGTCGAGATCATGATCCCCCTCGTCGCGTACGAGCGGGAGCTCGAGCTGATGCGCGGCCTGGTGGAACGCGTAGTGGACGAGGAGGGGGGAGGCGACCTGCACATCCACGTCGGCACGATGATCGAGCTGCCGCGGGCCTGCTTCGTGGCGGACCGGATCGCCGGCTGGGCGGACTTCTTCTCGTTCGGCACCAACGACCTCACCCAGACCGCGCTCGGGTTCTCGCGCGACGATGTGGAGGGCCGCTTCCTGAACCGCTACGTGGAGACGAAGATCGTGGGCCGCAGCCCGTTCGAGACGATCGACCAGCCCGGGGTGGGGTGGCTGGTGCGGCTGGCCGCCTGGGTGGGCCGGGAGGCGCGGCCCGAGCTCGGGCTCGGCATCTGTGGCGAGCACGGCGGCGACCCCGAGTCGATCGCGTTCTTCCAGATGGCCGGGCTCGACTACGTGAGCTGCTCGCCGTACCGCGTGCCGATCGCGCGCGTGGCGGCGGCGCAGAGCGCAATCGACGCCTCGTCGCGCGCGTAAACGGTAGGTTCCCCGCCCATGATCGCGCGCCGCCTGCTCATCGTTCTGGCAACCGTGACCGCTCTGCTGGCGATCGCCACGGGCGTGGCCGTCGGGCACGTCGAGCGAAGCTCGTACTGGCCCGATCCCGCGCCCGACACGAGCGTGCGGCCGGCCGCGGGCGGAAAGGTGCCGAAGGCGCGCTCACTGGCGTCGGCGCTGCGGCGGAGGGCGCGCGGCGACACGTACGTGGTCTGCAAGTCGAACTCGCTGCGCCGGGCGATGCGCTCGATCCGGAGCGCCCGCCGGAAGGGCTGGAAGGTCCGCCCGACGGCACGCACGAAGCGGCTCTCGAAGCGGGGTGCGCGGCGGCTGCGGCGGGTCAACCGGCGGCTCGAGCAGCGCTGCAGGTTCCGCCACATCCAGGCGGCGGTGAACCGGGCTGGCAACAACGACCGCGTGGTCGTGATGCCGGGCGTGTACCTCGAGGAGCCGTCACGCCGCAAGCCCACCAACGATCCCAAGTGCGTCCAGTACGAGGAGGAGTCCGAGAACGGGCAGGGCGCAGCAACCTACCGCTACCAGGTCAACTGCCCGAACGACCAGAACCTGATCTTCGTGCAGGGACGCGAGCTGACCGACGAGGCGGTGCCGTTCCCGCCGCGGGCCGACCGGCGCGGCATCCCCGACGAGGGTGCCTGCGTCCGGTGCAACCTTCAGATCGAGGGCTCCGGCGTGAAGGCGGGCGACGTGGTCGTGGACGTCGCCGAGGACCCGAAGGGCACCAAGCTGCGCGGACCGGCCGACCCGATCAAGGACGTCGGCATCCGGGCCGACCGGGCCGACGGGTTCGTGCTGCGCAACATGACCTTCGCCCACGCCGCCGAGCACGGCATCTATGTGCACGAGGCGGACGGCTATCTGCTGGCCCGCTTCAAGGTCTTCTACAACAAGGAGTACGGCACTCTCACCTTCACCTCGGACCACGGGGTGACGAAGGACTGCGAGGCGATGGGCCACGGCGACGCGGGCGTCTACCCGGGCGCCGCGCCGGAGACCGGCGAGCAGACCGTCGAGCCGAGCCGCCGCCTGAACCAGGTGATCACGCGCTGCGACGTGCACCACAACACGATCGGCTACTCGGGCACGATGGGCAACGCCACCCGCGTCGTGAACAACAACTTCTACGACAACAGCACGGGGATCACGACCGACTCGTTCTTCGCCGGCGGCCATCCCGGCTACCCGCAGGACAGCGCGGTGTTCGAGAACAACAACATCTACTCGAACAACTTCAACTCCTATGAGTCCGGCTCGGACGTGGAGCCGCGCGTGCCGGTGCCGGTGGGGACCGGGATCATGATCGCCGGCGGGAACGGCAACGAGATCCGCGGCAACCGGATGTGGGACAACTGGCGCCGCGGGACGATGCTGTTCCACGTCCCCGATGCGCTCTCGGAGCAGAGCGGCACGAACTCGGTCTCGCACCGCAACCGCCAGCACCGCAACGTGATGGGACTCGCCCCGAACGGCGACCGCGTGCCGAACGGGGTGGACTTCTGGTGGGACGACGCCCCGCAGCAGGAGGACAACTGCTGGTTCGACAACGGCGAGGTGACGAGCTCGCCGCCGGCCCCGATCCTGCCGTCGAACTGCGACAACACCAGCGTGGGCGCCACCTACCCCACCCAGTCGGCCGAGCTGCTGGGCTGCGCGGGGGCGATCGCGTCGGACAACTACGACCCGAACGCCTGCCCCTGGTTCCGCACGCCGCCGAAGCCGTCCGGCTCGGCCCAGAGCGGTCCGGCGCCGGGGCTGCCGCTGCCGTTGGGCTCGACCGCGTCGGCACGGTCGCGGATCACGGCGCCGTTCACGGACTTCTGCGTCCGGACCGGCACCACGCTGAGCTGCGCGCCCTTCCGCGACCGGCTGTGAGGCTCGCCGCCGTGCTCTGCGCCGCCGCCGTGGTGGCGGGGTGCGGCGGCGGCGAGGACAACGGGCCGGCGCGCCCGGACGGCCCGCTGGGCCCGGACGCAAGGCTCCAGACCGCCACATGCCGGGAGTGGCGGGCTGCGCCCGCGCACCAACGCTGGAACACGGTCGACCGGCTCCAGGAGGTGGCCGCCGGGCCGCGCCGGGAGGGCGTGACGCTGCACGACGACGTGGCCTACGACACGCTCCAGGCGCGCTGCAGCCCGAGGTTCGCGCGCGGCTTCCTGCTCTACCACCTCTACAACAGCGCGGCGGGCTTCCAGTCGCTCGCCGAGCAGGCGGCGGGCGAGCGGTAGGTAGGCTCGCCGGGGCATGGCCCAGGCCTTTGCACGTTCGAGCTTCAGAGAACGGATCGAGCGGTACGAGCAGCAGCTCTCGCCGCTCGCCACGCGCTCGTACCCGGCCGTGCGCGGGCTGCCGGAGGAGGACTCCGACCACCGCACGCCGTTCCAGCGCGACCGCGACCGGATCGTCCACTCCAAGGCGTTCCGGCGTCTCAAGCACAAGACGCAGGTGTTCCTCGCGCCCGAGGGCGACCACTACCGGACCCGCCTGACCCACACGCTCGAGGCCTGCGGGATCGCCCGCAACGTCGCCCGCGCGCTCCGTCTCAACGAGGACCTGACCGAGGCGATCGGCCTCGGCCACGATCTAGGGCATCCGCCGTTCGGGCACGTCGGCGAGGCGGTGCTCGACGACTGTGTGCGCTCGCGCTGGGGGCACGCCTTCCGCCACAACGAGCACTCGCTGCGGGTGGTGGAGCGGATCGAACGGCTCAACCTGACCGAGCCGGTGCGCGACGGGATCCTGCGCCACACGGGGGCGTCGGAGCCGGCCACGCTCGAGGGTCGGATCGTGAGGGTGGTGGACCGGATCGCCTACATCAACCACGACATCGACGACGCCCTGCGGGCCGGCGTGCTGCGGTTCGAGGATCTGCCGCGCTCGGAGATCGAGCTGCTCGGCTCCACCGGGTCCGAGCGGATCGAGACACTGGTCGTGGACCTGCTCGACCGCTCCGAGCAGGCCGGCGACATCGTGCAGGGGGAGGAAGTGGGCGGCGCGATGCTTCGCCTTCGGGAGTTCATGTTCGAGCGGGTCTACCTGGCGCCGGCCGCGCAGCCCGAGAAGCCGCGCGTGGAGAGCATGGTGCGGGGGCTGTTCGACCACTACGTCGAGAACCCGCCCCCGCCGCTGACGGCGGACACGTCAGAAGAGCAGCGCGTGGTCGACTGGCTCGCCGGGATGACCGACCGCTTCGCGATCAAGGCGTTCGTGCAGCTCTGATGGCTTTGTTCACGCGCGACTCGATCGACCGGCTGCGCGACGCCGTGGACATGGTCGACCTGGTGGGCACAAAGACCGACCTGCGCAGGGTCGGCTCGCGCTTCACCGGCCTGTGCCCGTTCCACGACGAGCGCACGCCGTCGTTCTCCGTCAACGCCGCCGAGAAGCTCTTCTACTGCTTCGGGTGTCAGGCAAAGGGCGACGCCATCGGGTTCGTCGAGCAGATCGAGGGGCTCACGTTCGTCGAGTCGGTCGAGCTGCTCGCCGACCGCTACGGGGTGCATCTCGAGCGGGAGAACGAGGACCCCGGGGCGGAGGAACGCAGGCAGCACCTCAAGCGGCTGCGGTCGCTGCTCGACCGCGCGGCGGGCTTCTATTCGAAGTACCTGTTCGAATCGTCCGAGGCGCGGAGGGCGCGCGAGTACCTGGCGGGCCGGGGACTCTCCGAGGAGATCCTGCGCGAGTTCCGGGTCGGCTACTCGCCGAGCGCCTGGGACCGGATGATCGTGGGGGCCCAGGAGGGCGGGTTCCGCCCGCAGGAGCTGCTGGACGCCGGGCTCGCGCAGCGGGGCCGGCAGGGCGGCATCTACGACCGCTTCCGCGGGCGCATCATGTTCCCGCTCACGGATCGGCGCGGGCAGGTGCTCGGCTTCGGCGCGCGGGCGATGCGCGAGGGGCAGGGGCCGAAGTACCTGAATACGGCGGAGAACGAGGTGTTCGTGAAGGGCCGGCAGCTGTTCGGGCTGCACCTGGCCCACGCGCCCGCCACCCGGAGCGGTCGGATCGTGGTCGTAGAGGGTTACACCGACGTGCTCGCGCTCCACCAGGCCGGGATCCGCGATTCGGTGGCGATCATGGGTACCGCGCTCACCTCCGAGCAGGCCCAGCAGCTGGCGGGTACGGCTCGCAAGGTTGTGCTCGCTCTCGACGCCGACCGCTCGGGTCAGGAGGCCATGCTGCGCGCCGCGCGTACGGTCGGCGACGCCGAGCTGTTGGTGGTCGAGATGCCCGCCGGCAAGGACCCCGCCGACCTGATCGCCGCGGGGGAGACGGACTCGTTCCGGGGCCGGTTGGACCGCGCGGTGCCGATGATCCAGTTTCAGGTCCGCCGAGTAGTTGCCGATGCTGATCGGGACACTCCGACCGGGATAGACCGAGCACTCGAGGAGGCGGCCCGGTTGATCGCCGAGCACACCAGGGAGGGCAAACTGCGCGACGAGCTGGTCCGTGAGGTGGCGGACCGTCTCGACGTGCCCGATCACCATGTGCGGACGGCTTTCAGGGCGCCGGTGGCACCGCGGCCGGCGCCGGTTCGTTCAGGCGATCCCGGCCCGGCGTTCCCCGGCGGGGCGTCGGCGGGTGAGGTCGCCCTGGGCCCGGAGCGCGAGTTCCTGGTGCGCTGCGTCGCGAGCGGCGACCTCGGACGGCGCTACCTTTCCGAACCCACGGATGACCAGCTCACGTCCGACGTCACCCGCCGTGCCCGGGACCACCTGGCCCGGCACTTCGACGACCCCCTTGCCGACCTCCCGGAGAGCGAGCCCGCGCTCGGCCGGCTGGTGCACGAAGTGGTCCACACTGCCGCACGGAAGCCGCCGAGCGAGGAAACTGTCCTGCGTATGAGCATCCTGCAACTGGAGAGGCGGCGCCTCGAGCGCGAGATTCGCCGGGCCGAGCAGCTCGGCGACCACGCGCGCAAGAGCGACCTGGCGGCCGCGCTGCAGGGCGTGCGCACGCAGCTCGACACCGGCATAGGCCAGACCGCATGAGCGACCGCGCTTTCGATAGGGAAGAGGAGGAGGAGAGCGAGGAGCTCGGCCCGGATGGCGAGCCGCTGGAGGCACCCGACCTATACGACGAGGGCGGGGTCATCACGGCCGGGATCCCGGTGGCGCCGCCCGAGCAGGGGGCCGAGGACGCCGTACGTCTGTACCTGCGCTCGATCGGGCGCGTGCCGCTGCTGACGCGCGAGGACGAGGTGCGGCTGGCGAAGCGCATCGAGCAGAACGACATGTCGGCGAAGAACGCGCTGATCGAGGCGAATCTGCGGCTGGTCGTATCGATCGCGAAGCGGTACACGGGGCGCGGGCTCACCCTGCTCGACCTCATCCAGGAGGGGAACCTGGGCCTGATCCGCGCGGTCGAGAAGTTCGACTGGCGCCGTGGGTTCAAGTTCTCGACCTACGCGACCTGGTGGATCCGCCAGGCGATCACGCGTGCCCTGGCCGACCAGTCGCGCACGATCCGGATCCCCGTGCACATGGTGGAGCGGATGAACCGGGTGGCGCGCGCGCGGCGGATGCTGATGCAGAAGCACAACCGCGAGCCGACGCCGGAGGAGATCGGCGAGCTCGTGGAGATGACG
>DASZJZ010000050.1:0-7493 GCA_035947555.1 Thermoleophilaceae bacterium | reverse complement strand
CAGCGCGGCCTCGAGCGGCTGCCCTTCGCGGGCTCGCTCGATCAGCGCGGCGACCTTGATCAGCTCGAGGTAGCGCGCCATCGCCTGGTCCACGTCGAGGTAGGTGTCGAGCCGCATCTCCCCGAGCCGGCCGCCAACGCGAGCGACGGTGTCGAGCAGCTCATCGCGCATCAGCCTGAACGTGGAGTGGAGGCCCTCGGCGGGGCCGAACAGCTCCTCCTCGAACAGCTCCTCCTCCACGTCCACCGCCGCGCGGGCCTCCTCGTAGAAGGGGGAGGGGCGCTGCGCCTCCTCCGGCCAGGCCAGCACGAGCCCCTTGCGCGCGCGGGTCATCGCCAGGTGGAGCAGACGGCGCATCTCCAGCTCGTGGTCCGGGCGCGGCGAGCGGCGCAGCTCGTCCGGCACGTCGCCGGTCCGCGGGCGGTAGGGCCCGGGCATGGCGGCTGCGGAGAGGCCGAGCACAAAGACGTGGTCGAACTCCAGCCCGCGCGCGGCCTGCATGGTCATCACCGGCACGGCGGGCGCCGAGGGCTGGCCCACCGCCTCGTCCTCGCGCAGTCCCGACTCGGCAACGGCGGCCAGGTAGCGGGCGAAATCGCGGGCGGTTGCCTGCGGCTCACGGCGCATATAGGCGGTGGCGAGCTCGGGGAGCTTGGCGATGTTGCGGAGCCGCTCGACCGTATCCGCGTGCGTGGCGAACACCTGCTGGCGGCGCACCCCGATCCGCTCGATCAGGCGCATCACGAACGCGTCCGGGCGACGGTCCTCGAATGCGGCGGACGCGGAGCGGTAGAGGCGCAGGAAGGCACGGGCGCGGTCGCGGCCCTCCTCGGAGAGCTGCGGCCCCTCGAGCGCGGCCGCCACTGCGCTCGGCATGTCGAGCTTGCGCCGCCGGGCGAGCTGGGTGAGGCGGGCCACGTCGACCGAGCGCAGCTCGATCGGCGGGCGGCTCAGCGCCCGGACCACGGCGCCCGAGTCGTTCGGATCTGCAAGGGCGCGCAGCCAGGCCAGCACGTCGCGCACCTCGGCCCGCTGGAAGTAGGCCGCGGCGCCGCAGGTGCGGAAGGGGACGGCGCGCTCCTCGAGCGCCGCCGCCACCACGGCGGCCTCGCTCTTGACGGAGCGAACCAGCACGCAGACCTCCTCCGGGGGCACGCCGCCGTCGAGGAGGCGCTCCACCTCGGCCGCCACCGCCTGCGCCTGAGCGCGCTCCGAGCGGCAGCGCCAGAAGCGCACGCGCCCGCCGCTGGCGCCTGTGACCCTCCGCGGCGGCGGGTTCACCGCCGCGGCGGCATCGAGGATGCGCCGCCCCGAGCGCACGTTGCGGTCGAGCCGGGCGATCTCGGCGCTCGGCAGCTCGTCGGCGACCCGGTCGTCGCCGGCCACGACGGTCAGGCCCTCGTGCTCGTCGGCCAGCAGGTGGAGCAGCATGCGCTGGGCGCGGGTGGCCTCCTGGTACTCGTCGACAAGCAGGTGCCGGAAGCGGCGCGCGGTGCGCTCGCGCACGTGGGGGCACTCGTGGAGGAGGCGGAAGGCGCGCAGGACGAGGTCGCCGTAGTCGAGCGCCCCGCGCTCGGCGAGCAGCCGGTCGTGGTCGCGGTAGAGCCGGGCGAACTCGCGCTCGCGGCAGTTATGGGCGCGGGCCGCGTCTGTGTCCATGGGCAGTTGCTCCGCCCAGGCGCGCACCTCCTCGGCCGAGACCATCTCCTCCTTGAGGCGGTCGATGCGCGATACGAAGCTGCCCAAGAGCGGCGCCGGGTTGCCGCGGATCTCGTGGTGACGCAGCGACAGCTCGTCGATCCGGTCGAGCAGCAGCGCCAGCCGGTCGGCCGGCGTGACCGGCGAGAAGAAGGGATCGACGCCGGCCTCGAGCGCCTCGTCCTGGAGCAGCTGGACGCAGAACGAGTGGAACGTGTGGACGTTCAGCTCCTCATACGGACGGTCGAGGAGATCCTCGAGGGCCGCCCGCATGGCCGCGGCGGCGGGCTCGGAGAAGGTGATCGCCAGGACGCACTCGGCCGCCGTGCCCTGCTCCACCAGCCAGGCGTAGCGCTCGGTGAGCGTGCGGGTCTTGCCGGTGCCGGGCCCGGCCACTACCAGCAGCGGCCCGCCGGTGTGCGCGACGACCCCGCGCTGGCTCGCGTTCAGGCCGTCGAGGAGGGCAGGCATGCGGATCTAGGATACGCCGCGGATGCCCCTCGCCGACGACGACTGGCTCGGCCGCTGCCGCCGCGCCGCGCACGCCGCGCGAGACGCCGTGAGCGGACTGACGAGCACGGCGGCGCGGTCGGTGACGCACGGCGAGGGCGAGGGCGGCGACACGACGCTCGCCGTCGACAGAGCGGCTGAGGATGCGGTCTTCTCGGTGTTGTCCGGGTCTGGCCTTCCGTTGCTGGCGGTCTCCGAGGAGCGGGGCGAGGTTTTGCTGAACGGCGGCGAGGAGGGCGGGTCCGTGCGTGTGGTGGTGGATCCGGTAGACGGGTCCATGAACGCGAAACGGGCGCTGCCGTTCGCCTGCGTCTCGATCGCGGTGGCGTCGGGCTCCCGGATGCGCGACGTGGACGTGGGCTACGTGGCGGAACTGGACCCGCCGCGGGATTGGTGGGCGGTGCGCGGTGAGGGGGCGTTCCTTGGCGGGGCGCCCCTGGGCCCACTCGAGTCCGGCCCGCTCGAGGTTCTAGGCCTCGAGACCGCCCGCCCGGGCCTGGTGGCGGGCGCCGCGGAGGCGATCGCGGGCCTGGAGGCCCGCCGCCTGCGCGTGCTGGGCTCGGTGGCTGCCTCCATGTGCCTCGTGGCGGCCGGACGCCTCGACGCCATGATCACCCTCCGCGAGATCCGCTCCGTCGACGTGGCGGCAGCGCAGCTGATCGTGGAGGAGGCGGGCGGGGCGGTGGCGCTGCCGGGCGGGGACACGCTCGACCTGGCGCTCCGCACGCGCGCGGCAGCGGCCCGGGACGCCTCGATGCTCGAGCGCTTGCGCAGCACGCTGCTCTGACGGCTCGGCGCGTTGGCGCACGCCCGAGGATTGACCGGTCGCGCTGGCGGGCACCAGTGGCGGCGTGGCACGGCTGAGACGCGTCGACTGCTCCGGCCCCGGGATCCACCGGCGGAGGCGGGGCAAGGGCTTCGAGTACCTCGACGAGGAGGGCAAGCGCATCACCGAGCCGTCCGTGATCGACCGCATCCGTGAGCTGGCCATTCCGCCGGCGTGGGACGACGTCTGGATCTGCCCCTACCCGCTGGGCCACATCCAGGCCACCGGCACGGACGCCGCCGGCCGCAAGCAGTACCGCTACCACGACCTCTGGCGGGAGCGCCGCGACCGCGAGAAGTTCGAGTCGATGACGACGTTCGCCCGCGCGCTGCCGCGCCTCCGGCGCCGGGTGGCCGAGGACCTCGCCCGCGACGGCATGCCGCGCGAGAGGGTGCTCGCCTGCGCGGTCAGGCTGCTCGACCTCGGCTTCTTCCGGATCGGCTCAGAGGACTACGCCGAGGAGAACGACACCTACGGCATCGCCACGATGCAGAAGCGGCACGTGACCCTCTCGGATGACCGAGTCATCTTCGACTACGAGGCAAAGGGCGGCCAGCGGCGGCTGCAGTCGATCGCGGATCCCGACGTGGCCGCCGTGGTGCGCGAGCTGAAGCGGCGGCGCGGGGGCGGCGCGGAGCTGCTCGCCTACCGCAACGGCCGCCGATGGGTGGACGCGAAGTCGTCCGACATCAACGAGTACGTCAAGGAGGCGGCCGGCGGGGACTTCAGCGCCAAGGACTTCCGGACCTGGAGCGGCACGGTACTGGCCGCGGTGGCCCTGGCGGTGTCGGCGCCCGCCCAGGGCGGCAAGAGCTCGCGCAAGCGCGCCAAGACGCGCGCGATCAAGGAGGTGGCCCACTACCTGGGCAACACGCCCGCGGTGGCGCGGAGCTCCTACATCGACCCGCGCGTGTTCGACCGCTTCGACGGCGGCCTGACGATCGCCGGCGTGCTGCCCGAGCTGGGCGACGACGCGGAGGCGTGGCCGGACCTGCAGGGCGAGATCGAGGAGGGCGTGCTCGACCTGATCGAGCGGGACACGGAGTCGGAGGCGATCGAGAAGGCGCGGGAGCTCGCACGGGAGCTCGAAGAGGTGGCGGCCTAAGGCGCGGGGTCTGTGAGGCGGTGCCGGAGAGTCAGCGGCGGGAGCCGAACTCCGTCGCGTACGTCGCCGCCTGCCCGCCCGCGTTCGGCGCGCCCAGCGCCAGTCCGATCCCCACCTCGCGGAACGAGGAGCTCAGGATGTTGGCCCGGTGGCCGGCGCTGTTCATCCACATGTCGGTGATCGCCCGCGGGGCGGAGCGCTCATTGGTGCCCCAAGCCAGATTCTCGCCCACCGACCAGCTGCGCGCCCGGCTCAGGTAGCCGGTGCGCCGGATGCGGTCGACGAAGGTGCCGCCGCCGAGCGTGTCGTGCGAGAAGTAGTCGCGCCGCACCATGTCGCGCGCATGGCGCCGCGCGGCCTTCGAGAGCTTCCTGTTGAGCCGGAGCGCAGGCAGTCCGTAGCGCGCACGCTCCGCGTTCAGCGTGCAGAGCGTGGCCCGCACCACGGTGCGCTTCGACGCATGCGCCGGCGTGGCGCCCGCGGCGCTGCAGGCGGGGACCGCCGTGGCGCTGGGGGCCAGCGCCAGCATGGCGACCAGCACGACGAGGCCGCACGTGAGGGAGTAGCTGCGAAGCATCCGCGGATTGCATCGACCCGGGCGGGGAAGTGGTTAGTCCTCGCCGCACACGTAGACACTCATACGAGGGGAAGCTCCACATTCATGACCACCGCCGCGATCCTCGACGTAGACGGCACGCTCGTCGACACCAACTACCACCACGCGATCGCCTGGTACCGGGCCTTCCGCCAGCACGGCGAGTTCCTGCCGGTGTGGCGCATCCACCGCCACATCGGCATGGGCGGCGACCACCTCGTCGAGGCGCTCTGCGGCGACACCGTGGAGGAGGAGAAGGGCGACGACATCCGCACCGCCGAGAAAGCGCTCTACATGGCCCTGATCGAGGAGGTGGAGCCGCTCGAGGGGGCGCGTGACCTCATCGTGGACCTCAAGGAGCGGGGCCACGACGTGGTGCTGGCGAGCTCCGCCAAGCCCGACGAGGTGGAGCACTACCTCGACCTGCTCGACGCGCGCGAGCTCGCCGACGGCTGGACGACGTCCGGCGACGTGGAGGCCACCAAGCCCGACCCGGATCTCGTGAAGGCCGCGCTCGAGAAGGCCGGCGAGGACGACGCCGTGATGGTCGGCGACTCCACCTGGGACTGCGAGGCGGCGAAGCGCGCCGGGATCGCCACCGTGGCCGTGCTGACCGGAGGGTTCTCGGAGGCCGAGCTGCGCGACGCCGGGGCCAAGGCGGTCTACCACTCGATCGTGGAGTTGCGAAACTCGCGCGAGGAGTGGCTGAGAAGCTAGACACGTACCGCGCCAAGCGGGACTTCGAGAAGACCGCCGAGCCACGCGGCGAGCGCGGCGGCGACGCACAGCAGCCCCGTTTCGTCGTCCAGGAGCACCACGCCCGCCGCCTGCACTGGGACCTGCGCATGGAGCACGGCGGCGTGGCCGTGTCCTGGGCGCTGCCGCGCGGAGTCCCGGCCCATCCGGACGAGAACCGCCTGGCCGTGCACACCGAGGACCATCCGCTCGAGTACCTCGAGTTCGAGGGCGACATCCCGAAGGGTGAGTACGGCGCCGGCACAATGCTGGTTTGGGACAGGGGTACCTACGAGGCCGAGAAGTTCCGCGACAACGAGGTGATCGCGACCTTCCACGGCGACCGCCTCAAGGGCCGCTACGCGCTGTTCCAGACCCGCGGCCAGGACTGGCTCATCCACCGCATGGACCCGCCCGAGGACCCCGGCTACGAGCCGATGCCGGACCGCCTGAGGCCGATGCTGGCGCGCTCGGGCCGGCTGCCGCCGGACGAGGAGAAGTGGGGTTTCGAGGTCAAGTGGGACGGCATCCGCACGGTTGTGTTCTGCGACCACGGCCACATCGAGCTGCAGGGCCGCAACTTCAGCGACTTCACGCCGCGCTACCCCGAGGTCCGCGAGCTGGCCCGGGCGCTCGGCGCCCGGCGGGTCATCCTCGACGGCGAGGTGGTGGCCTTCGACGAGCAGGGCCGCCCAAGCTTCGAGCGCCTGCAGAGCCGCATGCACCTCGCCTCCGACTCGGCCGTGAGGCGCCGGATGCGCGACATCCCCGTCACCTACGTGGCCTTCGACCTGCTCTACCTCGATGGCCGCTCGACGCTTCCACTGCGCTACGACCAAAGGCGCGAGCTGCTCGAGGCGCTGGAGCTCGAGGGGCCCGCCTGGCGGGTGCCCGCCTACCACGAGGGTGAGGGCGGCGCACTGCTCCAGGCCACGCGCGAGCTCGGGATCGAGGGCGTGGTGGCGAAGCGGCTCGACTGTCCCTACGAGCCCGGGCGGCGGTCATCGGGCTGGCTGAAGGTGAAGAACGTCTGCGAGCAGGACGTGGTCATCGGCGGCTGGACGCCGGGGGAGGGCAACCGCCAGCGCACGCTCGGCTCGCTGGTGACCGGCGTGGTGGAGGACGGGAGCCTTGTCTACGCCGGCAAGGTGGGCACCGGCTTCACCGAGAAGACGCTGGCGCTCGTGCAGCGCGAGCTCGAGCCGCTGCGGCGGGCCGACTCGCCGTTCACGGGGCGCCAGCCGCCCAAGGGCACGATCTTCGTGGAGCCCCGCCTGGTGGCCGAGGTGGAGCTGCGCGAGTGGACGAAGAGCGGCACCATGCGCGCTCCTTCGTTCAAGGGCCTACGGCCCGACAAGGACCCGCAGGAATGCGTGCGCGAGGAGGGGCCGTGCTAGGGCACGCAGTAGATTTGGAGGCATGCCAAGAGCCATCTGGAGCGGCGCAATCAGCTTCGGGCTGGTGAACATCCCGGTGAAGCTGTACAGCGCGGTGTCGAAGAAGACCGTGCGCTTCCACCAGATCGACGCCGAGTCGGGCGCCCGCGTGCGCCAGAAGCGGGTGGGGCCGGACGGCGAGGAGGTCCCCTACGAGCAGATCGTCAAGGGCTACGAGATCGGCCCCGACCGGTACGTGACGATCGCGCCGGAGGAGCTCGAGGCGCTGGAGCCGCAGAAGACCCGCACGATCGACATCGAGGACTTCGTGGACCTCGAGCAGATCGACCCGATCTACTACGACCACCCCTACTACCTGGCCCCGGACACCGGCGCCGCCAAGGCCTACAGGCTGCTGGTGGACGCCATGGAGGATTCCGGCAAGGTGGCGGTGGCGCGCGTGGTGCTGCGCTCGAAGGAGCACCTCGTGGCGATCCGCCCGCGCAACGGCGCGCTGGCGATGGAGACGATGCTGTTCGCCGACGAGGTGATCCCGGCCGACTCGGTCGACGAGCTGGCGTCGGCGGACGGGGACGTGCAGACGAGCGACCGCGAGCTCGCGATGGCGAACCAGCTGATCGAGTCGCT
>DASZJZ010000049.1:0-29146 GCA_035947555.1 Thermoleophilaceae bacterium | reverse complement strand
GCGCCCGGCCGCTCGCAGCTCGTCGAGAGTGGTCGCCTCCGTCACCGAGGCGAGGTCCAGGATGCGCTGCTCGAACGGCTCGAGTCCGATCGAGCCGACGATGGCGTGGCAGGTCACGCCGTTCTGGCGGCAGCGTGTGGCCAACTCCCCGACGACCTTGCCCTCGAGCGTCTGTTCGTCCAGGCGGCCCTCGCCGGTGACCACGAACGCGGCGGCGCGCATGCGCTCGTCGAAGCCGATCGCGTCGAGCACGAACGAGGCGCCGTGGAGGAGGTGGGCGCCTTGCCCTCCCCACAGGCCGCCGGAGAGGCCTCCCGCGGCGCCCGTCATCGGCTGACCGCGCGGGTCGCGCCGGAAGGTGCTCGCGAGGGTGTCGAGGCGGCCCTCGAGCCGCTTGACGACCCTGGGATCGGCGCCCTTCTGCGGCCCGTAGACGCTTGGCGCGAGCTCGAAGGGGGTGCGGACGTCGCAGAGCACGTCGAGCTCGACCCTCACGCCGGCGTCCCGGAGCGCCTCGAGGGCGCCGGCGCCGCCGTCGGTGGTGGCGGAGCCGCCCACGGTCACGATCACGCGCTCGGCGCCGGCCTCGGTCGCGGCGACGATGAGCTCGCCGGTCCCGCGCGTGGAGGCGGACCAGGCGTCGCGCTCGTCCTCTTCGACCAGGCTGAGCCCGCTGGCCTGGGCGGTCTCGACGATGGCCGTGCGACCGTCGTCGATGAGGGCGAAGGTCGCCCGGACCGGCCGGCCGAATGGATCGCTCGCCTCGACGGTGCGCCGCTCGCCGCCGAGCGCGGCGAGGAGCACGTCCATGGTGCCCTCGCCGCCATCGGCGACCGGGAGCTCCTCGGCCTCCCGGCCGGCGTCGCGAAGGCCGGAGGCGATGGCGCCCGCCACTTCGGCCGCGGAGAAGGTGCCCTTGAACGAGTCGGGGGCGACGAGGGCGTGGTGCTCGGAGCCGCGCCGGTCGCCGGAGCGCTCGCCCGAGCCGCCCGCGCCGGAGCGCTCGCCCGAGCCGCCCTCAGCCAACCGCTTCGCGGAACGCCCGCTCCGCCTCCGCGCCGTGCACCGCGAACACGATCCGCTCGAGGTTCCCGGGGTGCGAGCGCGCCGCATCGACCATCAGGCGCGCCGCCTCGTCCACCGGGAAGCCGCCCACGCCGGTCCCTAACGCCACGAGCGCGAGCGAGCGGCAGCCCAGCTCCTCCGCCTTCGCGAGCGTCGACCGCGTGGCGCGCTCGATGATCTCGGCCGAGGTCGGCCCACCCAGCTCCATCGTCGCGGCGTGGATGACCCAGCGGGCGGGCATGTCGCCAGCGGTCGTCTCCACGGCCTCGCCAAGCCCGATCGGCGCCCGCTCGTTCGATTCCCGCTGCACGTCCGGCCCGCCGGCCCGCGAGATCGCCCCCGCCACACCGCCGCCATGCTTCAGCTCGGTGTTCGCGGCGTTGGCGATGGCATCGACCTCGAGCTGCGTCACATCCGCCTGAATGACTTCGAGTTCCGCCACGCGCCACATGCTGACGCCTTCGCGGCTGACGGAGCAACCTCGCCCAGGCGACAGAATGTGGGACCGAACCCGGAGCCGAACGTGAGCCGAGCCGTCGAGGAGTCCAACCGCCGCATGCTGCGCGCCCGTGACGCCATGGATCGCGACTACGCCAAGCCGCTCGACATCCCGACGCTCGCCCGCATCGCCCATGTTTCCGAGGCGCACTTCATTCGCGTCTTCCGGGACACGTTCGGCGAGACGCCTCATCGCTACCTCCAGCGCCGCCGAGTCGAGCGGGCGATGTTCCTGTTGCGGGAGACCGACCGCAGCGTGACCGAGATCTGCTTCGACGTGGGCTTCACCAGCCTCGGCACCTTCAGCCGCACGTTCAGCGACATCGTGGGCGACCCGCCCACGACCTACAGGTGGCGCGCGGCCGACCTCAGGGCGGTGCCGGCCTGCTTCATGAAGGCCTGGATGAGACCGAGCAGTTTCGGAGAAGCGAGCGCGCGGCGCGAGGGTTAGCCTCGCTCGCATGCCCAACAGGATCACTCACACACAGGTCTTCGTCCTCGACCAGGACGTGGCGCTCGACTTCTACGTCAACAAGCTCGGGTTCGAGCTGAACACCGACGCCGACCTCGGCTTCATGCGCTGGCTGACCGTCAACTACCCCGGCCAGGACCTCCAGCTGCTGCTCGAGAAGCCGGCCCCGCCGGCCTATGACGAGGCGACCGCCGAGCAAATCCGCGAACTGGTCACGAAGGGCGCGGCCGGCATGGCGGGGATCATCGCCGTGGACGACGTGCACAAGACGTACGAGGAGCTGAAGGCCCAGGGAGTCGAGTTCACCGAGGAGCCGACCGAGCGCTTCTACGGCACCGACTGCGGGCTGCGCGACCCGTTCGGCAACCCGCTCCGTATCGGCACGCCCAAGGAGGGCCCGTTCGAGATCCCCGACCCCGAGCAGATGGCCGTCGAGGACTGGTCCTGAGGCCGAGCGCCTTCGCCGGCGACCACTTTCCACTTCAGGCGTCGATCCCGCCTCGCTCGAGCCCCGCGCTGAGCGCCGCCAGCCGCTCGCGCCAGAACGCCCTCATCCGCTCGGCCTCCTCGGCGTCGGTCAGCCGCGAGTGCTCCAGCGCGACCGTGCTCTTCGAGTCGCCCTTGGCGTCGAACGCGACGTGGACCCGCGTGTCGCCCTCGCCCCAGTCGAAGCGCGCCGACCGAGGCCGGGTGGACGTGCGCTCGCGCAACTCGCCCTCGGGCAGCCAGCGCGCTCGCAGCGACTCGTCGACCACTGCGTCGTAGAGCCGCTCGACCGCCACGGCGACCGTCTTCGAGACGTTCACCCTGAAGCCGTCCGCGTGCTGCCCGACCGCCCGTAGCCCGCGGGCGCGCTCATAGCTCACCGTGACCGCCTGCGCTTCCCACACGAGCGGCTCGATCCCGAGCTGCTCGGCCACGTGGCGCGCGATCTCGCGGTGCGGGCGCTCGGCTGCGCCCCACTCGTCCAGCAGGTCGAACCACTCCTCCCAGCCGCGTCCCGTCCTGCGCCGGATCTCCTCGTCCGAGGTGGCGAGCGGCGGCGGCTCGGCTCCGGAGGGCTGCGAGCCGGCGAGCAGCACGGCCCGGGCGGCGGTGTAGCTCTCGCCCGTCTTCTCCATCCGAGCGCGAACGAGGCGCTTGAAGGATTTCTGCCTGGTCATCCGAATGCTCCTTGTCCACAGGCGGCGGCGCCACGACTCACGCTCGCGGTGCCCCGCCGGAAAGGGCAACATCCGACCGGCTCCCGAGGGCTGGAGCCCCCTTTGCCTCCACTGAGCCGGCGGCGTGAGCACCGGGATCGGAGGTTGGGCGCGGGACAGCGCCGGAAAGAACTCTATTTCCCATTGAGACCGCGCGCGATGGAGAAACTCATCGCACGCGCTGTCGATCCCGGCTCCGGCCGTTCGTCGTTAGGGTGAACGCGGCGAAAGGCGCCGCCCCGAGATGGGAGGTTCGACCCCATGAAGTACCTGCTCGCGCTGATCGGTGACGAGACACGCTTCGCCGACAGGACTCCGGAACAGCAGGCCGAGAGCATGAAGGCCTGGGACGACTACACCCGCGCGACGATCGAGGCCGGCGTGCACCTGGGTGGCGAGGGTCTCCAGCCCAGCTCCGCCGCCACGACCGTCCAGATCCAGGAGAGCGGGGAGCCCATCGTCTCCGACGGCCCGTTCGCCGAGACCAAGGAGCAGCTCGCCGGCTACTACCTGCTCGACTGCAAGGACCTCGACGACGCCCTGGCATGGGCGAAGCGGATCCCGATGCCGGGCGGAACCGTCGAGGTGCGACCGGTGATGGACTACGAGGCCGCCGGGTCGGACCTGCACTCGAACGAGGCGCGGGCGGAGGCCCGGCCGTAGGAGCGTCCGCTGAGGCTGTCGACCGCCTGTTCCGGCGCGAGTCGGGACGGGCGGTCGCGACTCTGATTCGCATCCTCGGCGACTTCGACCTTGCCGAGGAGGCGGTGCAGGAGGCGTTCGTGGTCGCGCTCGAGCACTGGCCGCGGGACGGGCTGCCGGACAACCCCGGCGCCTGGATCGTGCGCACGGCGCGCAACCGCGCGATCGACCGCCTCCGCCGCGAGCGGCGCTACGAGGAGAAGCTGCGCGAGCTGGAGCTGGTGATGCCGGGCGAGCCCGACGAGGACCTGCCGGACACGTCGCTGCCCGACGACCGCCTGCGCCTCTTCTTCACCTGCTGCCACCCGGCGCTGGCGCCGGAGGTGCGCGTGTCGCTCACGCTGCGGACGCTCGGCGGCCTATCGACGCCGGAGGTGGCCCGCGCGTTCCTCGTCGGCGAGAGCGCCATGCAGCAGCGCCTCGTGCGCGCCAAGCGCAAGATCCGGGCGGCGCGCATCCCGTACGAGGTGCCGCCCGATCACGAGCTGCCCGACCGTCTGCGCTCAGTGCTCGCGGCGCTCTACCTCATCTTCAACGAGGGCTACCTCGCCACCAGCTCCGACGCCGTCGTGCGCCGCGAGCTGTGCGACGAGGCCATCCGCCTGGCCCGCCTGCTTCTCATGCTAATGCCGGATGAGAGCGAGGTGCGCGCACTGCTCGCCCTGATGCTGCTGCACCACTCGCGCCGCGACGCCCGCGTGGACGAGGCCGGCGAGCTGGTGCTGCTGGAGGACCAGGACCGCTCGCTGTGGCACCGCGACGAGATCGCGGAGGGCGTGGCGCTCGCTCGGGCCGCCACGGCAGGCCGCGCTGGACGCTACGGCCTCCAAGCGCTGATCGCCGCCGAGCACACCGGCGAGCGCACCGACTGGAGCCGCATTGCCGCGCTCTACGGGCTGCTCACTCGAATCGACCCCTCGCCGGTGGTCGAGCTAAACCGCGCCGTGGCAGTGGCGATGACCGAGGGGGCCGAGCGCGGCCTCGAGCTCATCACCGGCCTCGAGGGAGGGCTGCTCGAGCGCTACCACCTGCTGCACGCGGCGCGGGCGGACCTGCTGCGCCGCCTGGACCGCCGCGACGAGGCGGCCGAGGCGTACACACGCGCGCGCGAGCTGACGGAGAACCCGGCGGAGCGCGCCTTCCTGGAGCGGCGCCTCGCCGAGCTGGCTCGCGACACGTCCTAGGCTCTCCGGCGGGGTAGTCATTAAATTGGCCCGTCGCGACGACGCGCTGCTGGCAGCTGCGGGCGAGGACGCCGAGGCGTTCGCCCTGTTCTTACCGCAGGTGCTAGGTGGCGGTGTATGATGTATGAGCGATGCGCCGCACCAACATCTACCTCAGCGACGCGCAGCTCGCCAGGCTGCGTGGAGCCGCGGACAGCCGCGGGTCGACGGTCGCCGCCGTGGTTCGGGAGGCGGTCGAGGAGTGGCTGGAGCGAAATGGGGTTCGGGCGGTCGAGGCGGACGAGTGGTCGCGCCGGTTCGACGCCCTCCTGAGCCAGCGCGAGAGCGCGGCGGACTCGGAGGACTGGACGCAAGAGGACGTCGATCGCGACGTGGCCGAGGCTGTCGCCGAGGTGCGAAGGGCTCGCGCTGCGGGACGTCCTTGACTCGAACGTTTGGGTCTCCGGACTGATTCGTCCCCAGGGGCCGCCTGGACGTGTCCTGGCGGCCCTCCGGTCCGGCGCAATAGAAGCGGTGGCGTCGTGGGATCTCGCCGAAGAGATCGCGGAGGTGCTTCGCCGGCCGAAGCTCGCCCGTTACGGCTTGAGCGAGGAGGACGTGCGTGAGGCGCTGGTGCTCCTCGCTCCGCTGCTGCCCTCGGTCGACGTCGAGGTGGCCGTCCGGGACCCCGATGACGCCCCGGTGGTGGCGAGCGCCTTGGCCGGAGGAGTCGAGGCCATCGTGACGGGCGATGCACACCTCCTCGACGACCCCGACCTGCGCGCGTGGCTCGAGGAGCGCGGTATCGACGTCATCTCCCCGGCCGACCTGCTGACAATCCTCGCGTCGCGCTGACCCTGCCTAGCGGCGCACCCGAACCATTCGCCGCACCATCGGCGAGCTCAGGCCGTCGACGTCGGATGCACGCAGCTGGAGACGCACCGACGCCCGGCGCAGGCGGCCACGGCGGGCACAGCGCCGGAGCGCGCGCCGGCCGCGCTTGGTCAGCCGGAGCTTCAGGCGCACGCGACGCTCGGCCTGGGCCGCCCGGCCGAGCGGCCTCATCCGGTACGACGCCCGGCCGATCCGCAGCCGGCCGCGGGCGGCGAGCCGGCACGACTCGCTGCAGCGCGCGTAGGCGACCGCACCACGCAGACGCAGCACGCGCTGGCGCTGCTTGGCGCGCACGCGCAGCGCCGGGGGCGGGTCAGCGGCCGTGATGCCGGCCGCAGGGGTCACTGGCGCGTCGTGGGACGCGACGGGCCTGCATACGGGGCCGGTCGGGTCGGGATCGATGCGAAGGAGCTTCCCGAGATGACTCGTCAGCGTCTGGGCGTTGTTGGGCGGGTCGGCCTGCGAGCCACCGTCTCCCGTGGTGATCCATAGACAACCGTCCGGTCCGAACTGCAGTTGGCCGCCGTTGTGGTTGCCGAAGCTGGAGTGCTCGATCCTCAGGATCTCGCGCCGCACCCCCGCCGTGAACTCGTCGATGCGGATATCGCCGTCCGAGTCCGTGTAATAGACGTACAGCCGTCCGGTGGCGGCGAAGTCGGGGGCGGCTGCCACCGAGAGCAGGCCGCGCTCTCCGCCTGTGCTGACCCCGGGCGGCGTCGGCACCGTTGCGATCGCGCCAGGCTGAGCCACGCCGCCGACGACGAGCCGAACGCGTCCGCCCCGCTCGCCCACCAGC
Organism: Thermoleophilaceae bacterium; assembly: GCA_035947555.1. Lineage (GTDB taxonomy): Bacteria > Actinomycetota > Thermoleophilia > Solirubrobacterales > Thermoleophilaceae > JACVRW01. Next base: position 22,354 of record DASZJZ010000049.1, on the reverse strand, counting down.
AGCCGCTCGCTGTCACCCGGAACTGTCGCGATCGCGATCGGGCCGTCCCACGGACCGGTGAGCGGCGTCGACGAGAGGGTGCCCGGGCCGGCGGAAGCGAGGCGGTGCACCTCGTTGCCGAACAGGTTCGCGACATAGACCCGGCCGGCCGCGTCCTCCCCGAATGAGGCCAGGTTCGGGACGCTCGCGCCCGTCGACCGGTTGTCCGGCGCGCCCGGCGTGAGCCTGACCGAATGGATCTCACCGGCGCCGAAGTCCGCGTACAGGGCTCGGCCCGTCAGCCCCTGGAGCGCCGGGTCGCGCACCACGACACCCGCGGTGATCACGGCTCCACTGAACCAGGCGTACTCGAAGAGCGGCTCCACGAAGCTAGTGCCCGGCGGGCAACGATCCGGATTCGGCCCCGTGACCGTACCCTCCCGGCACGACCAGCCGAAGTTGCGTCCCGCAGCGGCACGGGCACCGATCCAGTCGAGCTCCTCGCGCGCGCCCCCTCCGACGTCGCCGATCAGGAGGTCGCCGGTCTGGCGGTCGAAGGAGAACCGCCATGGGTTGCGGAAGCCGTACGCGTACACCTCGGGCGCCGCTCCGGCCTGGCCCACGAACGGGTTGTCGGGTGGGACCTGATAGCTCTGGCCGCTCGCCAGAGCGGGCCAGGCGAGGAGCGCGATCGCCGCTACGACCGCAGCTGCGACAGCACGCATTCGCGTGGTTCCTTGTCCGTCCGCCAGCGGGCGAATTTGGCGCCGTGGCGGATTCGGTCGCCGGTTATGTGGTCGAACTCCACTTCGCAGACGAGCTCCGGCCGGAGGCCCTCCCAGACCAGCTCCTCCTCCGACTTCCACCGGCTCGGCTCGCCCGCACCGCGCTCGTAGGTGCGGTAGGGCTCGAGGAACTCGAGCAGCTCGCGCTTCTGCTTCGCCCGGAAGCTCGAGGTGTGGCCCACTACATGCAGCTCGCCGTCGTCGTCTCCGTACATGCCGAGGATGAGCGAGCCCACGGTGCCCTCCTCCTTGCCGAAGCGGAACGCCATCACCACGGTGTCCGCGGTCCGCACGCGCTTGATCTTCACCATCCCGGTGCGCTCCCCGGGCCGGTAAGGAGCGTCCGACCGCTTGGCGATCACGCCCTCGCCCGTGCCGGCCAGCCACTCGGTGGCGTCGTCGGGCTCGGAGGTCGATGGCGTCAGCTGGACGGGACCGCCGACGACGGCCGCGAGCCGCGAGCGGCGCTCGACATAGGGCAGGTCGAGCAGCGTCTCGTCGCCCTCGGCCAGGAGGTCGAACGCCACCAGGTCGGCCGGGGTCTCCTGCCGCAGCCGCTCCACGCGCGAGGCCGCCGGGTGGATGCGCTGGGACAGCAGGTCGAACTCCTGGATCCCGTCCACCGTCACCACCATCTCGCCGTCGAGCACCAGCCGCTCCGACGGCAGCGCCAGCACCTGCTCCACGATCTCCGGGAAGTAGCGGTTCATCGGCCGGCCGTTGCGGCTCTGGAGCTGCACGTCGTCGCCGTCCCGGAACACGATCGTGCGAAAGCCGTCCCACTTGGGCTCGTACCACCAGCCGTCGCCCGAGGGCAGGTCGCGCGCGCTCTTGGCGAGCTGCGGCTGGATCGGCGGCGACAGCGGCAGGCTCACGGCGCCGCGCTCCGGTCCATGATCCGCCTCAGCACGACGTCGGCGAGGCCCGGCTGCAGCCCGTGGGCGATTCGAAGCAGGCGCACGTTGCGAGGGTAGAAGACCTCCCGGCTCCCCTTCTCCACACCCGCCACGATCGCCTCGGCGAGCGGCTCCGGCGGCGAGGTGCGCTCCGGCTGGTACCAGGACGGCATCCGCTCCTTCTCGTGATCGTGCAGCGAGCTCCGGATCTGGCCGGGGTAGACCATCGTCACGCCCACTCCGCTGCCCTTCAGCTCGTGGCGCAGCGCCTCGCCGAAGCCGCGCTGCGCCGCCTTGGTGGCGCCGTAGGCCGCCGCACCCGGGAACGAGCGGATGCCCGCGCCGGACGAGACGATCGCGATCCACCCACCCCGCCGCTCGAGCATGCCCGGCAGCACGGCACGCACTGTGTGCACCGTGCCCATCCAGTTCACGCGCGTGAGCTCCTCGACGTTCGCCAGCGGCATGTCCTTGAACGGCAGGTAGTGGGCGATGCCGGCGTTCGCGACGAGCACGTCGACGGCGCCGAACGAAGAGACTGCGGCGGAGATCGAGTCCGGATCGCCCACGTCGGCGGCCAGCTCTCCCGAGCGCGACACCCGCCCGACCTCGCAGCCCCGCCGGCCGAAGGCATCCGCCACGGCCGCGCCGATTCCCCGCGAGGCGCCGGTCACGAGCACGCGGATCCCGGGGCCGATCTGCACGCCCCGCACTCTATTGGCCGCGGACCGGCCCAGTGAGCGCTCGCGGGGGCGGCGGCCGGGCCTTTACGATTGCCCCATGTCGCACGACCACGCCACCGTCGCCGAGGAGGAGTACCTCCAGATCATCTACTGGCTCCAGGAGGCAGGTCTGCCGATCACCGGCGCGAACATCGCCCGGGCGATGCAGGTGTCGGCTCCCACGGTGCACGAGATGATCGGCCGGCTCGAAAGCGACGGCTACATCACGCGCGGGTCCGACAAGCGGCTCCAGTTCACCGACTCCGGCCGCGAGCACGCCTCCCAGATCGTGCGCCGCCACCGGCTGATCGAGCGCTTCCTCACCGACGTCTTCGACATCCCCTGGGACCAGGTCCACGAGGAGGCCGAGCGGCTCGAGCACTGGATGTCGCCGGTGGTGGAGGAGCGCATGCTGAAGGCGATCGGCGACGCCCAGACCTGCCCCCACGGCCACCCGATCTTCGAGGGCGCGCGTGAGACCGGCGTACCGCTCGCCGACGTGGCCGAGGGCGCCAGCGTGCGCGTGCTGCGCTTCGAGAACGAGGCGGAGGACCTGCTCCACTACCTGAAGGACACCGGCCTGCACCCCGGGCTCGAGGCCACGCTCGCGAGCGCGGGCGACGACGAGATCGTGCTGGAGACCGACGGCTCGAGCCACTCCGTGACCCGCAGCGTGGCCGAGACGGTGTCCGTCGTGGCCGATCCCTCGCCGCCCGCCCGCACGGCGCTGCCCGATCAGCTCGTGCTCGGCAAGGAGCGCTACGGGCGTTGATCGCGCCGAAAGCGCGCGAAACCCTCGCCGCGCGACTAGTCTCGAAGGTTCGATGTCCGAGGCCACCCAGCAGGGCGGGGGTCGTGTCTGGCTCCTCGCCGACAACCCGCGCGAGCCCGAGCTCGTCTTCGACTTCCCCTTCGACGAGGACCTGAACGAGGCCGTCAAGCGGCTGCCGCGGCGCTGGTTCGACTGGCGCCGCAAGCACTGGCGCGTGCCCGCCGACCCGCGCCTGGGGCGGGCGGTCGAGGAGGTGCTGGCGCGCTTCCCCGAGCTGAGCCCCGCCCCGGAGGTGCTCGCCTGGCTCACCGACTCGGGCCGCTGGAAGGCGCTCGTGACGGTGGTGTCGCGTGGCGGCGAGGGCGCGTTCGTGCTGCGCACCATCTCGGGCGATCCGCCCGCCGAGCTGGCGCACGCCGAGACCGTCGGCGAGGGGAGGCTGGTGCTCCCCTTCGACGCACGCAGCGCCGACCTGCTCAGGGAGCTCGAGGGGCTTCAGCTCGACGACCTCGCCCGCCACTGCGCGCGCGAGCTCCGCGCCGGCCGCGAGCCGGCGGGCGCCGAGCTGAGCCTCGAGATCGGCGAAGACGGCGAGCCCGGGCTGATGCTCCAAACCCGCTGGGACCCGGTGCCGCTGCGCGAGTACAAGCGCCTCCCGGAGGCCCACCCGGTGCCGCTGCACGGCCGCTTCTTCAAGCGCGACGGCGGCTGGGCGATCGCCGTGCCGGGCGACCCCGCGCTGGCCCCGGCCTTCGCCGAGTTTCTCCGCGAGCACCCCGGGGTGGAGGTCGAGGAACGCGCTCGCGACCTGATCGACGAGCTGCAGACCGAGCACGACCGCGCCGCGGAGACGGTGGCGCTGTCCTACGCCGAGGACGCCGAGCTCGACGGCCTGGTGCTCGGCGGCGAGCTGCACCCGTTCCAGCGCGCCGGCGTGCGCTACGCGCTGGCGCGGCGGCGCACCTTCATCGCCGATGAGCAGGGCCTCGGCAAGACGGTGCAGGCGCTGGCCACGCTCGAGTGGGACGAAGCCTTCCCAGCCGTGGTGGTCTGTCCGGCGAGCATGAAGCTCACCTGGGAGCGCGAGAGCCGGCACTGGCTGCCGGACCGGAGCGTGACCGTGCTCGACGGGCGTGCCGAAACGGGCTGGACCGAGGAGGCCGACGAGGCCGAGATCGTGGTGCTCAACTACGACATCCTGGAGGCGCACCTGGAGCGGCTGGCGGCGCGGCACCCGACGGCGGTCGTGTTCGACGAGTCGCACTACGTGAAGAACCCCGGCGCCGCGCGGACCAAGGCGGCGCTCGAGCTGGCCGGACGGATGCCGGACGACGCTCTGCGGCTGGCCCTCACCGGCACGCCGGTGCTCAACCGAGCCGAGGAGCTGGTCTCGCAGCTGCGCGTGATCGGCCGCCTGCGGGACTTCGGCAGCGGCGCCCGCCTGACGCGTCGCTTCCGCGCCGCCGGAAGCGACGACCGCCTGCACTGGAACCTGCGCGCGCACTGCTACGTGCGCCGTACGAAGAAGCAGGTCCTGCCGCAGCTGCCCGCGAAGCGCCACGACACCGTGCCGGTGCTGCTCTCGAACGAGCACGAGTACCGGCTCGCCGAGCAGGACGTGATCGCCTGGCTGCAGTCGCTTCCGCTCGACCTGCGCACCATGGACGCCAAGGTGGCTGCGGCGCTGCGGGCAGAGCAGCTCGTGCGCCTCAACCACCTCCGCCAGCTGGCGGTCACCGGCAAGCTCCCCACGGCGCTCGCCTGGATCGACGACTTCCTCGCCTCCGGCGAGCCGATCGTGGTGTTCGCGGAGCACATCGCGACGCAGAAGGCGGTGCTCGAGCGCTTCCCCGGCGCGGTGCACATCCTCGGGTCCGACTCCGCCCAGGCGCGCCAGCAGGCGGTCGACGCCTTCCAGCGCGAGGACGGCCCACAGCTGATCGTGTGCGCGCTGAAGGCGGCGTCACAGGGGATCACGCTCACGCGCGCGTCGAACGTCGCCTTCCTGGAGCTCGACTGGACGCCGGCCCGGCACGACCAGGCCGAGGACCGGCTGCACCGGATCGGGCAGGAGAGCGCCGTGACCGCCTGGTACCTGCTCGCGCCGGACACCATCGACGAGACGATGTCCGAGCTGCTGCAGCGCAAGCGCGGCCTGATCGACGCGGTCACCGACGGCCAGGTCCGCGACGAGGAGCGGCTCGTGGAGGCCGTGGTGCGAGACCTGCGCGGCCGGCCGTTCCGGCACCTGCGTGTGGTTGCATGAGCGGCGTGCAGACGAACTCGGAGAAGCTCCTGGCCGGCTATGACGCGTGGAACCGCGACGACTGCGACGCCTGGCTCCGCCTGCTCGACCCGAACGCGGCGATCAGCACCTCGGGCGTCTTTCCCGATCTCTCGGCGGAGTACTGCGGCCACGGCGAGGCCATCCGCTTCTGGAAGCAGATGCACGCGCCTTGGGAGGTATTCCGCATCGAGGTGGAGCACGTGGAGGACGACGAGGCCTGCGCATTCGCGGCGATCCGCTTCCGAGGAAGGGGCGTGGACAGCGGCGTCGAGGTCGACATGCGCTTCGGGATGGGGATCCGCGTGGGCGAGGACGGCCTGGCCACGCACCTGGTGAACCGGCGCACGCTGGAGGAGGCACGCGAGGTGCTGAAGGCCCAGCAGCCCGACGCGGCGGGCCAGCCGGCCTAGCAGGCCTTGACCGGCGCCCCGGCCGGTGATCGAATCGGAGGTGTCGGTTTCGCGTCGTAGCTGGCGTGGCGCTTGCACCCGCGCCTTCTCGGTGACGGGGCGCAGCCCGAATCTCCTGCGTGCGCAGTTGTCGTTCGGCGCCACCTTCGCGGCGGAGTGGGCGTTCACCGTCGCGCTCGGGGTGGTCGCTTTCGACCACGGCGGCGCGACCGCCGTGGGCGTCGTGGCGTTCCTCCGGACTGCGCCCGCCGCCTTGATCGTCCCGCTCGGCACCGCGCTGGCCGACCGCCTGCGGCGTGATCGGGTGCTCCTCTGGTCGTGCATCGTGCGCGCCGTCGCCACTGCCGCCGCCGCGCTGCTCCTCGCGGCCGACGCCTCGATCGTCGCGGTGTACGCGCTCGCCGTGGTCGCGACCGCCGCCTTCACCGTCTTCCGCCCGGCCCACTCGGCGTTGATCCCGGCTCTGTGCATGACCCCGCTCGAGCTCACGAGCGCGAACGTGGTGCGCGGGCTGATCGACTCGCTCAGCACGCTCCTGGGACCGCTGGCGGCCGCCCTTCTGCTGGCGGTCGGCAGCCCCGCCGCGGTGTTCGCGCTCGCCGCCGCGCTGGCGCTCTGCTCGGCCCTCCTGCTGCTCGGCCTTTCATACGAGGGGCCGCCGCGCCCGGCTCCCCAGCCGCTCCGACGCATCGCGGCCGAGACGGTGGAGGGCTTCCGGGCGCTGAAGCGCTACCCGAGCGCTGGGCTCGTGCTCGCTCTGGCGCTGAGTCAGACCTTCACGCGCGGCGCCCTCAACGTGTTCCTCGTGGTCGTCGCGATCGAACTGTTGGAGACCGGGGATCCAGGCGTGGGCCTGCTCACCGCCGCGGTGGGGGCCGGTGCGGTCGCGGGCTCTCTGGGGGCCGCCATGTCCGTGAGCGGCCGACGGCTGGCCGCGGTGGAGGCGGTCGGGGTCGCGCTGTGGGGGCTGCCGCTGGTCCTGACGGGCGCCTTCCCATACGAGCCGGCGGTTCTGGGGTTCATGTGCGTGATCGGTGTCGGAAACGCCCTCGTGGACGTCGGCGCGTTCACGCTGCCGGCGCGACTCGTGCCGGAGGAGCTCCTCGCTCGCGTGTTCGGCTCCTTCGAGAGCCTCGTGGCCCTGACCGTGGCGCTCGGGTCGCTGGTCACCCCGCTCGTCATCGAGCTGGTGGGGATCCGCGGCGCCCTCGTCGCGCTCGGCCTCGTGGCGCCCACCGCGGTGTTGCTCGCCTGGCGGCGCCTCCAGGCGATCGACGCCTCGATCGCACGCCGGGACGAGGAGATCGAGGTGCTCAAGCGCGTGGGGATGCTTCGCCCGCTGCCGATGCCGGCGATCGAGAACCTCGCCATGCACGTGGGGCACTCGGAGGTCGGCGCCGGGGAGGAGGTGTTCCGTCAGGGCGACGACGGCGACAGCTTCTACGTCATCAAACAGGGCGAGGCGGAGGTGATCGGCGACGGGCGCGAGGTGCGCACCATGGGCCCGGGCGAGGGCTTCGGCGAGATCGCCCTGATGCACGCCGCGCGGCGCACCGCCACGGTGCGAGCCCGCACGCCGCTCGTGCTCTACACGCTGGAGCGGTGCCACTTCGTGCCGGCCGTGGCGGGCTACGCGTCGAGCTCGCGTGAGGTCGACGCGATCATCGTCGACCGGCTGGGCAGGTTCTCGCCGGGCCCGGGCGGCGAGCACCGGCCCGGGTAGCATCGCCAGCCGTGGCCGAGCGTGGAGGCAGTCGTCTGACGGTGCCCTTCGTGCTCGTTCAGCTCAGCGATCTGCACGTGGGCGCGCATTGGGGCGGACACGATCCGGTGGCGGCGCTCGCCGCCGCGGTGGAGTCCGTTCAGGCGCTGCGGCCGCGGCCGGACGCGGTGCTCGTCTCCGGCGACCTCGCGGAGAACGCCGCGGACGCCGAGTACGAGCAGGTGCGTGAGCTGCTCGCGCCGCTCCGGGTGCCGCTCTACGTCCTGCCGGGCAACCACGACGATCGCGCCGCGCTGCGTCGCCACTTCGGCCTCGAAGGCGCCGGCGGCGAGCCGGTTCAGTACGCGGTCGACCTCGGTCCGCTGCGGCTCGTGGTTGTCGACACCACCTGCCCGGGAGTGGACCCGGGCGCGGTCGACGACGAACGGCTGTCGTGGCTCGATGCCGAGCTGGCCGCCGTGCCCGACGTGCCGACGATCATCGCGATGCACCATCCGCCGCTCGTCACGGGCATCCCGGCGCTGGACGCGACCGGGCTCGTCGCGGAGGACCGGCGCGCGCTCGCGGAGGTCCTGGCGCGCCACCGGCAGGTGCGCCGGCTGGTGGGCGGCCACGTGCACCGCCCGGTGACGGGCGACTTGGCCGGCCGGGCCGTGCTGACGGCGCCGAGCACGTACATGCAGGCGCGCCTCGATTTCTGCGAGGAGGGGCTGAGGCTCGTGCCCGAGCCGGCGGGGTTCGCCGTGCACGCGCTGCTGGACGGCGAACTGACGTCGCACGTGCATCCGGTCGGACGCGCGCGCAGCGCGCCGGGCTAGCGGCCCGAGGGCGGTCCCCGCGTGCCTACCGCAGCGCCGCCCGCTTCCGCTCGCGCAGGTCGTAATACAGCAGCGTCGAGAAGAGTGACGCGAACGGCTGCGTGACCGATGCGGCCACGATCTGCCCGGCCAGCGACCAGATCGCCCGGTCGGTCGAGCTCGCCAGGGCGGTGAGGGGGCCGGCCAGCACGAAGCCGGCCACCGCGGTCAGCACGCTCACGACCAGGACCATCGCGAAGGTCCGCCACCAGTCGCCCGTCACCAGCCTGCCGCTCGCCCGCAGCGCGCCGGCGTTGCGGGCGCCCTCGAGCACCACCGCTTGGGGCACGAAGAACCAGCGGACGAACAGGTACACGCCCGGCACGAGCAGGGCCAGCAGCCCCAGCACGATCCCCGCCGCGGCCAGCAGCACCGCAAAGAAGATCGGCGTGAAGGACTCGAAGCCGTTCACGATCGCCGTGCGCGCCCGCGGGGAGCCTCCGGCGGCCACCGACCGCAGCGCGTGTACGCAGATCGCGGTGATCAGCGGAGCTACCACGAGGTAAGCGACCGCCCCGGGGATCGCCATCTCCGCCAAGCCGGTCGTGTCGTCGTAGTCCGAGGTGAGCTGCTCGAGCCCGATCCCGCTCACGATCAGCTGCGACGGCACCACCACGAGGGCGCCAAGCGCGAGGAAGGTGCCGAAGTGGCGCAGGTAGACGGTGAACGAGTCGCGCAGCAGCGCGCCGAGGTCGCGCGGCTGCTCGAGCTGGATCACGCAGCCGTGGGAGTGAGCTCCCGGTACGCCTCCGCCACGCGCGCGATGCCCTCCTCGATCTGGTCGGGCGGCACGGCGGAGTACGCGAGCCGCAGCGAGCTCTGACCACCCTCGATCAGGAAGTCGGTGCCCTTCACGAACACCACGCCCCGCTCGGCGGCGCCCCGCGCGAGCGCGTCCACGTCGACGCCCTCCGGCAGGTCGACCCATAGGAAGTAGCCGCCCTGGGGGACGACGAAGCGGGCGTCGGGCAGGTGGCGGGTGAGCGCGTCGCAGGTGGCGTCGCGCCGCTCGCGCAGCGCAGCCTTCACCGTCTCGATCGAGCGGTCGATCGCGCCGGAGTCGCAGAACTCCGCCACGATCGACTGGGCCACCATGTTCGGCGAGATGTACGTCTCGGTGGCGCGCTTGCGGATCCGGGCGATCAGCTCCCTTGACCCCACCAGGTAGCCCACCCGGATGCCGGGGCAGACCGTCTTCGAGAAGGAAGAGGCGTAGACCACGGCGTCGCCGCCCTCGTCCAGCTCGAGCATGCGCGGATGCTGCTCGCCCTCGAAGCGGAGCTCCACGTACGGGTCGTCCTCGAAGATCGTGAAGCCGTGCTCGCGCGCGAGCTCAACCAGCCGGTGGCGCTTCTCGAGCGACAGGGTGCAGCCGGCCGGGTTCTGGAAGTTGGGGATGACGTGCGCGAGCTTCGGGCGGGCGCCCGCGTCGAGGACCACCTCGAGCGCCCCGACGTCGAGGCCGTCCGCCTCCAGCGGAATCGGAAACACTTCGGCGCCGAGCTTGGTCAGCGACAGCAGCGTCCGGTCGTAGGTCGGCGCCTCGACCACCACCACGTCGCCCGGCTCGACCAGCTCCTCGAACAGGAAGGCGTCGGCCTGCATCGAGCCGTTGGTGGCGAGCAGCCGGTCGGGCTCGACCGAGTGCTTCTTCGAGAGCCACTCGAGCAGGCGCGGATACCCGGCCGAGGTGCCGTACGCGAACGAGCCCGCGGCGTCTCGCTCGAAGGCCCGCTGGGCGGCCAGCTCGAGGTCGTCCACGGCGATGATGTCGAGCGAGGGAGCGCCGCGGGAGAGGGAGATGTTGGTCAGCTCGGCCACGGGCGGCCACGATACCGCGCCGCGATGTCAGCGAGCGCGGCCTCATTGCTCATGTGGGCGGCGATGCGCGACACTGCTCCACCGCGTCCTCTACACGCGCGCGCCCCGTCTAGGGCGCCCGGAGGGCGACCGATCGTCTCCGGGCTTGGGGCTGGACGCCCCAACGAGCAATTCTTCAGCGATCTCGGCAACCTGCGTGGGATTGCGCCCCACCCGGACCCCCTTCGCCTCGAGCGCGTCAGCCTTCGCTGCCGCCGTGCCCTTCGAGCCGGACACGATCGCGCCCGCATGCCCCATGGTCTTCCCCGGCGGCGCCGTGAAGCCGGCGATGTACGCGAGCACCGGCTTCGACACGCGCTCGGCGATGAAGTCGGCCGCCTCCTCCTCGGCGGACCCGCCGATCTCACCGCACATCACGATCAGCTTGGTCTCCGGGTCGGACTCGAACAGGCGCGTGTCGGTATCGACCAGGATGCTCACGCCGGGGCCTCTGCCCGCGCGGGCCCCGCCAGCTCCACCACCTTCTCCGCCGCGCCCAGCATCGTCGCGTCAGAGCTGCTTGCCCTGGTATTCGAGGAGATCCATGCCGGGTAGATAGGATGCGCCGCCGCTGGAGGCGCCGCCCTTTCGAGGCGCCGGACCCTATCGAACCCCCGCATGGCTCTACCGAAAGACGTCAAGTTCGTCACCTTCGACTGCTACGGCACGCTGATCGACTGGGAGACCGGCGTCTACGAGGCGTTCCAGAGGGAGGCCGACCGCGACGGTTTCACAATCGACCGCGACGCCCTGGTGCCCCGTTTCGTCGAAGTACAGCGCGAGATCCAGCGCGGTTCCTACGAGCTCTACGCGGAGGTGCTGCGGCGCACGGCGGTGCGGGTGGCCGGGGAGCTGGGCTGGGACCTCGAGCCCTCGCGCTCGAACTTCCTGCCGAACAGCGTGCCGACCTGGCAGCCGTTTCGCGAGACGAACGCGCAGCTCGAGCGCTTCGCCAAGAAGTACGAGGTGGGGATCCTGTCGAACATCGACGACAAGCTGCTGGGCGCGACCCGGCGGCACCTGCGCACGGACTTCGACCTGGTCGTGACCGCACAGCAGGTGCGCTCCTACAAGCCCGACGACGCCCACTTCAAGGAGTGCGCGCGGCGGATCGGGTCGACGAAGCGGCACTGGGTCCACATCGCCTCTGGCTATCCCACCGACATCGAGCCGTGCCTCAAGCAGAAGATCCCGGTGATCTGGGTCAACCGGCACGGCGAGCAGGCCGAGGGCAAGAAGCCGGACGCCGATGTGAAGACCTTCCGCGAGGCCGGCAAGCTGCTCAAGGCCGCCTAGCGCGTTGCGGGCGGTCTCGGTCCACCGGGACGCGCTCGTCCTGACGAGCCTGATGTGGCAGACGAACGCCGTGGCGCTGCGCGCCGGCGGCGAGGCAATGCTGATCGACTCGCCGTACTACCCGGAGGAGCTCGAGGCGCTGCCGTCGATCCTCGCCGGTGCGGGCTTCGAGCCCGACGCCTTGTTAGCCACGCACGGAGACTTCGACCACCTCCTCGGCCGGCTCGCCTTCCCGGGCCTGGCGCTGGGCCTGGGGCAGCCGACGGTGGAGCGCTTCCACCGCGAGCCGGGATTTGCGCAGCGGCAGCTCCGCGACTACGACGCCAGGCTCTACGTGGAGCGGCCGGGCCCGCTCTCGCTCGGCCAGGTACAGACCCTGCCGGTGCCCGGCTCCGTGGAGCTCGGCGACGAGGAGCTCGAACTGCACCCGGCGAGCGGCCACACCTCCGACGGCATGGCGGTGTTCGCGCGCTGGTGCGGGGTGCTGTGCGTGGGCGACTACCTGTCGCAGGTGGAGATACCGTGGATCTCGGAGGGCGGGTCCCTGGACGACTACCGCGCCACGCTCGCCCGGCTCGCGCCGCTCGCGACGGCCGCGGATACGGTGGTGCCCGGGCACGGCCCTCCGCACGGCGTCGACAAGGCGAGCCGGCTCCTGGAGGAGGACCTCGAGTACCTCGACGCGCTCGAGCGCCGCGAGGAGCGTCCCCGTCTCCCGGAAGGCCGCGACACCTCCTTCCAGCGGCGCATCCACGCCGAGAACCTGACCCGCGTTTAGCCGGCCGTGGGTCCGGGCAGCGAAGCCCCGGTGATCCGCAAGGCGCTGATCGCGCTGGCAGTGCTCCTCGTCGCCGCCCCTGGCCGCCGTCGCCGCGCCGGAGCTTTCGATCTCCCACCGCCTGGAGGACCGCCGCTACGGCGTGGCGAGCGAGCGCACGCGCGCCATCGGCTTCCAGGACGGACGCTGGTACGCGAACGGCTGGCACATCACGGGCGAGATGGGCGGGGTGTGGAGCGAGCCGATCAAGCTGGTGGACGGCGTGTGGTTCGGCGTCGACGACCAGTGGGTGGGGCCGGCGACCCGCTTCACGAGCGGCTGGGGGTATGCGCGGATGGACCTGCCGCCCGCCTCGGGGCTCCAACTGGAGCGGATCCACTTCGTGCCGGACGGCCGCCGGGCGGCCCTCTTCGGCCTGAAGATGACGAACCCGACGCCGGCGACGAGGACCGTGACCATCAAGGTCGACGCCCACTCGGAGCTCATGACCGAGTACCCGTGGGGTTTCGACACCGTCACCCCGAACGCGCGCGACAGCCCGCCCGATACCGCGGAGTACGACGCCCGCGACGGAGCGCTCGTGTTCCGCGACCGGGGCAGGCTCGGCTGTGGGACGACGGACCCTTCGGCCGCGGGAAGGGCGGCCAGCTGCGCTACGAGGTGACCGTACGCGGCGGCGGATCGAAGACGCTGTGGGTCGCCGTGGCCGGCTCCGACCACGGTGAGGGTGAGGCGCACCGCGAGTTGCGCGCCGCCCTGCGCGACCCCGAGCGGGAGTTCCGCGAGAAGGTCGCCGCGCGCGAGTGGTGGGGGCGCTGGACGCGGCTGTCGCTGCCAGGCGACCGGCGGCTCCAGGACGCCGTCGACTGGGGCAAGCAGAACATCCTCGACCTGACGCGCGCGGCCGAGGACATGGAGATCCGCCGGGTCGACCAGGGCCGGCAGTACCCGCCGCCCGCCGGCACCGTGCGCTGCGCCCGCTGGGTCGGCGCCGGCTTCCCCGACTACCCGTGGATGTTCGCCACCGAGGGCGAGTACACGGCGTTCGCGAGCGTGGCGGTCGGCCAGTTCGAGCAGATCAAGGACCACCTGATTGGGCTGCGCGACATCTCGGAGATACTCAACGGCCGCTCCGGGGTGGTGATCCACGAGGCCGTGTCGGACGGCTCGATCTGGTTCGGCCACAACTCGCGCCAGCCCGACGGCACCTACAACTTCAACACCGACGAGCTCGTGAAGTTCCCGGGCGCGGTGGCCCTGGTATGGCGCTGGACGGGCGACAACCGCTTCCGCGACGAGCTCTACGACTTCTCGAAGCGCACGCTTCGCTACACGATCGAGCGCCTCGACGAGGACCGCGACGGGTGGCCGGAGGGCTCGGGCAACGTCGAGCGGGGTGGCATGGGCGTCGAGAAGCTCGACAACGCCGTCTACCTGATCCGGGGCCTGTACGACCTCGCCGACATGGCCCGGTCGAACGGCGACCGCCGCACCGCGGAGTGGGCTGAGGACCACGCGCGCGAGCGACACCGCCGGTTCGAGGCCACGTGGTGGATGCCTTCCGAGCGCCAGTACGCGGACTCGATCGACACACCCCCGGTGGGCGGGGAGAACGACCAGCAGCAGGACCGGCACTGGATCGGAGTGACGCCGATGGAGGCGGAGCTGACGATCCGCGAGCGGCGCTGGCCCGGCCTCGCACCGCGGCAGAACGGCGACACTGCGCTCGCCGAGCGCGAGACCGACTGCTACAGCGGCTTCCGGCCGTACAACCTGGGCCTGTTCCACACCGGCGGCGGTCCCGGGTGTCCGCCGGGGAGCGGCGCGCTGTGGATCGGGCACACGCTGCCGCGCGGATCCCGGGTCGAGTCCGTGCGGCTCGACGGGCGTCGCGTCCGCTGGCGCGAGCGTGAGACGAACCGCGGCCTCGAGGTCACCGTGAAGACGCGGGGCGGCGAGCACCGGCTCGTCGTGCGCGCCGGTTAGCTCGGCCTTGACAGACCGCGAAATGCTCGAGATCGCAGTGCAGGAAGCTCGCTCGGGGCTCGGCGAGGGTGGCATCCCGATCGGCGCGGCCCTCTTTACTGCTGATGGCACGTTGTTGGGCCGGGGCCGGAACCGGCGCGTCCAAGAGCAGGATCCCTCACTTCACGGCGAGACCGACGCGTTTCGGCGCAGCGGCCGGCGGCGCACCTATCGGGACACCGTGATGGTCACGACCCTGGCACCGTGTTGGTATTGCAGCGGCCTCGTTCGCCAATTCGGGATCCCCAAGGTGGTGGTGGGCGAGTCGGTCAACTTCTCAGGCGGGATCGATTGGCTTCGCCAGTGCGGGGTCGAGGTCGTGGATCTGGCCTCGACCGAGTGCATACAGCTGCTGGCCGGCTTCATCGACACGCACCCGGAGCTCTGGCACGAGGACATCGGCGAGCAATGAGAAGCGCGGAGTCATCCAGATGAGCCGAGACTCATTTCCGTCCAAGACTCATCCAAGGCGGACCGCGGAACATGCTCTCCGTCATCCAGCCAGACGACGGGGGCGCGCAGCATGTTGTTCAGTTGCAGGCAGGTCAGGGCCCCGGCGGGCCGTCCCGCCAGGCGCGCAGCTCTGCTGGCGCTGCTGGCGGCCGTCCCGGCCGCGGCGCAGGCGCGGACCTTCGAGGTCGACGGCCGCGTAAGCGGGCCGCCGACGGCCAAGCGCGGCGCTGTGTTAGTGCCGCTCCAGCTGAGCAAGCGCGCGGGACGGGCCTTGAAGCTCGGCACGCGAACGGTGCGCGTGCGCTTCAGACGGGCGCGGCTGCCGGTATCGGGAGCGCCCGGCACGGCTCGACTGGCGCCCGCGCGCTGCGCCCCGGCGATCGCCTGAAGGGAGTGACCTCACTGTCGAAGAAGGCGCGCCTTCGACTGCGCTACCGGCCCCGGCCGACGCTGAAGCTGAGGCGGGTCAGCGTGATCCGAGCGCCAAGGCGCAGCCGGGGCACCTCTGCGCCGCCGAGCCTCGTCGCGCCTCCGGCAAGGACCGCCGCGCAGATCGTCAGGGACATCGGGACCAGGGCGACGGCCCTGTCGGGCCGGATCGGGGGATTGGGCTCCCTCGGTCAGCAGCTCGCAAGCCTGCAGACGCTGCGCCTGCCCGTCGGCTTGGCCGGCGTCAGCGTCGCGTTCGAGTCGCTGACGACGGCGCTGGAGGCGCGCGCGAGCACTGACCCGGCCTGCGAACCGCTGCTCGCCGAAGTCAAGGCGCTTAGACAAAGCGACTAGGCCCGTACGGGCCCGTCGGCCGGACGCGGCCTTCTCGCCCACAGCAGGAGCCGACCGAGTCTCGGGCAGAGTGCTGCGTTCACACCGACAGCGAAACTCCGCCCACGTGGCTCCCCGTGGCAGGGTGGGCCATGAACCTGAACGGATATGGCGCCTTCGGGGCCCACCCCCTTCGCCAGTGGGGGCCTTGCTGAGATATCGCCGCTGCAGTATCGCGTCAGGGGCGCGCCGGTGCTATTGGGGGCATGCCGGTGCTTTTCGCGGCATGAAACTGCTCCCTGAGAGCTCCTGGGCCTGCCAAGGCCCGCATCAGCCGCGAGCACGTAACGGCGCAGGGCTGCGCGTGACTACCGCGGACATGGGCGTGCAAGCCGAGGTCATCGCCACCAGCGCACCGACGTCTCCGGCACTGGGGCGCGTCGCTCTCGTGACGGGGTCCTCCCGCGGGCTTGGCAGCGCAATCGCTCGGCGCCTCGGCCGGGATGGCCTGGCGGTGGCAGTCAACGACGCGCATGGTGGTACTGGCGCGCTCGAGGTGGCCGACGCCATCCGAGCCGACGGCGGAGTAGCCCACGCCTTCACCGCCGACGTCACCGACGAGCGCCAGGCGGTCGAGCTCGTGGCCGCGGTGGCCGGCAGCCTCGGCCACGTCGACGTGCTGGTGCTCAACGCCACGGGTCCGCAACCGGAGGCGCCGCTCGCCGAGGTCGCCTGGGAGGACCACGTCGCGCAGCTCGAGTTCTTCGTCAAGAGCCCGGTGCTGCTCGCCCGCGCGGTGCTTCCCGGGATGCAAGAGAGGCGCTTCGGTCGGATCGTCCAGATCGACTCCGAGGTCGTGGACCGCCCACCCCCCGGCAGGTCGGCGTATGTCACCGCGAAAAGCGCGCAGATCGGCCTCACCCGCAGCTGGGCACGCGAGCTGGCGCACCTCGGCATCACCGTGAACACGGTCGCGCCCGGCTTCATCCCCGTCGAGCGCCACGCGCACGTCCCGGAGGAGACCCGAAGCGCCTACCGCGCCTCCGTGCCCGCCGGCCGCATGGGAACGCGCGCGGATATCGCCCACGCGGTGAGCTTCTTCGCCTCCGAGGCAGCCGGTTTCGTCACCGGCCAACGCCTCGTGGTCGACGGCGGCCGCGGGCTCGGCGACTGATCGCGCCACCCAACGCGCACCACATTCGCTGGTCCATCCCGGAAAGGTCGCAAATAGCGAGAAGGGCTGTGTTGGACGCGGGTTGACGGGGCGCCCCCAGGAACGAGGCCGACAAGGGAGGCCACTTCGCCGCGTGGGAGCAACCGCAGCTGTTCTCCGGGGAGCTCCGAGCCGCGTTCACGCTACTGCGTTGACCGACAGACACGAGCAAGGAGGTTCGTCATGGGTAGCACCGTCGAAACCGCCACCGAACGCCCCTTCCACGTCGACATTCCGGATGAGGCCCTGGAGGAACTCCGTCGACGCATCGCGGCCACGCAATGGCCCGAGACGGAGACCGTCCCAGACGACTCGCAAGGCGTGCCCCTCGCGACGATGCAGGACCTCGCACGCTATTGGGGGACGGAGTACGACTGGCGCAAGTGCGAGGCGAAGCTGAACGCCCTGCCGCAGTTCATTACCGAGATCGACGGGCTCGACATTCACTTCATCCACGTCCGTTCGCAACACGACGATGCGTTGCCGCTGATCGTCAATCACGGCTGGCCCGGCTCGATCATCGAGCAGCTGAAGATCATCGAGCCACTGACGGATCCCACGGCGCACGGCGCGAGCGCATCGGACGCCTTCCACGTGGTGGTTCCGTCGATGCCCGGCTACGGGTTTTCAGGCAAGCCGACGAGCACCGGCTGGGGCCCCGAGCGCATGGGCCGAGCCTGGGCGGAACTGATGGACCGCCTCGGCTACAGCCGCTACGTGGCCCAGGGCGGCGACTGGGGTGCGTTCGTCGTCGACCAGATGGGTTTGCAAGCACCTGCGGGATTGCTGGCCATCCACACCAACATGCCTGCCACCGTTCCAGCGGACGTCGACAAGGCTTCTCTGGCCGGCGATCCGCCGCCGTCCGGCCTTTCTGCCGAGGAACTACGGGCCTACGAGCAGTTGATCCGGACGTACACCCAGGTCGAATACGCCAGGATGATGGCGGCGCGCCCCCAAACCCTGTACGGCATCGCGGATTCACCCGTGGGCCTAGCCGCCTGGCTTCTCGACCACAACGATGCCGACGGCCAGCCAGCCGCGGCGGTCGTTTCTGCTCTCGACCGGACCGCTAGCGCCACGGGCGAACTGACGCGTGACGAGATCCTCGACAACATCACGCTCTACTGGCTCACGAACACGGGGGTCTCTGCGTCTCGCCTCTACTGGGAATACAAGGGTGGCTTCTTCAACGCCAAGGGCGTCTCCATCCCGGTGGCCGTGAGCGTCTTCCCCGGCGAGCAGTATCAAGCGCCCCGCAGCTGGGCGGAGCGGGCCTACCCCGGCCTCATATACTTCAACGAGGTCGACAAGGGCGGCCACTTCGCCGCCTGGGAGCAGCCGCAGCTGTTCGCGAAGGAACTTCGAGCGGCATTCAGGTCACTGCGGTGACCGGTAGCAGGTGACGGTCCCGAAAGAGCGGCGCTCTACCTCTCGATCCCCGCCGCTCGCAGGGCGTCCGCGGGATCCCGGAACAGGGTGGCGCGCCAGAGCTTTTCGTCCTCGAACTCCCACACGTGTGCGACTCGCTGGGCGAACGGCAGCCCGCTGCCTTTGCCACGCATGTGCGTGGACATGACGATCACGACGCGGCCGTCAGGCGCGGACAGCAGTTGCTCCACCTCGACTCGCCATTCATCCCAGGTCGCGTCGACGTCCTCGAAGTACCTGCGAATGCCGTCAAATCCGCGGTAGGGCCTCGCCTCGAGCTGCCCCAGCATCGAGAAGAACTCGACCTCGGGGTGGCAGAGCCCGAGAGCCGTCTCGATGTCGCGCTCCGTGATTGCGTCGGCGAACGCCCGAACGAGGGTGATGCGTTCATCCGACATCGGGCGAAAGCGTCTCCGGCTGGACCGCGAACGCCCCGGTTCAGCCGAGCGATTCGAGCAAGTCGTTGCATGCCTGCTCGCAGCGGCTGCACACCTGGGCGCAGATGCGGCAGTGCTCGTGGTGCTCGGCGTGGCGCTCGCACTCTTTGCGACAGGCGCTGCATGCCAACACGCATGCCTCGACCGCTGCGCGGACAACGCCGACTTCGGACGCGGTCTGGCGGGTCACGACGCGGCCCGTGGACTCGCACAGGTCTGCGCAGTCGAGACAGAGCCGAATGCAGCGCACCAACTGTTCGAGGTCGCTCTCGCCGAGGTTGGCATCGGCGCAGCTCGTACACGTGGCGGCGCAGTCGATGCAGGCCTCGGCGCAGCGCACCACCACATCGCGATCGCGGCCGGCCGGCTGCGGATGCGTCTCGAGCATCTCTCGAATCGTCACTTTCCCTCCTTGGGACGTCGCGGCGGCGAGACGGAGCATGAGGCAAATGACGTTGCGGGTCCAGGCCGCGCGAGCATTCCCTGCGACCGGTAGGGGTGGGCTATGCCGCCGACACCTCGGCGCTCGTCCCGCGGTGGCGTGCGTACATCTCCTCGACCCACTTGAACCCGGGACGGTCCTCGAGGGATTCGCGGAACCGCCGTGACTGGGCGGTGCGCTCGTCCGGGTGGAGCTTGATGTACGGGAACTGGGGCGGCATGACGATGGGCGCAAGGATGGAGGCGGCCGTCAGGTCCGCCACGGTGAACGACTCACCGACGAGATAGCCGCTCGGGCCCACGTCGGCCTCGAGCTTGTCGAACGCCGCGCGCACCTTCTCGCGCGACTCCTCGACGGTCTCCGGCCGGATCCGGAAGCGCCGCTTCACGACTCGGCAGAACAGCGGACTCACCGGCTTGAGCAGACCGAGCCGGGGATCGTCGGCGCCGTAGAGCATCACGAGGAACTTCTCCGGTTCCGCCAAGTTGTCGCCGAACAGCACGCGCCGCAGGTCGTGACCGCACTGTTCGTCGAAGTAGTCCTCCAGGGCCAGCGCGCGGCTGCGCTCCTCCGGATCGGCTGGGTAGAGCGGTGGCTCCGGCCACCGCCGCTCGATCGCCTCGATGATCTTCGTCGAATCGCCGATCGTACGCCCGTTCACCTTCAGGACCGGGACGGTGCGGCCCGCGCGCAGGCGCCGGGCCGTGAGCTCCTGCAGGGCGGGCGTCACCGCGCGGCGTACGTGTGCGACGCCCTTGTAGTCGAGCGCCCACCGGACCTTCTCGTTGTAGTGCGAGATCTCTAGGTGCCAGAGGACCGGCGTGTCGACTGCGGCTGAGGGCATCGCTCCAGGTTCATACCGGATATCATCGAGTTCAAAACAGAAACCAAATTGCCTCAGCATCGCTACCAGCAATACTGCGCCCTGGCACGCACGCTCGACGTCGCCGGCGACCGATGGACCCTGCTGATCGTGCGCGAGCTCGCCCCTGGCCCGCGGCGGTTCACCGATCTCATCGAGGGTCTGCCGGGCATTCCCCGCAAGCTCCTCACCGACCGGCTGCGCGCCCTGGAACGCGACGGCGTCATCGCCCGCCAGGAGCTTCCGCCTCCTGCGGCACGACGGGTCTACGCCCTGACCGACGACGGTCGCGATCTCGCGGTCGCGATGGCCCCGCTGATCGCGTGGGGGGCCAGGCGCATCGGGGACCGCAAGCCAGGAGAGACCTTCCATGCGCGGTGGCCGGCGGTGGCGATGGCGGGCCTCGCCGACCGCGAAGCCGCCAAGGGCGTCAGCGAGACTTACCAGTACCTCGTCGGCGACTCGGCCTTTCACTTCGTAGTCAACGACGGCTCGATCGAGCTACATGACGGCCGCGCCCGGGATCCCGCCGTCACCCTGACCACCGACGAGGAGACGTGGGCGGACATCGCCTCCGGGAAGACCAGGGCTTCCTCGGCGGCCGCCACGGGCGCGCTGACGGTCGCCGGCGACCCCGAGGCTGCGAAGCGCCTGCGGAGCATCTTCGCCCGCGAGCCGATGCTCGCGCAGGCGCAGCGGACCTAGAATCGACCGCCTCGATGCTCGCAGCACCGCCGACGAGGTACGCGCGCAGCGGCGAGGCGCGGATCGCCTTCCAGGTGATTGGCGACGGGCCGCCGGATGTCGCGATGATCGGCGGCCCTGCCTCGCATCTCGACCTCCAGTGGGAGGATCCGGAGACCGCACGCTCGCGCCGGCGCTACGGGAGCTTCGCGCGCGCGATCTTCTTCGACCGCCGCGGCACCGGGCTGTCGGATCCCGTCGACCGGCTGCCGTCGCTCGACCTGCAGATGGACGACCTGGACGCGGTGCTCGACGCCGTCGGAGTCGAGCGGGTCGCTCTGATCGGCGCGGTGGAGGGCGGGCTCTGCGCCATGTACGCGGCGACGCACCCGGACCGCGTCACCGCACTCGTGCTGATCAACGTCGCCGGCTCCGGCACCGCGACGCTGGGGGACGAGCGCCGCGCGCAGATATTGGACCTGATCGAGAACCACTGGGGCGAGGGCCGGTTCGCGGAGCTGTACGCCCCGGAGCAGGCACGCGACCAGCGCTTTGCCGACTGGTGGGCGCGCTTCGAGCGTGCCTGCGTCAGCCCGTTGATGGCGCGGCGGCTCGTGGACCTCAACGCGCAGGCCGACGTGACCGACGTGCTGCCGGCGATCCGCGTGCCGACGCTCGTCCTGATCCGGCGTGACAACCCGCTGGTCCCGGTGGCGGCCGCGCGGGCGGCGGCCTCTCTGATCCCGGACGCGCGGGTGGTCGAGGCAGACGGGGCTGACCTCTACAACTGGCCCGGCGCCGACGACCCCGAGATGGACCTGATCGAGGAGCTCCTCACGGGCCGCCGCCCGGAGCGGGGCGCGGAGCGCGTGCTCGCCTCGGTCTTGTTCACCGACATAGTCGGCTCCACGGAGCACGCGGCCCAGATCGGCGACCGCGCGTGGCGCGACATGCTGGATCGCCACCACGCGATCGTGCGCGAGCTGCTCGATCACTTCCGCGGGCGCGAGATCAAGACGCTCGGCGACGGCTTCGTCGCGACCTTCGACCGCCCGGCCGCCGCCGTCCGCTGTGCGCAGGAGATCGTCGAGCAGGTCGACGCGCTCGGGTTGAGCGTTCGCTGCGGCCTGCACACGGGCGAATGCGAGCTGCTCGACGGCGACGTCGGCGGCATCGCGGTGCACATCAGCGCGCGCGTCAACGCGCTCGCCCGCGGCGGGGAGGTCCTCGTCTCGGGCACCGTCAAGGACCTCGTCGTGGGCTCAGACCTGGACTTCGACGACCGCGGCCCACACGACCTGCGCGGCGTGCCGGGCGAATGGCGGCTCTACGCGGTGAGCAACTAGCTCTACTTGATGACCGCGATCGTGTCGCCGGTGGCCACCGAGCCGCCCTCGGAGACGCCCAGCTCCTCCACCGTGCCGGCTGACGGCGCCGTGATCTCGTTCTCCATCTTCATTGCCTCGATCACGCATACGAGCGCGCCCTCCTGGACCTCGGCGCCCTGCTCGACGGCCACCTTGAGCACCGTGCCCTGGATCGGGGAGACGATCGCGGTCATCAAGTAGTTAGCGCCCTACCCTCTCCGGGGTATGCGGGGGGTCATGCGCGCCGTTGGACTCGTGCTTTTCGTGCTGCTCGCCGTGCCCGCGGGGGCGGGCGCTCAGACGGGCGTGCCGC